>NZ_JAEKCY010000022.1:0-94513 GCF_016405475.1 Pseudomonas sp. MF6767 | reverse complement strand
TCGAACCAGGGATTGCTCGTAGTTATTTGAATGGATTGGGTGATGGCACCAAGCTGCAGATGGAGCTCAAGGCAGCGGTCAGCACAAGCAAGGATGAAACCCTGGCCATCAGCTTTCCGATAGTGGACTACCAAGTGAGCAATAAAAAGCTCGACCATTTCACGGATTTTAGTAGTGGATATAATGGGTGGACCGTGTTCGGCTCGGGGGACATAACTTCAGGCTATTGGAGAGGTTACAACAGTGTGTCTGGAACTGGGACAGGTTTATATCAAGTTTTCAGTGTGGCCCCCGGATGGTATGAGGTTTCAGCGAGGGTTATTGGGAATTACAATATGTCCGTAGATATCCAATTTGTAAGATTCCTATATAGTACGCCTGGGGTGTGGCAGACAATGACGCACCGTTTTCATGTAGATGATATTAGGACCGGTGTTTCTATTACTGCTAGGCTCTATGACTTTCCGGCAGGCCAATTTGTTGGTTTCGATGATATTCGGATTCGGCAGTTATAAAAAAGAGATGTGGTTAATGGAGCTTAATTAGCAGATAATTGGTTGATGCGACTGCAAGAAATGAAAAAAGGTTGGCCTTGGCTTATGGGGATAGTTGCGTGAACACCTGTAGAATAAGGGCCGGACCGAGTGAGTCGTAGATATAGTCAGCGCGCGAAGGTATGGGGAGATTTACTTAAAGTAGATCTCCCTCTGCACCTTCCATCGCCTTGTAGGACGGTGGGCCACAGACAACCTCCAAATAAGAACTCTGCACCGCCCGCGCCAACTCCCGGATAGCTTCAATAAACTCCGTCAACCGACTATGCAACCCATCCTCCAGAATCTCATCAATCCCCGTATACCTCAGCCGCGCTTCAAATTCCGCCGCCAAGCGCTGCGCCGTGCGTCCATAGCTGCCAGGCAGGTCCGCGAGGATATGGCTCAACTCCCCGATACACGCATGCAGCGAGCGCGGCACGTCGCTGCGCAACAGCAGCAGTTCCGACACCGAGCGGGCATTCAAGGCATTGGGATACAGCTCGGTGTATGCCTCGAATGACGACAATTCGTGGAACACGGACTGATTCAAA
Source organism: Pseudomonas sp. MF6767 (assembly GCF_016405475.1). Classification (NCBI taxonomy): domain Bacteria; kingdom Pseudomonadati; phylum Pseudomonadota; class Gammaproteobacteria; order Pseudomonadales; family Pseudomonadaceae; genus Pseudomonas; species Pseudomonas sp. MF6767. Next base: position 93,426 of record NZ_JAEKCY010000022.1, on the reverse strand, counting down.
AGCGGGTCTGCCCCATACTTGATGCTAGATAACAAGACCCGGCACTGTACTGGAATTGAGCGACGGTCAAATGTGGGAGCTGGCTTGCCTGCGATGGCATCAACTCGGTGTTTCAGTTGCACCGAGTCGTCAGTATCGCAGGCAAGCCAGATCCCACACTTGAGTGTATCGGCCTCAGGGCTTTGCCATCACGGCGGTAAACAGTGGGGACTCAAGGAACCGCTGTAACCAAATCTGCAAACGCTGATACGGCGTCCCCGCAAACCACTCCCGATCCACATGAGCAAACTGCCGCACAAACGGCGCCAGTGCCGCATCCGCCAGGCTCAGGTGTTCGGCGAGCAAGTACTCACGCTCCGCCAGCAAGCCTTCCAACTTCTGCAAGAACACCTCACCCTCGGCCCGATAATGCTCCATTGGTTGTTCCAGATAGCGCTCGGCATACTTGTATCGATTCAAATGATGCTTGAACACCTGATCATTCTCGGCAATCAACGCCAGCACCGCAGGGTCACCTTGCAGCAGCCAATCATCCGGGTCGTGCTGCGCCAGCGCCCATTGCATGATCTCCAGGCTCTGCTCGATCACTCGACCTTCGACACTCAACACCGGCACCGTACCCTTGGGCGACAGCGCCAGCATCTCGGCTGGCTTGGCCTTGAGGCTCACCTCGATGATTCGCACAGGAACGCCTGAGTAACGCAAGGCCAGCCGCGCCCGCATCGCATAGGGGCAGCGCCGGAACGAATAAAGTAGCGCTTCGTTCACTTGACCTCCAGGGTACTCAAGCCATTGCCCTGGCGCTGGACCTGGATCTGTACCGGGATGCGCTCGTGCATTTCCTGTACGTGGGAGATCACCGCCACTTTGCGGCCCTGGGCTTGCAGGCCGTCCAGGGCGTCCATGGCCAATTGCAGGGATTCGGGGTCGAGGCTGCCGAAGCCTTCGTCGATAAACAGCGATTCGATCTTCAATGTGCTCGAGGCCATGGACGCCAGGCCCAAGGCCAACGCCAACGACACCAGGAAGGTTTCGCCACCGGACAATGAATGCACCGAACGCAGTTCATCGCCCATCTCTGTGTCCATCACCAGCAGCCCGAGCATGCTGCCGCCGCGTTTGAGCCGGTAGCGGCGCACCAGTTGGCGCAGTTGCACGTTGGCATGGTGCACCAGCAAGTCGAGGTTGTAGGCCTGGGCGATCTTGCGGAAGGTGTCGCCGGTGGCCGAGCCGATCAGCGCATTCAGGCGTGCCCAGCGCTGCCACTGCTCGTAAGCCTTGGCAATCTGTTCGGCCAGGGCCTGGTTGGCATTCTGGCGGCGCTGGTCTTCGGCCTGGCGTGCGCGCAGTTCGGCGCAGTGTTTCTCGCCCTCGAGCAGTTGCTGCTCAAGCGTTGCCAGGGTGGCGTCCAACTGCTCGGCCTCCAGGTTGCCGTTGTGCAGGGCCTGGTGTTCGGCCAGGCGCTGTTCGCGCTCGTGCAGCAGAACCTTGGCTTGCTCGACGGCCTTTTCGCTGCTGTGCAGGTGCTGACGCAACTGCGCGACCTGGGCTTCATCAAGGGCCAACAGGCGTGCCAGGCCCTGATCATCCAGTTCTGGGTGCAAGGCGCGCCATTCGCCGATGCGTGTCGCAAGGGCGTGCTGCTCCGCCTCCAATGCCTGCTGGCGTTGCTGCTGGGCCTTGAGGTCGGCGGCCAGCTGTACTTGCGCCGTGTGCACGGCGTGCAGTTCCTGGTTGGCGTCGGTCTCGCTTTGGCGCGACTGCGTGACGGCTTGCTCCAGCTGCTGTTGCCAGTGTTCGGCGCTGGGGTAATCCCCTAGCAAGGCGCGGAGTTTTTCCTGGACGGCGTGTTGCTGGTCGGCCAGCTCGGCGACTTGCAGATTCACAGCGTCAAGTTGCTGCTGACGATGCTGTTGGTGGGTGTGCTGTTTCTCGATGGCCTGTTGGCGCTCTTGCTGCTCGGCCTGCTCGTCGCGTTGATGGCCCAACTGCTCAAGGCGCTGGCTGACCTGTTGGTCGAGCTGCATGAAGGTCGCCGCAGGCGCGCTGCGCAAGCCTTCCAGCGTCTGGGCGGGCAGCAGGCTGGCGAAGGCGCTGAGTTCGGCCTCCAGGCGTTCGCGGTCGCCGGCCAGTTGCCGTTGTTGGTCCACCAGCAATTGCCGGGCTTGCTGGCTGGCATCCTGGGCCGCTTGTAATTGTTGCTGCAAGCGCCCGGCGTTCTGTTGCAGGTTGAGCAGGGCGCCTTGGCGTTGTTCGTCCTGGCTGATGCTTTGGGTCAATTGGGCCAGTTGCTGGGCCAGCCAAGGGCTGCGCTTAGCGGGGTCCTGATTGAACAGCGAGGCCGACAGTGGGTGGGCTTGCAGGCTCGGTGCCAAACCCTGCTGCTGGGTGGCCAACTGTTCCTGCTGTTGCAGGAACTCTTTTTGCTGAGCGATCAGGCCGCCGACTTCACCGCGCAGTTCGGTGAGTTTTTCCTTGAGGCTGTCGACGGCTTTCTGCGCCGCCGCCTCTTCACTTTCATCATGGCGGCCCAGGCTTTGCAGCAGGGCTTCAGGCTGGTGATAGGGGTGTTCGTGGCTGCCGCACACCGGGCAGGGTTGGTCATCCTGCAACTGCTCGCGTAACTCCTCGACGCTGGCACTGCGGGCCAGGCGTTGGCGCTCAAGCAGTTGCTTGGTCACCGCCAGGGTTTGTTCGGCAACGGTGAGTTCGGCCTTGGTTTGCAGGCCGGTCTGGTTCAGTTGTTCGCGTTTTTGCGCGGCCTCGGCGAGCCTTTGCGTGAGCGCAGAGGCCTGTTGATCCAACTGTTGCTGGCTGTCCCACAGGCGGGCCAGGTCTTCGAAGGCGCGCTGTTGCTTGCGATTGTCTTGCAGCAGGCTGGCCAGCAATTGGATTTGTTCGGCCACCGCGTGCGGTTCGGCACCGGCCTCGTGGTAGAGCAAATCCAGGGCTTCGCGCTGTTGGGTGAACTGTTCAATGGCGGCGCTGGCGCGCTGTTCGAGCTGCCCCAGCTCGGCCTGGCCTTGGTTGAGGCGATTGCCGATCAACACCAACTGTTGCAGGCGGTCACGGTAGGCGTTCCAGGCATCGCTCAGCGGTGCGAGGGCGGCGCTGTGCTCAAGCTCGGTGGCCAGGCGTTGCAGGCGCTCGGTGCCTTGGGCCTGCGTGTGTTGCAAACCGTCGAGCAGGGCCTGGCCTTCGGTACAGGCGCTTTCGTGCTGGTGTTTTTCCTCGTTGCGCTTGGCCAGTTCGCGGCTCACATGGGCGAGGGTGTTTTGCTCTTCGATGGCCTGGCGCAGCAGGGGCGCGGCGTCGGCCTGGTGTTTCAGGGCCGCGGCCAGTGCTGCCTGGGCGGCCACTTGCTGGTGTTGCGCCTGTTCCTGGCGGGTGTGCAGGGCGGTTTGTTGCTCGAGGTGCTGGGCAATCTGTGCCGCCAGGGGCGTCAGCAAGGTGGCGAGTTCTGCCTGGCGCAGGAAGTGATGGCGTTGCGGTGCCAACTGCTCCAGCAGGCTCAGGTCCTGGCGTTGCTGACCTTGGTCGGCCCACGTCTGCTCGTCGCGTTGCAGTTGCTCCACAGCATGCTGATAGCGCTCCTGCCATTCTCGCAGCTCCTTGAGCCAGGTGTGCTGCAACTCCAGCTGCTTGAGCTGGGCTTGTTGGGTTTTGAGTTGCTGCTGGGCTTGGGCCAACTGTTGATCCAGCTCGGCGCGGGCTTCGGGGGCCAGGGGCACCACGCCGGTGGCTTGGTCCTGCAGCTGTTTGTGGGCGTCCTTGGCCTCTTTGGCCTTATCGAACGCACGGCGGCCGAGCTGGGTGTAGAGCGCGGTGTCGGTGAGCTTTTCCAGCAGTTCGCTGCGCTCATTGTCATTGGCCTTGAGGAAGGCGCTGAACTCGCTTTGCGCCAGCAGCACTGCACGGGTGAACTGTTCGAAGTTCAGGCCCAGGGCCAATTCGAGCTGGGTCTTGTATTCGGTTTTCTGGCTGGCCAACAGTTGGTCGCTGTCCAGGTCGATCAGGCTTTGCCGGCTGTTCTGCAACTTGCCGCTGGCCTTGTCACGGGCGCGGTTGGCTTCCCAGCGCGCACGGTAGCGACGGCCACTGACACCGACAAAATCCACCTCGGCATAGCCGCCACCGGTGCCGCGTCGAATCAGAGTGCGCGGGTCGCCGATGGAAATATCCGTGTCGGCGTCCGGCATCTTGGCCTGGCCGGTGTCACCCAGGCGTGGCACCGCGCCAAACAGCGCCAGGCACAACGCATCGAGCAGGGTACTTTTACCCGCGCCGGTCGGCCCGGTGATGGCGAACAGACCCGCACTGGCCAGGGGCTCGGCGGTAAAGTCGATTTCGAACGGGCCCGCCAGGGAGGCGAGGTTTTTCAGGCGGATGGCGAGGATCTTCATGGCTGTTCGCCCTCCTGTTGTACTTCCTGGAGCAGCACGGCGAAGTCCTTCAAGGTCTGTTCATCCACTTCACTGCCGTAGCTGTCTTGCCAGGCGCGGCTGAACAGTTCCTGGGGCGTGAGCTGGTCGAGTTCGATCAGTTGCGCATCGTCTACCTCTGCGCTGCCGCGTGTGCCGGCATACTCGGCGGCGATACGCACCAGGCGCACGGCCTTGCCTTGCAGGGCGGTTTCGATCTGTTGGCGCAGGTCCGGTTGCGGCTCGTCGAGGCGCACGCGCACTTCCAGCCAGGGGTGGCGCTGGGTTTCGGCGAGCAGGTCGATGTCGGGCAGCTCACCGAGTTGCTTGAGGATATCGGCCAAGGGCGCGGCATCCAGGCGTTGCAGGTTGACGGAGCGGGGAATCAGGATCGGTTCGCAGCCCACCAGCCTTTCGCCCTGGAACGTCACGTCGAGAATCTGGTGCTTGTAGCCGATTTCGGAGAACGAGAGGGGGATTGGCGAGCCGCTGTAGCGAATGCGCTCCTCGCCATTGACCTTTTGCGGTTTGTGCAAATGGCCGAGGGCCACATACGCCACGCTTCGGTCGAACAGTGTGGCAGGCAGTGCCTCGGCATTGCCGATGATCAGGCTGCGTTCGGAGTCTTCGGATACCGATCCACCGGCCATATGCGCATGGCTGATGGCTATCAGCGCCTGGCCTTTGTTGCGCTTGGCATTGGCGGCCGCGATCAGCCATTCATGCACTTGGCCGATGCCGCGCAGGTAATCATCACCCAGCTGTGCGCCGGTGACTTCCGCCGGGCGCAGGAAGGGCAGCGCCAGGCACCAGGCGGCGATCTTGCCTTTGGCATTGGGCAGCGGGATCAGCAGCCGGTCGGCATCCAGTTGCCCGTCATCCAGCCACAGCACTCGGCCCAGGGCATGGGTGCGCAAGCGGCGCATCAGAGGCGCAGGCAGCTCAATGCGCGAACCGGAGTCATGGTTGCCGGCAATCATCACAATGGTCAGTGTCGGCTGTTGTTCGTGGGCGCTGATGATGAAGTCATACAAGCGCTCCTGGGCCTTGAGCGGCGGGTTGACCGTGTCGAAGATATCGCCGGCGATCAACAGCACATCCGGGCGCTGGGCCTTGAGTTGGCCCAGCAGCCATTCTAGGAAACAGGCGTGTTCGAAGTCGCGTTCCTGGCCGTGGAGGTTTTGGCCCAAGTGCCAGTCGGAGGTATGAAACAGACGCAAGGCGAACTCCGTGGAGAAGATGAAAAGGAGGGGAGTTTACCTGTAAAAGTGCGCGTGGACTCATGGCCGACGCGATCAGCGGAGTGTGGGCCAGCCCTGATGGCTGATTGTAGGAGCGAGCTTGCTCGCGAAAAACGTCAACGATGACGCGTGTTTCCTGGATAAACGCGGCGCCTATGAGTTCTTCGCGAGCAAGCTCGCTCCTACGGGGGCTATGGCGTGTCAGTGGGGTTGGGTTGCAGGCAATCGAGCGCACGGTCGGCGAGGGTGCGGGCCATGTGGATCAGGCGACGCAGATCCACTGTGGGAGCTGGCTTGCCTGCGATGGATGAGTATCAGCCAGCACATCTGCCGACTGTTACACCGCCATCGCGGGCAAGCCCACTCCCACAAGGTTTTGTGGTGTTGGTCGAGGCTGGGTTACTTGGGGTAGAGCGGCGGCAAACTGGTGGTGTCGGTGGCCGGGTCTTGTTCGCGTTCGGCCACGGGGATCGCCTTGATGGCACGCCATTGATCGTTCCCACGCTCTGCGTGGTAATGCATCCCGTGACGCTCTGCGTCACCGTCGCACAGGGCGTGAAACCTGGACGCGGAGCGTCCGGGGCGGCATTCCCACGCAGAGCGTGGGAACGAGCAGGCTCGGGGGTTACTTGGGGTAGAGCGGCGGCAAGCTGGTGGTGTCGGTGGCCGGGTCTTGCTCGCGTTCGGCCACGGGGATCGCCTTGATGGCACGCCACAGGTCATCACCCAACCAGTATTGGCCGCTTTCGCTGTACAGCGCGCCATTCAACCCATCCAGGGCATCGGACAGCGGCACAAACCGCGCGGCCATGTCGGCCAGCGTTTCCGGCTGTTGCCGTGCCCAGGCGTCGAGGGCCTGGCGGGTAGCATGAGGGTCGTTGGCCTGGGTGGCGCGCTTGAGGTCGTCGAGCAGCGTGCGTGGGCTGGGGCCGGTTTGCGCGGCGCGTTGTACCGCCGGTTGCCGGCGTGCGCGCCACCACAGGCCAAAGCCCAGCAGGGTGGTGCAGGCCAGTATCAGTGTGCTCAGTTGCCACAGCCACAGGCGGTCATCGTCGGGGGCGGTGATGATGGTCGGTGTCGCCGGGGTGTCCACCACCAGGCTGGGGTTCACCGCCACTTGCACGGTGCGCGCCGGCAGGCTGGTGCGTTCCAGATGATCTTCGTGGGTGTTCCACCACACCACTTCCACGGCGGGCAGTTCCAGCTCGCCGGCGCGGGTCGGCACCAGGGCTTCGCGGTCTTCACGGCTGCCGGTCAGGCCGCGGTCGCTGGTACGGTTAGCCATCACTGGTTGGTCGGGGTAGCGGCGCAGGCCGTTGACCTCGGTGCCGGGCAGCGCCGGCAGCTGTGCGCTGGACAGGCCTTCGGCCTCCACGGTAAGGCTGCGGGTCAGGGAATCGCCGACTTGCACGTGGTCCGGCGTGGGGTTCCAGCCTTCGCTCAAGGTCAGGCTGCGCGCGGGCAGCCAGGGGGCGTCGGCGGGGTAGGCGTCCGGTTTGGGTTTGACCGTCAAGGGCAGGGGCGCAGAGCTGACGTGAATCATCTTGCCCGGCTTGGTGCCCTGCAGGGTGTTTTCCTGGGGCGGTCGCGATTCCACCAGGGTAGCGCTGAAGGTCTGCGCCGGAATCACCACGGCGCCACTGTGTTGCGGGTAGAGGGCGTAGCGGGTTTCGATCACGCCATGGCGGATGCTGTTGATGACCTTTTCATAGGTGCGTGATTCGCCCAGTTGTTCGACACGTGCATCCGGTATCTGCAAGGGCGTGAGGCTGCTGTCGTCATACAGCGATACCGAGTGGTACACGCGCACGGTCAACAGGGCCTGGGCCTGCACGTACACGCTGGCCTGGTCGAGGCTGGCTTCGATGAACACCGGGGCCAGTTCGGCGCTGGTGTTCTGGCTGGCGCTTTCCACCACTTGCAGGGTGATCGGCTGGGTCTTGAGCGCGCCCACCTGCAGCGGCGGGATCACCACGTTGCCGTTCACCTTGGGCAGCAGGGTGATGATCCAACGGGTGGTGGCGTGGTTGTCGCCGTCCAGCGTGGTGAGTTGGTTGATCTGGCGGGTGCCGCTGACTTCGAACTGCGCGTCCAGGGGCGACAGGTCCGGTTTGCCAAACTGGGTCACATCACTGGATTGCACCGTCAGCTCCACCGTTTCCCCGGAGTTGAGGCGGCTGCGGTCTACGCTGGCGACCAGGTCCGCCGCCTGGGCGTGGCCTGCCGACAACGCGAGCAGGAGCAAAAGGGTGGTGCGGCGGCTCATCGAGTGGTGTCCTGATGTTGTTGCTGTTCGTACCAGAATTTGCGGCGCAACAGCTCGCCGGGGTTGTCCGGGATCTCCTGCAACCATTGCTCCAGTGCTTGGCGGCGCTCGCCTTCCAGGCGTGTGTCGGCGGGGCGCAGTGGCGGCGTGGTGGTCTGCTCGTCACCCAGTTCGCTGCCTGGCACTTCATTGCCGCCGGCCTGTGGCGGGGCGTTGGGCTGAGTCTCACCCGTGCCGGCTTCGCCCTGGCCGTGGGACGATTGCTCGCCGCCCTGGGCCGTTTGTGCGCTGGTGCCCGGTTGCGCAGTTTGGCCGGGTTGGGTGGTTTCGTCATCTGCGTTTTTTGCAGGCGGGTCCGGCTCGGGCTGCGTTTGCTCCTGCATCAGCGCTTCAACCAAGGCTTTGTTTTTCAGCGCCGGCTGCAAATCGGGCTGGGCTTCCAGGGCTTGTTCATACGCATCAAGGGCCGCTTCAAGTTCACCGGCCTTGGCCAGGGCATTGCCGCGGTTGTAGTGGGAATAGGCGTCGCTGCCTTGGGCAAACCGCTTGATGGCCTCGGCGTAATTGCCGGCTTCATACAGCGCCACGCCTTGCCATTGCGGGTCCTGGAAGTGTTCTGCGGCTTCGGCCGGGCGTTTGTGCTTGAGCAGGTACTGGCCCTGTTGGTCGGGGCGCAGCCACAGGTCCTGCAGCCCAAAGGCATAGCTGGGTTGCGGCGCGCCCATCAGCAGCAAGGGCAGGCAGAACAGCCAGCCGCGACGCCCGGCGCACGCGGCCAGCAGCAACAACGGCAAGAGCAGCCAGTAACCCTGGTCGGCCCAGCTGTCCAGGCGCAGCCGTTGGCCGTCGTCGCGCAGGGCTTGGGCGCTGTCGAGCATACCGAGTTGGCGCAGGTCCTTGTCATCCAGGCGCGCCGCACGGTAGCGGCCACCCATTTCGCTGGCGAACGCCTTGAGGGTCGGGCTGTCGAGGCGCGGCACCAGGATCGCGCCCTGGTCGTCCTTGAGGAACTCGCCGCTCTCCTGAGTCACCGGCGTACCTTCGCGACTGCCGATGCCGAGGATCGACAACGTTGGAGCCTGGGCACTTTGCAGTTGCAGGCGGATGCCTTGGCGCTCTTGTTTGGACAGTGAGGAACCGATCAGCAGCAGGCGCCCCTGGCCCAGACCGCCTTGCTTGAGCAGGCCCAGGGCTTTTTCCACGGCAAGATCGGCACGATGGCCGGGCTCGGGCATGATCGACGGGCGCAGGGCTTCCAACAGGTTGCGGCTGGTGGCCAGGTCATCGGACAGCGGCACCAGGGTATGGGCGCTGCCGGCATACACGATGATGGCTGTTTGCGCATCGGTGCGCGCTTGCAGTAAGTCATACAGCTTGCGCCGTGCCTGTTCCAGGCGGTTGGGCGGGCTGTCGGTGGCGAGCATTTCCGGGGTCAGTTCCAGCAGCACCACCAAGGGGTCGGAAGGTTTCTGGCTGGCTTGTTCAACCCGTTGCCAACTGGGGCCCAATAGCGCGAGCACGGCCAACAGCCAGGCGATGCCGAGCACCACCCACGGCGATTTACTCTCGCGGCCATTGCCACCACTGAGCAACTCGGCATGGAACGCCGGCGGCAGGATCATCTGCCAGCGCCCGGCGCGCTTTTGCCGGTGCCACAACTGCCACAGCAACCAGCCAAGCAGGGGCAGCAACAACAGCCACCAGGGGCGCAACCAGTGCGGCCACAGCGCGATCATCGACGCCTCCGCAAACGCAGGCGCTGCAGACGCTGGCGCCATTCAGGGTGTTGCTGCAAAAAGATGCCCCTGCTCGATAGCCTATTGAAGGCTCGTTGCAAAGCGTTGTTCGGCCAGCGTTCCTGGATCACCAGCAACAGGCTCAACACCAACGCCAAGGCCAATGGGCCGCTGTACAGCGCCTGGGCCGGGCGGGCCTGGGTGGGTTGTTGTTCCACGGGCTCGAGGGTGTCGAGAGTGTCCTTGATCTTCAGCAGTTCCTCGCCGTCTCGGGCGCGGAAATACTGGCCACCGGTGGTCTCGGCCAGTGCCTTGAGCGCCGGTTCGTCGAGGTCCAGGCTCGGGTTTACGCCTAGGATGCCCAGGGAGCCGGTTTGCTCGGGGTCGGCGCCGATGCCGATGGGGTAGATTTTCACGCCTTCCTCGGCCGCCAGGCGCGCGGCGGTCAACGGGTCGATCTGCCCGGCGTTGTTGGCGCCGTCGGTGACCAGGATCAGCACACGGCTTTGCGCCGGGCGCTGGCGCAGGCGTTTTATGGCCAGGCCGATGGCGTCGCCGATGGCGGTGTTCTTGCCAGCAATGCCGATGCGCGCTTCATCCAGCCAGGTGCGCACGGTGCGGCGGTCAAAGGTCAGGGGCGCTTGCAGGTAGGCTTGGCTGCCGAACAGGATCAGGCCCACGCGGTCACCTTCACGCTCCTCCAGAAAGTCTCCCAGCAGGTGCTTGACCAAGGCCAGGCGGCTGACGTCCTCGTCCTGCCAATGCATATCGGGAAAATCCATGGAGCCGGACACATCCACCGCCACCAGCAAATCCCGACCGCTGGCAGCAATCGGCAAGGGTTCGCCCAGCCATTGCGGGCGGGCGGCGGCGGTCAACAGCAGCAACCACAGCACCACGAATGCGGCTTGCTGGCGCCAGCCGGGCAGGTTGACGCGGGCACGGCGGCGGGCCAGGCCTTCGAGGTCGCTGAGGTAGCTGACTTTCAGCGCCGGTTCGCCGCTGTCGGCCACGGGCAGCACCAAGCGCATGACCCAGGGCAGTGGCAACAGGGCGAAGATCCACGGCCAGGCGAACTCAAACATGTTTGCGAATCCAGGTGTCGACGGCTTGGGTGAGGCCGGCGATGGCTTTGTCGTCGAGCTTGCATTCGGGTTTGTAGGCGCCTTCCACCAACACCATCCAGCGCGTCAGGCCGGCGGCGGGGCAGCGGTTGTCCAGGAAGGCCAGCCATTTGCGCCCGTTGAGGGTATGGCTCTGGCTATAAGGGTAGTCGTTACGGCACAGGCGCTTGAGCAGGCCGTTGAGTTGCTGCAGCCAGGCGCCCGCAGGCGCTCCGTCGTAGGGCTTGGGCATCAAAGCCAACTCGGCCAGGGCGGCGATACGCAACGGGTCCAGTGGTTGTTCGGCGCGGGCCACAGGGCGGCGGGCCGGCAGGAAACGACGCAGCCACCACAAGCCCCAACCGAGCAGTGGGATCACCAGCAGCAACAGCCACCAGCCCGGTGCCGGTGGCCAGAAGCCAATGGCGGGCGGGGCGATCAGCGGTTGCAGTTGGTCCAGGCTGCTCATGGTTTTTTAACCGGGCGTTGCGGGTTGAGGTATTCGCGCAGTTGCTCGACCATTTCACTCTGGGTGCTCAAGGGCATCAACAACAGCCGCAGTTTCTGCGCGAGCAGTTCCCAGCGGGCGATACGCGCTTCGGCTTGGGCCTTGTAGGCCTGGCGCAGGTCGATATTCAGCGTGTCCAATTCCAGTTGCGCGCCCCTTTGCGCGAAACGCAGCAGCCCGGCGGCGGGCAGGGCGTGGTCCAGCGGGTCGGAGATCGGTAATAACAGCAGGTCGCAATGGCGCGCCAATAGGCTCAGCTGTTGCTCGGCGCCTTCGGTGAGGGCGCGCTCATCACAGATCACCACCACCAGGCTGCCGGGGCGCAGCACCTCGCGGCCACGGCGCAAGGCCATGCCCAGGGCATCCGCTTCCGGTTGACGCTCGGTGTTCAGGCTCTGGTTGACCCGCACCAGCCGGTTGAGCAGTTGCAACAGGCTCTGTTTGCTGCGCCGTGGCTTGATCTCGTAGTGCTCGCTGTCGCCGAACACCAGCCCGCCCACCCGGTCGTTATGGCCCAGGGCGGCCCAACCGATCAGGCTGGCGGCCTGGGCGGCAAGCACCGACTTGAACATTTGCCCCGAGCCGAAAAACAGCCGGCAACTTTGCTCGACCATGATGAAAATCGGTCGCTCGCGCTCTTCGTGGAACAGCTTGGTGTGCGGCTCCTGGGTACGCGCCGTCACGCGCCAGTCGATGGTGCGCACATCGTCGCCGGCCTGGTACACGCGCACCTGGTCGAAATCGACGCCACGCCCGCGCAGCTTGGAGTGATGAAGGCCCACCAGCGGGCTACGCTGGCCAGGCGTGGAGAACAACTGCACCTCACGCACGCGGTGGCGCATCTCAATCAATTCACTGAGGGTTACGCGGATGCCATCGCTTGCGTTCATCGACTTCAAGCGACGGCAACGACGTCGAGAATGCGTTGCACCACGCGGTCCTGGTCGACACCGGCGGCTTCGGCCTCGAACGACAGGATGATGCGGTGACGCAGCACGTCCAACAAGACCGCCTGGATATCTTCCGGGCTGACAAAATCGCGACCGGCCAGCCAGGCATGGGCCCGGGCACAACGGTCCAGGGCGATGGAACCACGGGGGCTGGCGCCATAGGCGATCCACTCGGCCATTTCCGGGTCGAACTTCGCAGGGGTGCGCGTGGCCATCACCAGTTGCACCAGGTATTCCTCCACGGCATCGGCCATGTACAGGCCGAGGATTTCCTTGCGGGCGGCAAAGATCGCCTGCTGGCTAACGCGCCGCTCGGGCTTGGTTTCGCCATTCAATGCTTCGCCACGAGCTTGCTGCAGGATGCGGCGCTCGACGGCGGCGTCCGGGAAGCCGATCTTGACGTGCATCAGGAACCGGTCGAGCTGGGCTTCGGGCAGCGGGTAGGTGCCTTCCTGCTCGATGGGGTTTTGCGTGGCCATCACCAGGAACAGCGGCGACAGCTCGTAGGTGCTGCGGCCCACGCTGACCTGGCGCTCGGCCATGGCTTCGAGCAAGGCCGACTGCACCTTGGCCGGGGCACGGTTGATTTCGTCTGCGAGCACCAGGTTATGGAAGATCGGCCCCTGCTGGAATACGAAGCTGCCGGTTTCCGGACGATAGATCTCGGTGCCGGTGATATCGGCGGGCAACAGGTCGGGGGTGAACTGGATACGATGGAACTGCGCTTCGATCCCTTCGGCCAACTCCTTGATCGCCTTGGTCTTGGCCAGCCCCGGTGCGCCTTCGACCAGCATATGGCCGTCAGCGAGCAGGGCGATCAACAGGCGATCGATGAGTTTTTCCTGGCCGAGAATCTGCGTAGAAAGAAAGGTTCGCAGCGCAAGCAGCGCTTCACGATGTTCCATCGATGACGGTTCCTGGAAAGATGAGCCTGGGTGTCGTGACAGAACACCGGGCCTGGGGGGTTTACTTTAATGCATCGCGGGGTACGGCGACTAACGGCTTGATGGGTATTTTTGGCGAAACTTACAGGATTGCGGTGTGAGAGGCATAACAGCTGGGTAGGTAGAGCACGGTCCCTGTGGGAGCTGGCTTGCCTGCGATCCAGTCAACTCGGTGATTCAGGCACACCGAGTCGATGCCTTCGCAGGCAAGCCAGCTCCCACATTTGGATCGCCGTGCCTCAGCCAGATCAGCGTCGGCTGTCAGGCCGTGACGGGAGCAAGCTCCCTCGCCACAGATTTAGCGTCGTGACGAAGTTTCAAGTGACCGGTTTCAAGTCCGAATGAACGTGCCGGTGCCTGTGAGGATGTTCTGCAGGGTTTCCTGCACTTCGGCCATGTCTGACGCGGCGGTGCCGTGGGTGATCTCCAGCTGGTCCTTGCCGCCCAGGGCATCGGCATCGCCGGCCGCCAGTTCGATCAATAAGGTGGTCTCGCCCAACGTCACTTTCAGCCCATCCAGGGTCGAAGGTTCGTAGTCCCAGGTCAGCTCCACTTCGTCTTCATCCGGGTAACGGGTGAGCATGAACATTTCGCCGTTCTTGCCGTGACAGCAAAGCATGGCCATGTTGTCTTCTTCGTCGTCGCACGGGGTGGCCATCAGGGCGTCGGTTTTCAGCTGCAGCATGGGGCAATCCTGTGTAGGGGAGGGCAATTGTGCCACTGCGGCGAATTTTGTGCTTCATCCTGTGTCGGAAGTCAGGCATGACCTCACGGGCCGGATCGGTCATTTCTGGTACTGATGGTGTGCAAAGTAGCAAGATTTTCTACCGAAAATCCGGGGTTGCCCAAGTTGCAACCGACACCCTGCTTACCGATGACCGAATATGTCGCAGCGTCGCAAGCAGCGTTCTTCCTACACTCGTTAAGCTGCGCAACGGATGTGCCCTGTGCCAGGCGCCTGACCTGCCCGTCGTATCGTCATCTGGCCAACGGCATGCCGTATGGAAGTTGTATGTGACCTGACTGTCCTGTCCAGCTTCACCCACCTGTCACCCTGATTCGTTTATGGTGCTTGTCAGCACACCAGCGAACAGAGCTGACGGTCTCCCCGCAAGGGGATAACACGCGACGCTTTCATCAATAACAAGCCCAAGCGGAGTACCACAGATGGCGTTCTTCACCGCAGCCAGCAAGGCCGACTTCCAGCATCAACTGCAAGCGGCACTGGCGCAGCACCTCAGTGAACAGGCACTGCCACAAGTGGCGCTGTTCGCTGAACAATTCTTCGGCATCATTTCCCTGGACGAACTGACCCAGCGTCGCCTTTCCGACCTGGCCGGTTGCACCCTGTCTGCCTGGCGCCTGCTTGAGCGCTTTGATCACACCCAACCGCAAGTGCGGGTCTACAACCCCGATTACGAACGTCATGGCTGGCAATCGACCCACACCGCGGTCGAAGTGCTGCACCATGACCTGCCGTTTCTGGTCGACTCGGTACGCACCGAGCTGAATCGCCGGGGCTACAGCATCCATACCCTGCAAACCACCGTGCTCAGCGTGCGTCGTGGCAGCAAGGGCGAGCTGCTGGAAATCCTGCCCAAGGGCACCCAGGGCGAAGGCATCCTGCAAGAATCGCTGATGTACCTGGAGATCGACCGCTGCGCCAACGCCGCCGAACTGAACGTGCTGAGCAAAGAGCTTGAGCAGGTGCTGGGTGAAGTACGCGTGGCTGTGGCCGATTTCGAACCGATGAAAGCCAAGGTCCAGGATCTGCTGGCCGGTATCGACGCCAGCGCGTTCGCCATCGACGGCGAAGAAAAAGCCGAAATCAAGAACTTTCTCGAATGGCTGGTGGGCAACCATTTCACCTTCCTGGGCTACGAAGAGTTCGTGGTACGTGACGAGGCGGACGGCGGTCATATCGAATATGACGCCAGCTCCTTCCTCGGTCTGACCAAGCTGCTGCGCGCCGGCCTCACCGCCGAAGACCTGCGCATCGAAGACTACGCCGTGGCCTACCTGCGCGAGCCGACCGTACTGTCGTTCGCCAAGGCCGCCCACCCAAGCCGCGTGCACCGCCCGGCCTACCCGGACTACGTGTCGATCCGCGAGATCAGCGCCGACGGTAAGGTCATCAAGGAACACCGTTTCATGGGCCTGTACACCTCCTCGGTGTACGGCGAAAGCGTGCGGGTGATCCCTTACATCCGTCGCAAGGTCGCGGAAATCGAACGTCGTTCGGGTTTCCAGGCCAAGGCGCACCTGGGTAAAGAGCTTGCCCAGGTGGTGGAAGTACTGCCCCGTGACGACCTGTTCCAGACCCCGGTCGACGAGCTGTTCAGCACCGTGATGTCGATTGTGCAGATCCAGGAACGCAACAAGATCCGCGTGTTCCTGCGCAAAGACCCCTATGGTCGTTTCTGCTACTGCCTGGCGTACGTGCCACGCGACATCTACTCCACCGAAGTGCGCCAGAAGATCCAGCAAGTGCTGATGGACCGCCTGAAGGCCTCGGACTGCGAGTTCTGG
Source organism: Pseudomonas sp. MF6767 (assembly GCF_016405475.1). NCBI lineage: Bacteria > Pseudomonadati > Pseudomonadota > Gammaproteobacteria > Pseudomonadales > Pseudomonadaceae > Pseudomonas > Pseudomonas sp. MF6767. The sequence continues at coordinate 77,728 of NZ_JAEKCY010000022.1, read as the reverse complement.
ACCTTCTTCTCCGAGTCCGTGCTTGCCCGTGTACAACTGATTCTGCGGGTTGACCCGAAGAACCGCCTGGACATCGACCCGCTGCAACTGGAAAAAGAAGTGGTGCAGGCCTGCCGCAGCTGGCAGGACGACTACGCCAGCCTGGTAGTGGAAAGCTTCGGCGAAGCCCAGGGCACCAACGTGCTGGCGGATTTCCCCAAAGGCTTCCCGGCTGGCTACCGCGAGCGTTTCGCCGCGCATTCGGCTGTGGTCGACATGCAGCACCTCAACAGCCTGACCGAAGCCAACCCGCTGGTAATGAGCTTCTATCAGCCGCTGGGCCAGGTCTCCGGCCAGCGCGAGCTGCATTGCAAGCTGTATCACGCCGATACGCCGCTGGCGTTGTCCGACGTGCTGCCGATTCTGGAAAACCTCGGCTTGCGTGTGCTGGGCGAGTTCCCGTATCGCCTGCGCCATGCCAACGGTCGCGAGTTTTGGATCCATGACTTTGCGTTCATCGCCGCCGAAGGCGTGAACCTGGATATCCAGCAACTCAACGACACCCTGCAGGATGCATTTGTGCACATCGTGCATGGCGATGCCGAGAACGATGCGTTCAACCGCCTGGTCCTCACCGCCGGCCTGCCATGGCGCGACGTGGCGCTGCTGCGTGCCTATGCCCGTTACCTGAAGCAGATTCGCCTGGGCTTCGACCTGGGTTACATCGCCAGCACCCTGAACAACCACACCGACATCGCCCGCGAGTTGACCCGGTTGTTCAAGACCCGCTTCTACCTGGCGCGCAAGCTCACTGCCGACGACCTGGAAGACAAGCAGCAACGCCTGGAGCAAGCGATCCTCAGCGCCCTGGACGACGTTCAGGTGCTCAACGAAGACCGCATCCTGCGTCGCTACCTGGACCTGATCAAGGCCACCCTGCGTACCAACTTCTACCAGACCGATGCCAACGGCCAGAACAAGTCGTACTTCAGCTTCAAGTTCGACCCGCGTGCTATCCCCGAGCTGCCCAAGCCAGTACCGAAGTTTGAAATCTTCGTGTACTCGCCACGGGTCGAAGGCGTGCACCTGCGCTTTGGCAACGTGGCCCGTGGCGGCCTGCGCTGGTCGGACCGTGAAGAAGACTTCCGCACCGAAGTGCTTGGCCTGGTAAAAGCCCAGCAAGTGAAGAACTCGGTGATCGTGCCGGTGGGCGCCAAGGGCGGCTTCCTGCCGCGTCGCCTGCCATTGGGCGGCAGCCGGGACGAGATCGCGGCCGAAGGCATCGCCTGCTACCGCATCTTCATTTCCGGCCTGCTGGACATCACCGACAACCTGAAAGACGGCGCGCTGGTGCCGCCGGCCAACGTCGTGCGTCATGACGACGATGACCCCTACCTGGTGGTGGCGGCGGACAAGGGCACTGCGACCTTCTCCGACATCGCCAATGGCATTGCCATCGACTACGGCTTCTGGCTGGGCGATGCGTTCGCCTCCGGTGGTTCGGCTGGTTACGACCACAAGAAAATGGGCATCACCGCCAAGGGCGCGTGGGTAGGTGTACAGCGTCACTTCCGTGAGCGCGGCATCAACGTGCAGGAAGACAGCATCACAGTGGTAGGCGTCGGCGATATGGCCGGTGACGTGTTCGGTAACGGCTTGTTGATGTCGGACAAACTGCAACTGGTCGCAGCCTTCAACCACCTGCATATCTTCGTCGACCCGAACCCGAACCCGGCCACCAGCTTCGTCGAGCGCAAGCGTTTGTTCGAACTGCCGCGTTCGGCCTGGACCGACTACGACACCAGCATCATGTCTGAAGGTGGCGGTATCTTCTCGCGCAGCGCGAAAAGCATTGCCATCTCGCCACAGATGAAAGAACGCTTCGACATCCAGGCCGACAAGCTGACCCCGACCGAACTGCTCAACGCCTTGCTCAAGGCGCCGGTGGACCTGTTGTGGAACGGCGGTATCGGTACCTACGTCAAGGCCAGCACCGAGAGCCATGCCGATGTGGGCGACAAGGCCAACGACGCACTGCGCGTCAACGGCAACGAGCTGCGCTGCAAGGTCGTGGGCGAGGGCGGTAACCTCGGCATGACCCAGCTGGGGCGTGTGGAATTCGGCCTCAATGGCGGCGGTTCCAACACCGACTTCATCGACAACGCCGGTGGCGTGGATTGCTCCGACCACGAAGTGAACATCAAGATCCTGCTCAACGAAGTGGTGCAGGCCGGTGACATGACCGACAAGCAGCGCAACCAACTGCTGGCGAGCATGACCGACGAAGTCGGCAACCTGGTGTTGGGCAACAACTACAAGCAGACCCAGGCCCTGTCCCTGGCCGCGCGCAAGGCTTACGAGCGTGCTGCCGAGTACAAGCGCCTGATGAGCGACCTGGAAGGCCGTGGCAAGCTGGACCGCGCCATCGAGTACCTGCCGACCGAGGAGCAGCTCACCGAGCGCGCCTCCAGCGGCAAGGGCCTGACCCGTCCGGAACTGTCGGTGCTGATCTCGTACAGCAAGATCGACCTCAAGGAAGCACTGCTCAAGTCGCTGGTACCGGATGACGAGTACCTGACCCGTGACATGGAGACCGCGTTCCCACCGAGCCTGGTGGCCAAGTTCGGCGAAGCCATGCGTCGCCATCGTCTGAAGCGCGAGATCGTCAGCACCCAGATCGCCAACGATCTGGTCAACCACATGGGCATCACCTTCGTTCAGCGACTCAAAGAGTCGACCGGCATGAGCCCGGCGAACGTGGCGGGCGCTTATGTGATCGTGCGGGACATCTTCCATCTCCCGCACTGGTTCCGTCAGATTGAAGCCCTGGACCACCAGGTTTCCGCTGACGTGCAACTGGAGCTGATGGACGAGTTGATGCGCCTGGGCCGTCGCGCTACGCGCTGGTTCCTGCGCAGCCGTCGCAACGAGCAAGACGCCGGGCGCGACACCGCGCACTTCGGTCCGCACCTGGCGGCGCTGGGCCTCAAGCTCGACGAACTGCTGGAAGGCCCGACCCGCGAAGGCTGGCAGAACCGCTACCAGGCCTACACCCAGGCCGGCGTACCGGAGTTGTTGGCGCGCATGGTTGCGGGTACTACCCACCTGTACACCTTGCTGCCGATCATCGAAGCCGCCGACGTGACCGGGCATGACGCCGCCGAAGTGGCCAAGGCCTACTTCGCCGTCGGCAGCGCCCTGGACTTGCCGTGGTACCTGCAGCAGATCAGCGATCTGCCAGTGGCCAACAACTGGCAGGCCCAGGCCCGCGAAGCCTTCCGCGATGACGTGGACTGGCAGCAACGGGCGATCACCATCTCGGTCCTGCAAATGGCCGATGCGCCACAAGACATGGAAGCCCGCGTGGCCCTGTGGCTTGAGCAGCATCAGGACATGGCGGATCGCTGGCGCGCCATGATGGTGGAAATTCGTGCCGCAGTGGGCACGGACTACGCCATGTACGCGGTGGCCAACCGTGAGTTGCTGGACCTGGCGCTGAGTGGCCAGTCGGTGTTGCAACCGGCTTGATGCCTCGCTAAACCAAAGGCCCCCGCATCGTGAGATGCGGGGGCTTTTTGTTTGATCTGGAATGCGATCAATGTGGGAGCTGGCTTGCCTGCGATAGCGGCGGGTCAGTTAATAATTTGGTCACTGGTACACCGCTATCGCAGGCAAGCCAGCTCTCACAGTTTTAACTTTACTCACTTGGAGTCAGTGGTGTTTGAGTAGTCGGGTTTCCAGGTGATCCAGGTGCTGGGTCATCAGGGCGACAGCCGTGTGGGCGTCGCGCTGTTCCACGGCATCCACAATCGCCACATGCTCCTGCCATGCGCAATAGGTGCAGGCCTTTGTTTCAAATTGCGCAATGATCAACGACGTCAACGGCACCAGGCTGTTGAGAAACTGTGCCAACGGCGCATTGCCTGCCATGTGCGCCAGTTGCAGATGAAACTCTCCCGAAAACCGGATCGCCGGCCCCCGCTGGTCACACTCAATGGCGTTGCGCTCCTGTGCAATCAGCTCGCGCAGTTGGCGAATTTGCATCGCTGTGGCCTGGGCGCAGGCCAGTTGCACCACGGTCATTTCGGTGAGGCGCCGTGCTTCCAGAATCTGCCGTGTGTGCTGGGCATCCGGCGCGGCGACCTGGGCGCGTTGGTTGGGGCGCAAGATGACCACTTGCTGATGGGACAGCTTGGCGAGCACCCGGCGAATCACGCTGCGGCTCACGCCAAAGAGTTCGCCCAGGCCTTCTTCGGTGAAGCGGCTGGCGGGCGCAATGCGTTGCTCAAGAATGGCGTCGAACAAGCGTGGGTAGATATCGTCCACCGAGGGCTTTTTTTCGGGCGTCCAGCGTAGGGACGTGAGGGTGGAGTCGCGTTGCAGGGCGTGAGCGTTCATGGCCGGTCTCCGAAAATCAACTGCCCAGATGGTCGTCCGGGATATTCAAGCGAATGCCCATGCGCAGGCCTTCCTGCAGGATGTGCCGACGCATTTCGGCACTGGCCAGGGCGCTGTTCTTGTTGCGGATGGCGCGTACCACGGCTTCGTTCTCTTGCAAGCGTTCGGCCAGGTGTTCAGGGGAGTTGCGCAATACCTGGGCGCTTTGTTTGAGCGCGGTGCTGGTTTGCTGCACCACGTTCTGGAAGATAGGGTTGGAGGTCAGGGCGAACAATTCTTCATGGAAGTCGATATAGGCGTTCATGCCGGCTTCGGCATCGCCGACATCCAACGCTTCGCGCATGTCCATCAGGGTCAGGCGCAGTTGGCCGATTTCCTTGCTGCTGATCGACTGGGCCACCAGGCCGACGATGAAAGGTTCGAGGGTGTAGCGCAGTTGTAGGATGTCCTCGAGGCTGGCGTCGGCCACGGCGTCGCTCGATTGCGGCTCGCTGACGCTGGTTTCCAGCACGACCACGCCTTTGCCCGGCATGGAGCGCACCAGGCCGAGGGTCTCCAGCACGATCACAGCCTCACGCAGGCTCGGGCGGCTGATGCCCAGCTGTTCGGCCAGTTCGCGTTGACCGGGCAGCATTTCACCGCGGCGCCACTGGCCTCGCGCCAAGGCGGCGCGCAGTTTTTCTACCACTGAATTGACGACGGTTGAGGTGCTGATCACGTCGTGCGCTCCTTGATAATGAATAATCCCGCCATCTGTAGGAGCGAGCTTGCTCGCGAAGATCGTCAACGATAGCGCGGGCAGCCTGGATGCTCGCGGTGTCTTGAAGTTTTTCGCGAGCAAGCTCGCTCCTACAGGGGGCAACGGTAACGTTGTTAGAACTCCTGATGTGCCGGTAATACCGGCTTCTTGGCCTGAAAGGCATAGCCTTGCTGGCCGTCGAGCACTTTGTTGGCGCGCTGGATATCAATGTCTTTTTCCCAACGGGCAATCGCCACAGTCGCGACGCAGTTGCCGATCAGGTTGGTCAGCGCACGGCCGATGCCCATGAACCAGTCCACGGCCAGCACCAACACCAGGCCGACCACCGGAATCGCAGGAATCGCTGTGAGCGTTGCCGCCAGGATCACCAATGCCGAGCCTGGAATGCCATGGGCGCCCTTGGAGGTGATCAACGATACCAGGAGGATGGTCAGCAAGTCGGTCATCGACAGCGGTGTGCCGGTGGCGTTGGCGATAAAGACGATGGCCAGGGTCAGGTAGATCGAGAAACCGTCGAGGTTGAACGAGTATCCGGTGGGGATTACCAAACCCACGGTGGAGCTGCCAATGCCCAAATGTTCCAGCTTGCGCATGATCTGCGGCAGCACAGCGTCGGACGAAGCGGTGCCCATCACGATCAGCAGTTCTTCGCGCAGGTACTTGAGCAGCGGCAACATGCGTAGGCCCGACACGCGCATCACCAGCCCGAGGATCACCGCCACAAAGGCAAAACAGGTCAGGTAGAAAAGCCCCACCAGGCTGCCCAGGTGTTGCAGTGAATCGAGGCCATAGGTGCTGGTGGTGAACGCGATGGCACCGAATACGCCAATCGGCGCCAGGCGCACGATCATGCCCATGATGCGGAAGATCACATGGCTCAATTCGTTGATCAGTCGCGAAATCCCGCTGGCCGCTTCGCCCACCAGGTTCAGCGCGCTGCCGAACAGCACCGAAAACAACAGCACTTGCAGCACGTTATTATCGGCAAAGGCGCCGACTACCGAGTTGGGGATCAACTCCATCAGAAACTGGCTGGTGCCGCGGATGTGCTGGCCCTTGTCGGCCAGTTCATTCAAACCGGCGGAAGAGAGTTGCTCCAGGTGAATATTGGCGCCGCTGCCGATGCCGGTGCTGAAGGCCATGATCAGGCCGAGCACCAGGGCGACGGTGGTCAGCATCTCAAAATAGATCACCGACTTGAGACCGATGCGTCCGACCTTCTTCAAGTCGCCCGCGCCGGAAATACCGCTGACCACCACGCAGAACACGATCAGGCCGATCAGCATTTTGATCAGCTTGATAAAGCCGTCACCCAAGGGTTTGAGTTGCGAGGAGAATTCGGGGAGGGCCAGGCCGCAGGCGATGCCGAGCATCAGGCCAATCACGACTTGCAGGAAAATCGAACGCGAGCACCATCTGAGCATGGGAGGGATCTCTATTCGGTGCCCTGGTGGTTCCAGGGCTTAATTGTTGTGGTCTTACCGGTAAGTCCAGTGCGGGGCCAGTCTACGCTCGGTTTTTTTCAAATCACAAGTAAATATTTGGCGGTTGGCAGGTCCCGGTCTGACCAGTTGGTCGGTAAGTACGATGCTTGAGCGGTTGGCGGGGATTAATTTTTTTTGCGTATCATCTTCCTCGGCATACGAGGTGATGGATGGACCAATCAGGGCTGACAACCGACGAAGCAGGGCGCATGTATTGCGCCTGGCGCACTGCAGCGCCTGCTTACCTGCATTACCACGACCACGAGTGGGGTGTGCCGGTGGCGGATGACATCGCGTTGTACGAGAAGATCTGCCTGGAGGGCTTTCAGGCGGGGATGGCGTGGATCACCATCCTGCGCAAGCGCGAAAACTTTCGACAGGCGTTCGAGGGTTTTGATTTTCGCCGGGTGGCGCACTACGGCGAGGCGGACATCGAGCGGTTGATGAGCGACCCGGGCATCGTGCGCAATCGCGCGAAGATCGTCTCGGCCATCAACAACGCACGCCGGGCCTGTGAGCTGGTGGAGGAGACCGGTTCGCTGGCGCGCTGGCTGTGGGCGTTCGAACCCGGCGCGCAAGAGCGGCCGGCAGTGGTGGACATGGCTTACTGGACGGCCAATCCGACCTCAGCGGCTTCGGTGCGCTTGTCCAAGGCCCTGAAGAAACGCGGCTGGACCTTTGTCGGCCCGACCACGATGTATGCGTTGATGCAGGCGATGGGAATGGTCAATGATCACTTGGAGGGTTGCGAGTGCCGGCCGCGCATTGAACACCAGCGCAATCTGTTCAAACGTCCCTGACCAGATACGGTTAAAACTGTGGGAGCTGGCTTGCCTGCGATAACGGTGGGCCAGTAAAAGATGAGCTGGCTGGTCCACCGCTATCGCAGGCAAGCCAGCTCCCACATGGGGTTTGTGGTGTTGCTGATTACTTGGGAAGTGGGGTAAGTACCTCAGCCTTGTCATCCAGCACCATCACCACCAGCAGCTTGGCCGGTTGGGTCTGGCTGGCATTGCTTGACTCAAAATGCCGCGAGCCGGCCGGCTCGTAGAACGATTGCCCGGCTTTGTAGGTGATCGCCTTTTCATCATTGACCCGCGAGGTGATCTCGCCTTCGAGCACATAAGCCACGGCGGTGCCGGTGTGGCTGTGGGGCACGGTGGCCTGGCCGGGGGCGTAGTCCACGGTGAGCATGATGGTTTTCTTGCCCGGCACGTTGGTCAAGGCGTGCTCTTGCAGCACCTTGAGCGTTTCCTTGTTGTAGACCGGGTCGTGGGCAAATGCACTGAGGGAGGCGAGCATCAGTGTGGCAGCGAATAAGCGTTTCATGATGAGGGTTCCATCGGGTGAAAGACCGCTTCACCCTACGCCGCCGGGGGCTTGCCACCAATGACCAATGCGCCGGAAAACTGCCTAGCCAATCTGCAGGAGAATATCGCGGACCTTGTCCAGCGCCGGGTCGATATCCAGAGTCTCGATGGCGCCGAACCCCAGAATCAGCCCCGAGCGCACCGGCTTGTCGTGAAAAAACACGTCCAAGGGATATAAACCCACCTCGACCTGACGCGCCCGTTCCATCAGCAATGGAATATTCACCGGCACCTTGCACAGGGCCGCCAGGTGAAAGCCCGCCACCGTCGGTACTGCCTCGAACCACGGCGACAGATCGCCCGCCAGACGCTGCAGGATGCGTTCGCGACGCCCCGCGTAGACCCCGTGACAGCGGCGAATATGCTTGAGCAGGTAGCCTTCGCTGATGAACTTGGCCAGTGCCCACTGCGGCAAGGTAGCGCTGTGCTGGTCGGTCAATTGCTTGGCCTTGAGCACCGCACCATAAATGGCCGGCGGCAGCACCGCATAGCCCAGGCGTAACTCCGGCGACAGGGTTTTGGAAAAGGTGCCGACGTAGGTGACCACGCCGCGGGTATCCATGCTTTGCAGGGAGTCGGTGGGGCGGCCTTCGTAGCGGAATTCGCTGTCGTAATCGTCTTCGATGATGATCGCGCCGAGCGCAATGGCGCGGTCCAGCAGGGCTTCGCGCCGCGCCTGGCTCATGGGCATGCCGAGGGGGAATTGGTGGGACGGCGTCACATAGATCAGGCGCGTGCCATCCGGGATCTGGTCGACCTGCAGGCCCTGTTCGTCGACGGCAACACTGGCGACGCGGGCGCCCATCGCGACGAACAATTGGCGTGCGGGGCTGTAGCCGGGGTCTTCCATCGCGACCATGCTGCCGGGCTCAAGCACCACGCGGGCAAGCAGGTCCAGCGCCTGCTGTGCGCCGTTGGTGACTACGATATCGCGGGCGCCGCATTTGACCCCACGGGAAAACGCGATATGCCCGGCGATGGCATCGCGCAGGGCGGGCACGCCTTCTGGCTGGCTGTAAAAACCACTGTTCTGGGCGATGCGACGCAACGCATCCTGGGTGCAACGCCGCCATTCATCCTGGGGGAATTGGTGGCGTGTCGTCGCGCCGCCGATAAATTCGTAGCGCAGGAGCTCCTCGCGGGCGGGGTGGCCCATGGGTGAGGGCAGTGCGGCCCATTTGCCCAGGTTGGCGGCACACGCCAGGTCGGTGGCGGTTTGCACGCGGTCGGGCTGTGGCGCCCAGGCATTGACGAAAGTACCGCGGCCGATCTTGCCAATCAGCAGGCCCTCGTAGGTCAAGGTGGCGTAGGTGTCCGACACGGTCTTGCGCGAGATGCCCAGTTGTTCGGCGAGCAGTCGGCTGGGGGGCAGCTGTGCGCCTGCCGACAGCCGCCCGGTGGCGATGGCTTCGCGCAACTGCTGGTAGAGCTGTTCGGCCAGGTCCTTGCGGCCATTGATTACCACGTGCAGTTCCATGTTTCATCCCAAGGCTTCACTCCGCGCCAAGACTACTCGCTTGCGGTGCGGGCTCAAAATATCTATGAGTCAGTCGCCCCTGCGTATAAGCATCTACCGTCGCCTGGCTATTACCGGCCGCCATGATTTCCCCTATAGCAGGCACCGATTGCCTGCCGCCCGCGTTATTCAACGTGATGGCATAGGGAGCCGGACTCATGACGACATCGAAAACACATACTAAAAAGAGGCTTGAGACCTTGCTCGCCCTGGACCAGAGCCTGGGACCGCTGGTGGTTGGCGAGTTGACTGTCTCGCGTATAGACCTGGCCGCCATGGGTGCCCAGGTGGCGGGAAAACCGGTCAAGACCCATCGTCTGGCGGTACGCGAGGCAGATCAGACGCTGCTGGATTCAATCCGGTTCTCGGCATCCAGACTGCAGCGTTATCTTCGTGGGAGTAGTTCTGTCAGCGACAGCAGCGCCGCTGTGCTATTTGAGTTCGCGGCGTTGCGCTCTACACAAGCTGCGCCTTTACTGGTGGTCAAGCCGGGAGACGAAAATCCCGGTGCAGTGGGCAAGCTCGATAGGCTGTTACGTTCAGTGCAGAAAACCAATCTCAACCAAGCGGCGCAGTTGGAGGGAATGCCTGGTTGGGTCGAGCCGAAGAAAAGCCGAAGCTTGGCGGTAATGGGCGCGGGGCTGGAGGTTTACGGGTACTACAGTGCGATCAACGCGTTGGCCGAAGCGATCAAGACCGGCGATATCAATGAGGCGGTAGTCACAGGCGCAGAGTTGTTTGCCAACCTCACGGGCACGGCACTGGAGTTGGCGCTGGAGCACTTGGGCAGACGACTGCTGGAAAACGGGCATAAGGTGTTAGCAGGTTTCAGCGCCAGTTCTCTTGGCCAGACCCTGCGACGGGGCGCCGGCCTGTTCGCTCTGGTGCTGACGTTGCCGTTTGACTATCACAATGCCAAGCAATCGCTGCATAAGGCGGCGAACAGCACTGGCAAGGAAGCGCTTGATCATTACGTCAACGCCGGCTTCAGTATCGTGAGCGCCAGCGTCAGTGTGGCCCTGGGGGTTGCAGCGTTGGCTGGATTCGGCGTGGCCGGCCCGCTGGGTATTGCCGCCGCCGCCGTATTGATGTTTGGCGCGCAACTCTATGCGGCGGTTCGTCAGGTGGATGAAATTGATGACTATATCGAGCTGAGTGTTTTCGAGCGGCTGCACACGGGCTGGTTGGCATTTCAGGGCAAGGAACCGGAGAAAGAAATACGTGAGCGGTTCGCCCTGGCCAGGATGGAAAATTGGTATGCGCAGCACCTGACCAATCAGGCCCAGACCTGGCTCAGGGGGGCGCTCAGAGGCACCGTACAGGCGGTAGTCAATGGTGGGTTTGAGGTGCGGCTGAGCCCGGTCCGGCATTGGAAGCATCGATGGAACGAAGCCGAGGGTGAGGATCCCTACATCGACACCACCGAGCCGATGCTCGTCGACCAGAATGATCAAATAGATGCTTCCAGCGCCTCGGTTGGCCGTCTGCCTGGTGTGGTGCTTGGTCAGGGTGATGCGAATTCCGCGGTGCTTTGGCGGCTGGGGGGCGGCAATGACGATGTCAAAGGCTTCGCTGAGATCCCCAATATTTTTCAGTTCGGTGAAGGCCAGAAGCAGCTGACCGGTGGCGCCAGGGACGACGTATTCAGCTATGACATGCCGACGGGCACACTGGACGAGGCCGACGCACATCGCCCGGCCAGTCAGCTGCGTGGCGAGGCAGGCAGCGATACGCTCTACCTGTCCAACTCGGCAATCTATGAGCACAACACGCAGGGCTATGCCATCGACCTGCAGGCGGGCACCGTCGTGCGGCGCAAAGATATCGACAAACCGTTGCCTCATCACTCGATCAGCCTCGACTCGATAGAAAATATCGCCACGCCAGCCGGGGTTGCCAGCCAAGTCAAGGGTTCAGAACAGGCCAATACGATAATCGCAAACGGCGATGGCGATCGGATCGAGGCCGCGCAGGGCAATGATACGGTGATCGTGCTGGGTTCCAACGCCTGGGTGGACGGCGGAGCGGGCAAGGACCGTTATGTTCTGGCCACCAACCGCGGCACGGTCTCGCTATACGAGCAGGACTGGGCCGAGGGTGCCGTGATCGAGATGCGCTGGCCTCTCTCGGCTATCGCCCATTGGGGCGTCCAGGGGTGTGCGTTGGTCATTGTGGTCTGGCGGGGCGTTAATGGCGAACTGCCGCAGCACGTGATCAAGCTTGAGCAGCTCTATACGCAAGGTGATGACCGGCGCTGGTTGAACAAGCACAGCCTGCTGTTTCTCACGGAGGACGGCTACATGCTTGAGCCGATTCTCGAACCGACATTGGTTGGCAACGAGGACGCCGACGTGACCGTCGCCGTGAGAGCAGGTGACCAGGACGTCAGCCTGGACAGGGTGTTGAACGCCGGAACGTTCGTGGTGCCCCATGGGCGTTCGACCCGCTGTTTCATCGAACGTGGGCCACACAGAAAGGTGGTCGAAGTTCGTCTTAAAAGCGACGCGACTGCTTGCGTGTTGTACGTGGATTATTCGTCGCAGGAAATTCTCCAGGTATTGGCCGGTTACCGTGTGACCCTACGCAGGTTGGTTCACTTCGATTCGCTGACCTATAGCGACGTGAAATTAACCATCAGTTTCACCGACGGCAGTCAGTTGGTCCTCTGCGAATATGCCAGTGATCGATCCTCGATACGCACCAACGTGACGTCAAACATCATCGCGGTCAGCCTCAAACTGGACTGCCAGTTTGTACTGGTCATGAATGATGGCGTCTCATACCGGATACAGGCGGCCCAGCAAACCTATAGCCAGGACCGCGCCTCACCAGGTTTCAATACCTTCGATGGCAGCTCGGCATTGGTAAAAAGGCCCGGGATACACGGTTTTTTTCGACCGCATAGCGCCAAGGGGGTCTGGTTGCAATCGTCGCCGCAGAAAGTCGTTATTCCTGCCCCACCGCATTATCAAAAGTCTTACTCGTTGATGGGGCGGGCGTCGACCTATGAAGTGGTGCCCAGTACCGGCTCAACGATCTACCTGTCCACGCCGGACGCGCTGGCCAAAAAGTCGGACGCATCGTTCTGGCGGATCAACACGGCCAAGCTTGGTGAGCTGATTGAGCGGGCGCACATCGTCTTGAACGAAAACACGCTGACCCTCGGCAGCGTGAAGGTGCTGCTGCCACCCGTGACAGACCCTTCGGTGCCGCTGGAACAAGTCAGCGTACTCACCAAGCAGGGCGAGCAATACGACATCCGCCAGGACCTGGGGGGCATCTATCTCGCGCAACTGGATGCCTCCCCTTATCAGACTGTAGCCGAGGTCTGGGAAGCGTTGCGGCGTTCTCGCCAGTGGTCAACCTTGATGGCGCGTCAGCTGCGCGTTATCGGCTTGGAGCTGAGCGACGGCACGGTGTCAGGCGTTCATTACGATTCAGGCCGCGATTGCTGGGGGGCGGATGTTGATCCGCTGCGTACCGTAACGTCTGCGGACTTGCGGTTCAGCGGTGTTGACTCAGTCTGATTGATCATTAAAAGGGATTTTTTATTTATGCAGCAAAAACCGCAATCGCCCAGAACTGCCGGCCGACCCTCTGGGCGTGCCGGTGACGGTGCCGACAGTGTCATGGTCAGGGACTATGGCCGCCCGACCAGTACCACTCAACCGGCGTATCAAGGCGCGCAGCGCACGCGATACCGCAATGGTGGTTTGCTTGGGGTCCCGCAAATAAGTGCTTTGGATCTGCCTGGGCCGCCACCGCCAACGGCTGTATGGGTGACAGGCGATACGCTTGGAGCCGTCAATGCCGAGGGTATGCATGATGTGAACGGCCGCAGTTACGTCAATCTGGATACCGGGCAAACGGTGCAAGTGATCCATCAGCCGGCCAGTGGTACTTATCACCCGCGCTTGGCGCATCAACTGGCTGCCGGCTCAGCTGTGGTACAGAGGGTTGGGAATACTTCAACCTGGACAAACGTGACGACTGCAGCGCATTCCAGTGTTCCGATAGCCACGCCAGTGACGATGCCAACACCTGGGCCGCGAGATCCGCAGTGGGATCTGCAGCTCTACGATGCGCGAGGTGCTGGTGCAGCGACGGGGACTCCTATCCCGGGGAAAAAACAGTACGTCATTGGCGGGCAAAACTACTACGGTGATGAGCTGTTTTCGTTGGACCACTACAAGGCAGGCGATAACAGGCTCTACATGCAGAATGCGAATGGTGTGTTGCAGCCTCGCGGCTCCATCAGCGAAGACGGGATGATTCAGCTCTCTGGTGACCCGGCCGTCGCCTATTTGGAGGTGGGGAGCGTGCTGGTTCGCGTCGAGCTTGATAGCACGAGAAATAAATACCAACTGATCCCGAATGGTTCCAACAGCGCGCCGGGTATTTACCTGGATACTGGCGGCAGCCGGGCATCGTGGGTGCCCGAAATGCGCTTGGACAGCATCGGCGCAATCATTAACGCCGCCCGCAAATCGCTGGGCTACACCGGTGTTACCAGTGATATGAGCCAGGGCTTGATGTCGACCGTGGACAAGCAGACGTACTGCTATATGCGCCAATATGCGCGGCAGATGATTGCATTCGATAACCCGCGTATCCGCAACGCGCCCGTGCAGCTGCGAGATCGCATGATTGATGCACACATCTGGACCCATGGCTACCCGTATGAGCGCCTGTTGCTCGGGATGCACGCCAGGGCTGAGGGCGTCGCACTGCCACCGGGTGTTGTGCAGTTTGATGCGTTTCAAGGCATGGCCACCGTGGCGGCCCGTCGTGAGGGAACGTTCAATCTAGAGGCCGTTGCCGTCGATGATCAGCTTCATTATCCCTATCGCGGCAGGCGCGGGGATGAACAGGATTTTTTTGATCAATGGAGGGCGTTGGACATTAAGCAGACCAGGCAGCGTGGGGCGGCCAATGAGCAAATGTACCGTGAGTTACTTAAAAATGATGGCTATCGAATCATTCCCGGTGGGACCTACGGCGGCAGCCAGAATGGCTTCGATCTGGTATTCATGGGGCCGGCGGGCGATGTCTATGTGCTTGAAGTCAAACATGCCAAATCCGGCCACGTCAGCATGGCTAGGGTCAATCAGCACTTCCAGATGGAGGATGGCTGGGTCACACGGGTCCTGAGCAAACTGGACAGTCACGATCCAGGTGCCGGGCAGCAGGTTGCGGATGCACTGGCACGTCAACGGCTTTTCAAGGTCATTGGTGCGACCCTGCCAGATGGCAAACTGGTGCTATTTAAGATCGACATGAGCGCTGTACGTGCGCGGTGACAAACAGGCGAGCCCGTTCGCCACCGACAGTACAGGCGGCTTCAGGACAAGAAGCCACCGTCCACGTTGAGAGAAACGCCCGTGGTGTAGCTCGATGCGTCACTGGCCAGGTACAACACCGCGCCAGCCATTTCGCTGGGGTCGGCCACGCGCTTGAGTGGGATCTGCGCCAGGGCAACTTTCAGGATCGAATCGTTCTTGACCAGTGCCGAGGCGAACTTGGTATCGGTCAGGCCCGGCAGCAACGCGTTGCAACGGATACCGAACGCCGCGCACTCCTTGGCGAATACCTTGGTCATGTTGATCACGGCGGCCTTGGTCACCGAGTAGATGCCCTGGAATACGCCCGGCGAGATGCCGTTGATCGAGGCCACGTTGATGATGCTGCCGCCGCCGTTCTCGCGCATCAGCTTGCCGGCTTCCACCGACATGAAGAAGTAACCACGGATATTCACGTCAACGGTCTTCTGGAATGCGCCCAGGTCGGTGTCCAGTACGTTGCAGAACTGCGGGTTGGTAGCGGCGTTGTTGACCAGGATATCCAGGCGGCCGAACTGTTCACGAATGCCGGCGAACACCTGGGTGATCTGCTCCATTTCTCCAATATGGCAGGCAATGGCCGTGGCTTTGCCGCCCTCGGCGATGATCGCATCGGCCACGTGCTGGCAACCCTCCAGCTTGCGGCTGGAGACGATCACATGGGCGCCTTGCTGGGCCAGCAACTTGGCGATGGCTTCACCGATGCCACGGCTGGCGCCGGAAACAAACGCAATCTTGCCATCGAGGTCGAACAGGTTGGTCTTGGACATGAGGGTTCCTTGTAGTTGCACTCAGAGCGCTGATTTGCCGATGACATTCAGGCTCATCTGCTCCAGCAGTTTGTTCATGTGGATGAACTGCGCGAAGCGTTTGTCCTGGGTCTGGCCATGGAAGAAACGGTAGTAGATCTGCTGCACAATCCCGGCCAGACGGAACAGGCCGTAGGTGTAATAGAAATCGAAATTGTCGATCTGGATGCCGGAGCGCTCGGCGTAGTAGTCGACAAACTGGCGGCGGGTGAGCATGCCGGGGGCGTTGCTCGGCTGGCGGCGCATCAATTGCACCGGCGCCGGGTCTGCGGCCTCGATCCAGTAGGCGAGGGTGTTGCCCAGGTCCATCAGCGGGTCGCCCAGGGTGGTCAGCTCCCAGTCCAGCACGCCGATGATCTGCATCGGGTTGTGCGGGTCGAGGATCACGTTGTCGAAGCGGTAGTCGTTGTGCACGATGCTGGAGGTGGGGTGGTCGGCAGGCATCTTGTCGTTGAGCCAGGCGCGTACCGCCTCCCATTTTGGCGCGTCGGGCGTCAGGGCTTTTTCATAGCGCTCGCCCCAGCCGCGAATCTGCCGCGCCACGTAGCCTTCAGGCTTGCCCAAGTCGGCCAGGCCGCAGGCGTGGTAGTCGACCTGGTGCAGTTCGACGAACTTGTCGATAAAGCTCTTGCACAAGGCTTCGGTGCGGGTAGCGTCCAGGCCCAGCTCAGCCGGCAGGTCGGAACGCAGGATGATGCCGTTGACGCGCTCCATCACATAGAACTCGGCGCCGATCACCGATTCATCGGTGCAGTGCACATACGCCTTGGGGCAGTACGGGAAGCCATCTTTGAGCTGGTTGAGAATGCGGTATTCGCGGCCCATGTCGTGGGCAGACTTGGCCTTGTGACCAAACGGCGGGCGACGCAGCACGAATTCCTGGTCGGGGTATTCCAGCAGGTAAGTCAGGTTCGACGCGCCACCAGGGAACTGGCTGATTTTGACGGTACCGCTCAGGCCCGAAATATGAGCTTTGAGGTAGGGATCGATCAGGCTGGCATCAAGTTCTTCGCCTGGGCGAATCTGGGTCGATTGGTCGTTCAGCGCCATGCTTATCCCTTCTGCTTATTCTAAAGGCCTTGGACTATTTCCTAATCTAATGCGCATAGCCGCCCAGCGACAAGGTCGGGGCGGTTTAATAGGTTAGCGTGTTGAAGGGTGATCAGCGTGCCTGATTGGTCATTTTGCGGGCGCTGGCAAGGCCACCGGTGTAAGCACGGGGCGGCCGGCAAAGTATTCCACCAGGTTATCAGCGACGCGCTGCACCGTGTCATGGGCCGCTTCCGGGGACAGGCCGGCCACGTGGGACGTCAGCACGGTATTGCTCAGGCGCTTGAGGGCATCGGGCACTGCAGGCTCATCGTCAAACACGTCCAGCGCGGCGCCGCCGATGCGGCGCTGCTCCAGCGCAGCGACCAGGTCGGCGGTCACCACTACGCTGCCGCGCCCGATGTTGACCAGAAAGCCGTGCGGCCCCAGGGCGTCCAGGGCGTGACGGTCGATCAGGTGACGGGTGCTGGCACCGCCGGGCGTAGCCAGCACCAGGAAATCCGAGGTACGCGCCAGCTCGACAGCCGTCGCACAGTAGGTGTAATCCACGTCATCGCGGGGTTGGCGGTTGTGATAACTCACCTCCATGCCGAACCCCAGGGCGGCGCGCCGGGCAATCTCCATCCCCACCGCACCCAGCCCGAGAATCCCCAGGTGTTTACCGCTCAGGGAAGGGCGCATCACTTTCGGCCATTCGCCACGCCGCACCGCTGCATCCGTCTGGGGAACGCCACGCACCAGCGAAAGCAGCAGCGCCATGGCATGGTCGGCCACCGACGGCGCATTTACCCCTGCACCGTTGGTCACCACGATCCCACGATTGCTCGCGGCCTGCAGGTCCACGTGTTCGTAGCCGGCACCGATCACGCAGATGATTTCCAACAACGGCAGTGCCGCGATTTCATCGGCGTACAACCCCAGCGGGCCACGGGTCAGCACGGCCTTGATCTGCCCACCGTGCAACTTGATCGCCTGAGCGCGTTCGACGGGCGTCGGCGCCAGAATCACATGAAAGTCATTGCTCTCGATGATTTGCAGGTACTCGTTGATGGTTTCAACCAGGACCAGAACGGTGGTGGGCATGGGGCAGCTCTCCGGTGAGTTCGATGCTCGGAGTATGCTGCATTTTTGTTGCGCGAAATGCCGAGGGCCCGAGAAAGCGCGACTGATTTTGCGAAAGGTGCCAGCGTCTCGGCGAGCGGGAGACGCTGTTTGCACGCGGGCGAATTATTTAGCGGGTGCAGCCTTGCGCACCTTGCTCTGTTCGGCCGCTACGATGTCCATGTAATCGTAGGTAGGAAAGAACTCTGTCCTGAAGGGGCCCCATGCAGAGCGTTCGATGGCGAGATTGACCTCCCGCAGGCGCGAGGCGGGGAAGCGTAGAACGATGACGTGGCCGATCCCCATGGCGATGGTCCAACTGACGATCTCTACCCCTTCAGGAGGGAATACTTTAAAGAGTTCCTGTTCGGTGAGTTTTGTTCTTATTTCGTTCAAGTTGCGAGATTGGTCATGTTTGAGGAAAACGGTCAGCAGCACCGCATTGTCAGCGCTGATGGCGACAGGTTTTCCTGATGTGGAAGCCTGCGCATGAAGGCCGCCTGAAACAAGGGTAGAGAACAATAAAACAGACGCCAATAAAGGCTTTAATAGCGTTTTCATTGAGTGAGGCCTTTTATGAGTATTGTCGCTACTCGTGGGGTGAGTGTTGAGGGTTAGTGGGTGGGGGTGGTTTTTACTGATCCGGTATAGGGCGCATGAACCACATGTATTCGAACAAGAGGGTTGGCGTCGATCATGTCGCGCGGCACTTCACGAGAGTAAGTGAATTCCTGATTGTTCAACGTCTCAAGTTTTCTGACGATGGTTCTCGTTGCACCTTTATCGGGTATCAGGATATGGTTTTTCCTGTCCCCTGTTACCATGAAGTAACCGCCGCCGCCGTTGTCATATTTTGATAGCCCGGTATCGGTGTAGAAAAATTCGTAGCGATTACGCTGAGGGTCCCACGCTGATATTCCAACGACACCTGGGTACTTGTCCTTTACATCGATCTCTGGGGCGCCCTCTATATAAACTTTTGTCGTCAGCCAGCGGGGGGATGTGCCCAGGGCACTTGCGTCGTAGTTTTCTACTGCCGGTTGTGCTTGGCTGGCCAATGGGCTGAGCATTCCGGTGGCAAGTATCAGCGAGAAAATAAGGTTGTGTTTTTTCATCAAGTCGCTCCTGGCGAGTGAGGTTTTTAATTCTGCTGTCGTGGGTTTAGAGGACTTTGTTTTTTTGAGCTGAGCTGGAATATAGACGTGATAGGAGGGGCTCTCAATGCTTGGGAAAACCCTTGCAACAAAACCCGCAATAATTAAAGTTTCAGTCCAGATGCGCTGATTAACTGTCTGTAAGAACTTTCTTATATGTGAGGGTGCGTAACTTTAATTGATGTTGGGTTTCTGTCAGCGGCTTCCCACTGGAGAACTTTGAATGACTGGATTTGTTTAAACACAGCTTCGCCGGCCTTGCGTGATCGACCCTCCCAATGCCACGCCGGCAGGGAGGCTCGTGAGGTGGGTAAAGGCGGTGCGCATCTGGCGTTGAATCAACTGAGCTGCCCATGGACCGCCTTCCAGGCTTTGCACTGCAGTGCCGTTCCTCAGCTAAGTCTTTGCTTATTCACAAGAATCCCGGACAATCGCGCCCCTGTTAAGGTCAGGGCGCTGCCTGTCAGGTTTTTCTGACTCGTCCTGGCCGTGTGAATGCGGAGATCCGACCGGATGAATGATCAGGCCAATAGCGTCGACGAACGCTATGCAACGACACCTGCAACGCTCACAAGCTGGAGCCGCCAGGACACCACCTGGATGCTCGGGCTGTTCGGTACCGCCATTGGCGCCGGTACTTTGTTCTTGCCGATCAACGCGGGCCTGGGGGGCTTCTGGCCGCTGGTGATCCTGGCGCTGCTGGCCTTCCCGATGACGTTCTTTGCCCACCGTGGGCTGACCCGTTTCGTGCTGTCCGGCCGCGAAGGTTCCGACATCACCGACGTGGTGGAAGAGCATTTCGGTATTAAGGCCGGTGCACTGATCACCTTGCTGTACTTCTTCGCGATCTTCCCGATCCTGCTGATCTACAGCGTGGCGCTGACCAATACCGTCAGCAGCTTCATGGAGCACCAACTGCACATCCTGCCGCCGCCCCGGGCGATCCTGTCGTTTGTATTGATCCTCGGCCTGCTCGCCGTTGTGCGCTGCGGTGAACAGGTGATCGTCAAGGCCATGAGCCTGATGGTGTACCCGTTTATTGTGGCCTTGCTGTTCCTGGCGGTGTACCTGGTGCCGCACTGGACCGGCGGCATTCTCAGTACCGCCAGCGAAGTGCCGGCACCGTCGGCGTTGCTCAACACGCTGTGGCTGGCGATTCCGGTGATGGTGTTTTCGTTCAACCATTCGCCGATCATCTCGGCCTTTGCGGTGGACCAGAAGCGCCAGTATGGCGCTCACGCCGAGGAGCGCAGTTCGCAGATCCTGTCCCGCGCGCACTTGCTGATGGTGGCGATGGTGCTGTTCTTCGTGTTCAGTTGCGTGCTGACCCTGTCGCCCGCGCAGTTGGCGGAAGCGAAAGCGCAAAACCTGTCGATCCTGTCGTACCTGGCCAACCACTTCGATAACCCGACGATTGCCTTTGCCGCACCGTTGATTGCGTTCGTGGCGATTGCCAAGTCGTTCCTGGGCCACTACATCGGTGCAAGCGAGGGCCTCAAGGGCCTGGTGGTCAAGACTGGCCGCCGTCCGGCACCCAAGACCCTGGACCGCACGACCGCCGCCTTCATGTTGGTGGTGTGCTGGATCGTCGCCACGCTTAACCCGAGCATCCTTGGCATGATCGAGACTCTGGGTGGGCCGGTGATTGCGTCGATTCTGTTCCTGATGCCGATGTACGCCATCCGCAAGGTGCCGGCCATGGCCAAGTACCGTGGGCAGGCGTCGAATGTGTTTGTGACTGCAGTTGGCTTGGTTGCCATTACGGCGTTGGTGTATTCGCTGGTTGCGTAGGAGCGAGCTTGCTCGCGAAGAACGTCAACGATAACGCGTGCTTCCTGGATGAACGCGGCGCCGGTGAGTTTTTCGCGAGCAAGCTCGCTCCTACACTGGATTAGGGCAAGCCAGCTCCCACATTTTTTTTGTGTTGGCAGTAAAGGTTAATTCCAGGCATAAAAAAACGCCGCGTACCTTGCGATACGCGGCGTTCTTCACATCAACACACCGTTAAGCTTGAATCACCGGGATGTTGGCGCTTGCTGCGATCTTGCGGAACTCGGCGATCTGGTCGAAGTTCAGGTAGCGGTAGACGTCACTGGCCATGGTGTCCAGTTTCGCTGCGTAGCCCATGTACTCTTCGACTGTCGGCAGGCGACCCAGAGTGGAGGCGACGGCCGCCAGCTCAGCCGATGCCAGGTAGACGTTTGCACCATCACCCAGGCGGTTCGGGAAGTTACGGGTCGAGGTAGACACGACGGTGGAGTTCGGCTCAACGCGTGCCTGGTTACCCATGCACAGCGAGCAGCCTGGCATTTCCATGCGTGCGCCAGCCTTGCCGTAGATGCCGTAGTAGCCTTCTTCGGTCAGTTGGTGAGCGTCCATCTTGGTCGGCGGCGACAGCCACAGACGGGTAGGCAGCTGGCCCTTGACCTGCTCCAGCAGCTTGCCGGCAGCGCGGAAGTGACCGATGTTGGTCATGCACGAACCGATGAACACTTCGTCGATCTTCTCGCCAGCGACGCTGGACAGCAGACGGGCGTCGTCCGGGTCGTTTGGCGCGCAGAGGATCGGCTCGTTGATTTCCGACAGGTCGATCTCGATGATTTCGGCGTATTCGGCGTCGGCATCGGCTTCCATCAGCTCCGGGTTGGCAACCCAGGCTTCCATCGCTTGGGCGCGACGTTCCAGGGTGCGTGCATCGCCGTAGCCTTCGCCGATCATCCAGCGCAGCAGGGTGATGTTGGAGTTCAGGTACTCGGTGACGGACTCTTTGGACAGCTTGATGGTGCAACCGGCAGCCGAACGTTCAGCCGAGGCGTCGGACAGCTCGAAAGCCTGTTCCAGCGTCAGATCGTTCAGGCCTTCGATTTCCAGGATGCGGCCAGAGAAGGCGTTCTTCTTGCCTTTCTTTTCTACGGTCAGCAGGCCAGCCTGGATCGCGTAGTAAGGAATGGCATGAACCAGGTCACGCAGGGTGATGCCAGGCTTCATCTTGCCTTTGAAGCGCACCAGAATCGATTCCGGCATGTCCAGTGGCATTACGCCAGTGGCTGCGGCGAACGCGACCAGGCCAGAACCGGCCGGGAACGAGATGCCCATCGGGAAACGGGTGTGGGAGTCGCCACCGGTACCGACGGTGTCCGGCAGCAGCATGCGGTTCAGCCAGCTGTGGATGATGCCGTCGCCTGGACGCAGCGATACACCGCCACGGGTCATGATGAAGTCAGGCAGGGTGTGGTGGGTGGTCACGTCGATCGGCTTCGGGTAAGCCGCGGTGTGGCAGAAGGACTGCATCACCAGGTCGGTCGAGAAGCCCAGGCACGCCAAGTCTTTGAGTTCATCACGGGTCATTGGGCCGGTGGTGTCCTGGGACCCCACGGTGGTCATCTTCGGCTCGCAGTAGGTGCCTGGGCGAACGCCTTTGCCTTCTGGCAGGCCACAGGCCTTGCCGACCATTTTCTGCGCCAGGGTGAAGCCTTTGCCGGTGTCGACAGGCGCTTCAGGCAGCTTGAACAGGTCAGTCGGGCCCAGGCCCAGCTCAGCGCGTGCCTTGTCGGTCAGGCCACGGCCGATGATCAGCGGGATACGGCCGCCGGCACGAACTTCGTCCAACAGCACCGGGGTCTTCATTTCGAAGGTGGTCAGGACTTCGTCGGTGCCGTGCTTGCAGACTTTGCCAGCATGCGGGTACAGGTCGATCACGTCGCCCATGTTCATGTTGGTGACGTCGAATTCGATTGGCAGTGCGCCAGCATCTTCCATGGTGTTGTAGAAGATCGGAGCGATCTTGCTGCCGAAGCAGAAACCCCCGGCACGCTTGTTCGGCACGTAAGGTACGTCGTCACCGAAGAACCACAGTACCGAGTTGGTCGCTGACTTACGCGACGAGCCGGTACCGACCACGTCACCCACGTAGGCGATCGGGAAGCCTTGGCCGCGCATTTCTTCGATCTGCTTCATCGGGCCGGTCTTGCCTTGCTCGTCCGGCACGATGCCTTCGCGAGCCATTTTCAGCATGGCCAGGGCGTGCAGCGGGATGTCAGGGCGGGACCAGGCGTCAGGCGCCGGCGACAGGTCGTCGGTGTTGGTTTCGCCGGTGACCTTGAAGACGCGCAGGCTGATCTTGTCGGCCAGGGTAGGGCGGTTGCGGAACCACTCGCCGTCAGCCCAGGACTGGATCACGCCTTTGGCGTGCTCGTTGCCGTTGCGGGCTTTTTCGGCGACGTCGTGGAACGCATCGAACATCAGCAGGGTGTGCTTGAGTTGGGCGGCCGCGACGGGCGCCAGTTCGGCGTCGTCCAGCAGCTCGACCAACGTCACGATGTTGTAGCCGCCCTGCATGGTGCCGAGCAGTTCAACAGCGCGTTTCTTGTCGATCAGGGGGGAAGTGGCTTCGCCCTTGGCCAGGGCAGACAGGAAACCGGCCTTGACGTAAGCGGCTTCGTCAACGCCTGGTGGAATACGGTTGGTGATCAGGTCAACGAGGAATTCTTCTTCGCCAGCCGGAGGATTTTTCAGCAGCTCGACCAGGCCTGCGGTTTGTTCGGCGTTAAGCGGCTGGGGAACGATACCCAGTGCTGCACGCTCTTCGATATGTTTGCGGTAGGCTTCAAGCACAGTTATTACCCTCATCAGTGGTCCCACGGGACGCTCATCCAGAAATGAACGGCACGCATGCGCTCGGGGGCTTTTTGGGCCGCAAAGCCAGCGCTGCCGGCATTCCTTACAGAAGCTGCTTTCAAAGTTTTACGCCTGCAGAACGGAGCTGATGAGGGTTGGCGCGGGCTCTGACCTACCGGGTCGAACCTGCGCCAACACCGTTCTGAAGGAACGACTGTGCTCGTGACGCTTTGAAAACAGCTTCCAGCGGATTATTGGCGCCTTACAAGGCCGGGTGATTCTACGGCAAAAAAAATCTAAAGGTAAGTTGCCTGCTCAAGTTTGCTGGGTGATCAACCTTAGACAAAGGGCTAACATGGCGCACTGTTTCGCTGATTTGCGTGTTGCTGCTTATGCCCAACCAAACCATCAAGACCCCCTGCGTCGGCCTGTGCTCCACGGTCTACGGCGATCTCGTGTGCCGTGGATGCAAGCGCTTCCACCATGAAGTGATCCAGTGGAACGGCTATAACGAAGAAGAAAAACGCGCGGTCTGGCTCAGGCTTGAGCAGCTGTTGGTGCAGGTCATGGCCGGTAAAGTGGAGGTTTTCGACCCCAAGACCCTGCGCGGGCAGTTGGAGCAACGCAAGATTCGCTTTGTGCCACACCAGTCCGAGTATTGCTGGGCCTACCAGTTGATCGCCCGTGGGGCCCGGGTGATCAATAACCTGGAAGCCTATGGCATGGTGCTGTTGCCGGAGTTTCGCGACTGGGCGCTGCCTGAACTGCGCGATGCCATTGATCGCGAGTTCTTTATCTTGTCCGAGGCGCATTACCAGCGCTATATCGCGCCGGGCTTCTTGAAAGATGCGCTGGGTTAACTGACTGGCGAGGTCAATGTGGGAGCTGGCTTGCCTGCGATAGCGGTGTATCAGGAGCAAATGCGCCCGCGTACCCACCGCTATCGCAGGCAAGCCAGCTCCCACATTTGGTCCACATTGCCTGAAGGTCGGTGTCAGGGCTTGGTCGCCAGCTCTTCCAGATGGTCCATGAGCGTCTGCGGTTTGAGCACCAGCACATCGCTTTGCACCGCATCCAGCACCACTTCTGCGGTATTGCCGATCAACGCGCCGGAAATCCCCGTGCGCGCCACCGTGCCGATAATGGTCACCGCCGCCTGCAACCGATGGGCGATATGTGGGATCAGCACATCGGCCGGGCCTTCCTCGATATGCAGGTGCCTGTCGTCCACGTCGAACTCGGCCTGGAAGGCCTTGCATTGCTCGCGGTAGCGCGCCTCGATGGTTTCCTTGAGCTGAAAGGTCGGGTCTGCCGCCGACAGCATGGGCGAGGGGTGAGCGCTGATCACATGCAACTGCGCTTTGGCGAGGCTGGCGATATCAAAGCCATGGTCGATGATCGAATTGTGCAGCGAGCGGTGTTCGCCGTCGGCGTTGCCCACGTCGATGGCCGCCAGGATCACGCCGCCCGCCCAGGGGGTGGCGGTCTTGACCAGCAACACCGGCGTTGGGCAGTAGCGCAGCAACTTCCAGTCCGCCGGGGTCAGCAGGGCTTTTTTCAGAGGGTTGTCGGGGAAGTGCTGTTTGATCACCAGGCCACAGCCTTCGGCTTGCTGCACATCGATGATGGTTTCATGCAGGCTGTCGTTCCAGGCCTGCTCGGTGGTGACGCTGTAGCCGTCTTCTTTCAAGCCTTCCTTGAGCAGGCTCAGCAGCGCCGAATGCTCGTGCTTCTTGTCACAGACCAGCAAGTGCAGGTGCGCGTCGGTCACTTTGGCAATCAGCTTGGCACGCTTGAGGGCCAGGCTTTCCGAATGCTCGGGCTCGATGACCACCAGGATGCTGCGGATGGCTTGCATGGTCGGGATCTCCAAAAGGGCGGGCGTTGGATAACTATAGTTGCTGCTACGCAGCCGTCATGTTGATACACATCAAGGCCGGTGGCTGGTGGTCTGCGACGGGGTCGGTATAATCGGCGCCCTTTTGTGATCCTTTGCCCGTGAGCCCGATGAACCTGCCCGAAATCCATGAACTCCTCGGCTGCCGCACCCCCGATGCCTGGGTCCAGGCCGCGTTGGCCGATCAGGAAACCCTGCTGATCGACCACAAGAACTGCGAATTCAAAGCCGCCAGCACCGCCTTGAGCCTGATGGCCAAGTACTACGGCCACGTTGACCTGATCAACATGATGTCGCGCCTGGCCCGCGAAGAGTTGGTGCACCACGAGCAGGTCATGCGCCTGATGAAAAAGCGCAAGGTCGAACTGCGTCAACTGCACGCCGGCCGTTACGCCTCGGGTTTGCGCAAGGTGGTGCGCAGCCATGAGCCGGTCAAGCTGGTGGATACCCTGGTGGTGGGCGCCTTTATCGAAGCGCGCAGTTGCGAGCGCTTCGAAGCGCTGGTGCCGCATTTGGACGAAGAACTCGGCAAGTTCTATTTCGGCTTGCTCAAAAGCGAGGCGCGGCACTTCCAGGGCTACTTGAAGCTGGCATACCAGTACGGCGACGCCAAGGACATCGCCCAGGTGATCGAGCGGGTGCGGGCCACCGAGCAGGACCTGATCGAATCACCCGACGTCGAGTTCCGCTTTCACAGTGGCGTGCCAGCCTGAGGCCACGGCCACACCGATCAAGGCGGTGATCCCGGTCAGCAGCAGGATCACCGTTGGCGTGCCCAAAGGCGCTGCCAACACGGCAATCATCAAGCCCGCCAAGGGCTGGGCCAGGTTGTTGAGCAAGGTCATCACGCCAACGGTCTTGCCGAAGTCCTGCACCGGAATCACCCGTTGGCGGGTGCTGCGCAGGTACACGTTGAACATCTTGTCGAAGCCGGTCAGCAGCAGGAAACCCACCGCGTAGGCCCACACGCCGGGGCTGAGCGCGGTGATCAGCGCGCCCACGGTGATCATCGAGTACGACAACCCGCCCAGTACCTTCAGCTTCAGTGATGAATGCGCCAGGTAGAACAGAATCGCGATGGTCACCAGCGCCCCGGCGGCTTGCAGCAGGGCATAGGCGTCTTTGCCCGCTGCGTAGTGGCCGGTGACCATGGCAGCCGAGGTAGCCAGCGTCACGCCGACCATCAGGTTCACACCGACCGCCAGGACGATGATGCGTTTCAACTCCACCCGGTTGAGGATGTGGCCAAAAGCGGTGCGCAGGGGTTGCAGCCAGTTACCCGGCTGTTGTTCATGGATGTGCAGGTCCACCGTGGTGTTGCGCTGCCAGATCAGCATCGCCAGGTCTGCCAGCACAAACAGCGCGGCGACGCCCAGCACTACCCATGGCCACGCCCAGACTTCCAGCATCAGCGCCGCCACCAATGGCCCGAGCACCAGTCCGCCCTGGTCGGCGATCTGCGAATAGGACAAGGTCTTGGCGTAGGTGTACTGCCCGAAGATATGCGGCATCACCACTTCCCGCGCCATGATGCCCTGGGTGGTCAGCACGCCGCACAACGCGGACAGCATCACCAGCCAATGGATACCGTCGAACAGCCCATACAGCGCCATCGCCACCACGCAGGCCAGGGCCCGATACACCTGGCTGATATGCAGGATACGCACCGGTGAAAACCTGTCGCACAACGCGCCGCACACCGGAAACGCCAGGTAGCGCGGCAGTGACTCGATAAAAAACGCCAACCCCGCCCACGACACGCTTTGCGTAGTCTGGAACACGATCAGTGGCACGATAAACAGCAGAACCTGGTCGGCCAGCCGTGAAAGGAACAGCGAAATGAAGAACGCCAGGTAATCCTTGCGCATGGAACTCCCTGTCAATGGCGTTAAAAACTGCAGGCTATTTGTTAAAAACTCTTAAAAGCATGAAGCTTCTTCGCTGGGGACTGGTCAGCCACCTCTGTCGGCCAGCTTGCCACCTATAATGGCCCCATTTCAATCCGCGCATCCACACTGAGAACTTATGGAAAACCTGGGTCTGGGCAAGGTCCTGCTCGTTGAGGACGATGAAAAGCTGGCAGGGCTGGTCTCGCATTTTCTGTCGCAGCATGGTTTCGAGGTACGGGTGGTGTACCGGGGCGATGAAGCGCTGGCGGCGTTCCTGGATTTCAAGCCGAAGATCGTCGTGCTCGATCTGATGCTGCCGGGTCAGAGCGGGCTGCATGTCTGCCGCGAGATTCGCAACGTGTCGGACACGCCCATCGTGATCCTCACCGCCAAGGAAGATGACCTGGACCATATCCTTGGCCTTGAGTCCGGTGCTGACGACTACGTGATCAAGCCGATCAAACCGCCGGTGTTGTTGGCGCGCCTGCGTGCGCTGCAGCGCCGTCAAGTGCCCGAGCCCACCGTGCGCGGTGCCCTGGAATTTGGCCGCTTGTCGATTGATCGCAGTTGCCGGGTGGTCCGCCTGGGCGGCGAGACCATTGACCTCACCACCATGGAATTCGAGTTGCTGTGGTTGCTGGCCAGCAGCGCGGGCAAGATTCTCTCTCGCGACGACATCCTTAACCGCATGCGCGGCATTGCCTTTGACGGGCTGAACCGCAGCGTAGACGTGTACATCAGCAAACTGCGCGGCAAGCTCAATGACAACCCCCGCGAGCCGGTGTGCATCAAGACCATCTGGGGCAAGGGCTACCTGTTCAACCCGTTCGCGTGGGAGGTGTAGATGCTGCGCTTGTACCTGCGCCTCTATTTGATTCTCGCGCTCGGCCTGGCCGGATCGATCTGGCTGGTCAACTTCGGCCTGGACGCTTACATGCCCGAGTCCAACGAGACCTATAACCGTGAAGCCCTGCGCGGCCCGGCGTGGGCCCTGGTGGAACAGTTGCGCCCCGTGCAGGCAGAGGCGCGCCAGGCACGCCTGGATGAACTGCAACCGCATTACGGCTTGCGGCTCGAACTGGTGCAGCGCGACACCCAGGATTTGAGCGAACGGGAGCAGAAACTCCTGGCGGCTGGCCAGGTAGTGGTGCGCGAGGACTTCATGAAATTTCTTGCGCCTATCGACGACGGCCCGCAACTGCTCGAAATCAGATTGCCGGAGGAACCCAAGTGGTTGTACCTCTGGGCCTACGCTTTCCTGGGCGTGAGCCTGGCCATCGTCCTGTATTTCTGGGTGCGTCCACACTGGCGCGACCTGGAGCACATCCGCCTGGCCGCGCAACGTTTCGGTGACAATGACCTGGGCTCGCGCATCTTGCTGCCGACTCGCTCCACCGTGCGTTCACTGGCCGGGCACTTCAACCAGATGGCCGAGCGCATCGAAGGTTTGATCGCCAACCAGCGCGAACTCACCAACGCGGTCTCCCACGAATTGCGTACGCCGATTGCGCGGCTGTCATTCGAGCTGGACCAGCTCAGGCAGCAGAGCGACCCACGGCAAAGCCGAGCGTTGATCAACGACATGTACGCCGACCTCGGTGAACTGGAAGAAATGGTCTCCGAGCTGTTGACTTATGCCAGCCTTGAGCCAGGCGCGACCCAGGTCACCCGCGAGCATATCGAGGCCCACAGTTGGCTCGACAGTGTGATCGGCAGCGTGGCCCTGGAGGCCGAAGCGGAAGGGGTGCAGTTGTCGTTGCGCACCTGCGAGGTGGACGTTATCCAGATCGAGCCACGCTTTATGGCGCGGGCCGTGATCAACCTGCTGCGCAACGCGATTCGTTATGCCGATCGCCGCGTGGAAGTGTCGCTGGTCAAGTTTGGCAGCGGTTACGAAGTGCGGGTCAACGACGATGGGCCGGGGGTACCGCTGGAGGGTCGCACCAAGATATTCGAACCCTTCCTGCGCCTTGACGCCAGCCGCGACCGCCGCACAGGCGGATTTGGTCTGGGCCTGGCGCTGGTCAAGCGTGTCAGCCAGTGGCACGGCGGGCAGGTGGAAGTGCAGGATTCGGAGTGGGGCGGGGCGTCGTTTCGAATGACGTGGGCATACGCCGAGTAAGGGGGCTGGCCCTAATGCCATCCTGTAGGAGCGAGCTTGCTCGCGAAAAACCTCAACGATAACGCGTGTTTTCTGGATAAACGCGGCGCCTGCGAGTTTTGCGCGAGCAAGCTCGCTCCTACAGAGGGCAAGTCAGATCAGAAGGTGTACTGCAGCTCCCCCAACACCGACGCTTGCAGCCGCTGCTCCACAATCGGGCTCTTGCCTGCTTCATCCGCCAGGTATTGCACATCCAGCAGGGTCGAGAACTGCGTGTGTTCGTTGATCGGCACGCTCCATGAGAGGTTCATGCCATTGCTGATATTGCCGGCACTTGCCTTGTATTCCTTGAAGCGGCTGCGGGTGGCCTGGTCGGCAGTCACGCCGTACCAGGTTTGCAGGTAGTTGCGGTCACCGAAGTGGCTGTTGATGGCGGCATCGACGGAGCCGTAGCGGCCCTCATAGAGATGGGTACCCAGGCTCAACTCCAGGTGGGTAAAAGCCTTGCCGGTTTCCTTGTGTTTATCTTCTTCAAGCGCATGTTCCAGGGTGGCGCCGATGATCACACCGCCGAGGTTGTAGGCGGTACTCACCCCCAATTGCGGACGTGACTTGATCTCGCCCATGCCTTTGAGGCGTTTGGAGCCGGCATGCATGCTTTCATTTTTATCCTTGCGCGAATCGCTTGCGCCAACGTATGCGCTGAAGCTCAAGGCATTGCCTTCGTAACCCCAGCCCAAGCCCGTATCAGTGTCGAGGAAGACGCCCCAGGGGCTGATGATTTTGCCACCGAGCACAGGCGCCGTCATACGTTCGTCGCTGCCACTGTAGCGGGGTGCGTTGGCCATGCCGGCCTTGAGGCTGTATTGCCAGTCTTCGGCAAGCGCCGTATCGGCGGCGGCGATCAGGCACAGTGAGGTCAATGACAGGCACAGGTTTTTTGAGTGCATCAGGGTGTTTCCTGGTTAGAGGTTCAAGGGTGTGTGGGGTGAATGGGTGCGTTTGAACGAGTAGCCCGAAGCACTCAGGCCGTTGACCTGGCGGCTGACGGTATCGCCCAGGCCGTAGCCGTTGCCGGCCAGCACCGCATGGGCGTTGTCGATGGGCAGCAGGATGTAGTCGGTCAGCGGCTCGCCGTTTAATTGGCCGCGAATCACCAGGAAACCGTCCTCCTGGCGCACGCTGATGCCACTCAATGGCGCGTCGGGTTCATGGCTGCTGAGCACCTGGTAGGTGCCGACCGTGTTGGCCCACGCGGCGGACAAGGGCGGCGGCTCGATGCGCTCGCCGATGGCAATGCGTTGGCCGTGGCTGCGGGCGGTGAGCATTTGGCGGCCTTGTACCGTGAGCACATCCAGCTGCACGCGGCCCAACTCGCCGAGGTCCTTGCGCCAGAACCCCAGTATCTTTTTCTGCGCCCGCAGCCAGCCTTGCTCATCACGCAATAGCTGGAAATCGTAGCCGGCCAGTTCACCGCTCAAACGGGCATGCTCATCCCTGATGCGGAACACGCCCCAGGCGGTGGCGTAGAAGCCGGCCAGGCGCTTGCGATCCACCGCCGCCGGTACATGGCGCAGCTTGAGGCCGTGGCTGGGGGCCTGGCAGTCATCGGCGCATACGGGCTTGCCGGTCTGAGCCTGGAGCATCAGGCGCAGGCTGTCGGTGGTCAGCGACACCACCATGTCTTCGGCGTTGCTGTCGTTGGCCATGATGACCACGGCCAGTTGCTGATCCGGCAGCAGGGTCAACTGGGCCACGAAGTCGTCGCCGCCACCGCTGTGCTGGTAGGTGCGCACTCCGGGGCCGATGGGCTCGTCACCACAGGGCGCCAAGAACCAGCCCAAGCCCATCTGGCAGTCGAAATCCAAGGCGTTGCCGGTGTTTTGCTGGGTAAACATGGCATCGATAGAAGCGCTGCCGAGGATCTGACTGCCCTTGTAGGTGCCCTTGGCGAACAGCATGCGCACGTAGCGGCTGAGGTCTTTGGGGCTGGTCCACAGGCCACCGGCGGCGAGGTCACGCACCTGGGGGTCGGTGCTGGCCTTGCCATCCTCGTAGCCGTGGGCGCGATAGCTCATTTGCGCACCGGTACCCAGGAAACTGGACTGGTTCATTCGCAAGGGTGTGAGCAGGCTGCTTTGTAACTGGGCTTCGAAGCTTTTGCCGCTGCTGCGCTCAATGGCGGCGCCCACCAAGGCATAGCCAAGGTTGGAATACGCCACCTGGGAACCCGGCAGGCTGCTCAGCCACACACCCGACACACGCATCGGCATCTGCCCCATGGCATAGGTGCTGCGCAGGTCGCGCAGGTGCTCGCTGGGCAAGCCGGATTGATGGCTGAGCAAGCGCCGCAAGGTGATCGCTCGATCCGCCTCGGCCTGGTCGCTGTGAAAGCGGGAGCGTACGTAGAACTCACGCAGGGTCTGCTGGATCGGCGCATCCAGCGCCAGGTGTTGCTGCTCCACCAGTTGCAGCGCCGCCGTGGCGGTCAGCAGCTTGGAGATGCCACCTGCGCGAAACGCGGTATTGGGCGTGACCGGCACCCCCAGGTCTTTGTCAGCCAGGCCAAAGCCGCGGGCCCAGATCAGCTCCTGGCCATTGACCAGGGCAATCGACAATCCCGCCACATTGTCCCGAGCCATCTCCCGGGGAATGCGGGTTTGCAGGTAGCGGATGATTGCGCCGTAATCGCCTTTTTGAATCGGCGGCGGGACAGGCGGTTGCGAGTGGCAACCGATACTGCCCAACAGGCAACCCAAGAGCGGAATACCGCGCAATCTGCGAAACATCAAGAGCACCCGAATGATGATTTGGATGCTGGAATGCTAGGGCGGCGGGGGCCGAGAATCTTTGAGTGCTTTGTCGGGAAACTGTCAAAGACTGTTAACGGCCGCTTATAAAAACATCAGGATTTGCCCAGGGGTGCGGGCATCAACGTGGCGATCAGGGCGCGAATGGTCCCCGGCAGCGCTTCCAGCTCGCGTACCAGGATGCTGCGCTCGCGAATCGCCCAGGGCTCGTCCAGTTTTACCGTCACCAGCTGCATGGTGCGGCTGTGACGCAGGGCGGCGGACTCGGGAATGATACCGATGCCCACGCCGGCCTCGACCATCCGGCAGATCGCCTCGAAGCTCGAGACCTGGATACGCAGCGACAATTGCTTGCCCAGACGCTCGACGTGTTCGCGCAGGAAACTCAACAGCGTGCTGCCTTCATGCAGGCCGATATGCTGATACGCCAGGGTCTGCTCAAGGGTCACCGAAGGCTGGTCGGCCAACGGATGCCCGACGGGTACCATCAGCACCAGTTCGTCGGTGCTGAAATGCAACACTTGCAGGCCGGAGGCTTCCACGGGGCCGGCGATGATACCCATGTCACTGGTGCCATCGAGCACCCCACGCACGATGTCCCGCGACAGGCGCTCCTGCAGGTCGACGGTGACGCCCGGGCGCTGTGACAGAAAGCCTGCCAAGACCTCCGGCAAAAACTCGGTGACCGCCGTGGTGTTGGCGAAGATACGGATATGCCCGGCCGAATCCACGCCGTATTGGGTGAACTCGCTTTTGAGGTAATCCACCTGGCGCATGATCAACCGCGCATGGTGCAACAGCCGCTCGCCTGCCGGGGTGATCTCCACGCCCCGGCTATCGCGGTACAACAGGCGCGTGTCGAGCTGACCTTCCAGGGCCTTGATCCGCGCACTGGCGGCAGCCGGCGACAGGAAGGCGCGCTTGGCACCCTGGGTGAGGCTGGGGGATTCGGCGATATGGATAAACAGGCGCAGGTCGGCGAGATCGAAGTGCATGCAAAACTCCAGGCTTGTGATCACCCGTGGCGAGGGAGCTTGCTCCCGCTGGACTGCGAAGCAGGCCTGTTTTTTGGGGCCGCTTCGCGCCCCAACGGGAGCAAGCTCCCTCGCCACAAGAGGTACGCATAGGAATGGTGCGTTCAGCTTAACCGAACGCTGGTTTATTGAAATGCAAATTCTCAGAACGGGCAGGCCCTTGCATGATCCACGGCAGACACCCACTGCCTGAGGACCTGCACCCGATGAGCGCCACTGATTGGATCGGCCGAAGTGAGACCGCCCACGACCACCTGAGTCATAACCTGCTCAAGCGCATCGCCGCGACGTTAGGTGAAGAGGTGCCTGCCGACGGCGACGCTGTGCCTGCGTTGTGGCAATGGTGCTTTTTCCAGGACCCGCTGCCGGAGGTGGCGTTGGGCGGCGACGGCCACCCGGCACGCGGCGGGTTCCTGCCGCCGGCCGATAACCGCAATCGCATGTGGGCCGGTGGGCGTCTTGAATTTCTGCAGCCACTGCGGGCTGGCGAGGCGGCTACGCGCGTGTCGACCATCACCCAGGTCGAAGAAAAGACCGGGCGCACCGGCTCACTACTATTTGTCACCGTGCGCCATGACTACTCCCAGGAAGGGCGGCTGGCCATCCGCGAGGAACAGGACATCGTCTACCGCGAACCCACGCCACCCAAGCCTGGCAGCGGCGACGCGCTGGCCCGGGGCGAATGGACAGAGGCCGTCGAGCCGACGTCGACCCTGTTGTTCCGCTACAGCGCCGTCACGTTCAACGGCCACCGCATCCACTACGACTACCCCTATGTCACTGGCACCGAAGGCTATGCCGGCCTGGTGGTGCATGGCCCGCTGATCGCCACCTTGAACCTGCGTGCGTTCTGCCGAGCGCACCCTGAGGCGACCCTGCGCCGCTTTGCCTATCGCGGCGTGCGCCCACTGATTGCGCCACAGCCTTTTGAGGTGGGCGGGCGTATCACCGCAACCGGCGTCGCAGAACTCTGGGCGGGCAACACTGAAGGCCTGGCACAGACCGCCCAAGTGCATTTCGAATAACCCGATAACAACAGGCGGAGAGCCGTTAATGAATGCCCATGACAACGAAGAACTCAAGGCCATCCGCGAAGGCGTGCGCGCCTTGTGCGCCGAGTTCGATGCCGCTTACTGGCGCAAGATCGATGAAGAAAAAGGCTTCCCCGAAGCCTTCGTCAAGGCCCTGACCGACGCCGGTTGGCTGTCGGCCATGATCCCCGAGGAATACGGCGGTTCCGGCCTGGGCCTGGCCGAAGCCTCGGTGATCCTTGAGGAAGTCAACCGCTGCGGCGGCAACTCGGGCACCGTGCACGGCCAGATGTACAACATGTTCACCCTGCTGCGTCACGGCAGCGAGGCGCAAAAACGCTACTACCTGCCCAAGCTGGCCAGCGGTGAATTGCGCCTGCAGTCGATGGCCGTCACCGAGCCCACTACCGGCACCGACACCACCAAGATCAAGACCACGGCGATCAAGCGCGGCGACAAGTACGTGATCAACGGCCAGAAAGTCTGGATCTCTCGGGTACAGCATTCCGACCTGATGATCCTGCTGGCGCGCACCACGCCCTTGGCCGACGTAAAGAAAAAGTCCGAAGGCATGTCGATCTTCCTGGTAGATCTGCGCCAGGCCATCGGCAACGGCCTCACCGTGCAGCCCATCGCCAATATGGTCAACCACGAGACCAACGAGCTGTTCTTCGACAACCTGGAGCTGCCCCTGGACAGCCTGATTGGCGAGGAGGGCAAGGGCTTCAAATACATCCTCGATGGCCTGAATGCCGAGCGTACGCTGATTGCCGCCGAGTGCATCGGTGACGGCCGCTGGTTCATCGAAAAGGCCAGCGCCTATGCCCGCGACCGTGTGGTGTTTGGCCGGCCAATCGGGCAGAACCAGGGCGTGCAGTTCCCGATTGCCGAGGCGCATATCGAGATCGAAGCGGCCGACCTGATGCGCTGGCGTGCCTGTGAGGAATACGACAGCGGCAAGAACGCCGGGGCCAGTGCCAACATGGCCAAGTATTTGGCGGCCAAGGCGTCCTGGGAAGCGGCCAACGCCTGCCTGCAAACCCACGGCGGCTTCGGCTTTGCCTGCGAGTACGACGTGGAGCGCAAATTCCGCGAGACCCGCCTGTACCAGGTAGCGCCGATCTCCACCAACCTGATCCTGTCCTACGTGGCCGAGCATTTGCTCGAATTGCCACGCAGCTTCTGAGGGCCTTGAGCATGCATCATACCCAAGCCCTGTGCCGGTTCCTGGCCGAGCTGACGTACTCACAATTGCCCGAGCCCGTGCTGGCGCGCACCGAAGAGCTGTACCTGGATTGGCTCGCGTGCGCCTTGGCCAGCCAAGGCGCGCACCCGATCCCCTTGTTTGAACGCTACGCGCAGAAGATGGGCCCGAGCAGCGGTCCGGCCCAGGTGATCGTCAACGGCACCGGCACCAGCGCGTATTTCGCCGCACTGGTCAACGCCGCCTCCTCACACCTGGTGGAGCAGGATGACCTGCACAACAGTTCCGTGCTGCACCCGGCCACCGTGGTGTTTCCCGCTGCGTTGGCGGCTGCCCAGGACCTCGGCAAGTCTGGCCGTGAACTGTTGCTGGCCTCGGTGGCCGGCTACGAGGCGGGGATTCGCATCGGTGAGTTCATGGGCCGCTCCCACTACCGCATCTTCCACACCACGGCCACGGTCGGCACCCTGGCGGCGGCGGTCGCGGTGGGCAAGTTGCTCGATTTCAACGAAGAACAATTCATCAACCTGCTCGGCAGCGCCGGCACCCAGGCTGCCGGGCTGTGGGAGTTTCTGCGCGATGCCGCCGACTCCAAACAACTGCACACGGCCAAGGCGGCGGCGGACGGCTTGCTGGCGGCTTACCTTACGGCCGATGGGCTGACCGGCGCGCGCAATATCCTTGAGGGTGAGCAAGGTTTGGCGGCAGGTATGTCCAGTGATGCCCAACCGGGCAAATTGTCTGCCGAGCTGGGCAGCCGTTGGGCGCTGGTGGAAACCTCGTTCAAATTCCACGCCTCCTGTCGCCACACCCATCCTGCTGCCGACGCGCTGCTGGCCGTGATGCAGCGTGAAGGCTTGAGCGCTGCGCAGATCTCCCAGGTGCAAACCCACGTGCACCAAGGCGCCATTGACGTACTCGGCCGAGTGACGGTGCCGGCCACCGTGCACCAGGCCAAATTTTCCATGGGCACCGTGCTTGGGCTGATCGCTGTGCATGGCAAAGCCGGGTTGCCTGAATTCCATGAGCTGGCGTTGACCGATCCTGCGGTCGCGGCGTTTCGCGACAAGGTCAGCATGACCCTGGACCCGGAAGTCGACAGCGCCTACCCGCAACGCTGGCTGGGCCGTGTCACGGTCACCACCACCGATGGCCGCACGCTGCGCGGTGCCATTGATGAACCCAAGGGCGACCCGGGCAACACCCTGAGTCGGGCCGAACTGGCGGATAAGTTCCAGCGCCTGGCCCACTTCAGCGGCGCCCGCACCCCGACCCAGGCCAGAGGCCTGATCGAGCAGGTGTGGAACCTGCGTACTACCGCGTCCATGGCCCATTGGCTTTGAGGGATTTGTCATGACTGAACAACGACCGCTGGACGGCATCACCGTCGTCAGCCTGGAACACGCGATTGCCGCGCCATTTTGCACGCGCCAGCTGGCCGACCTCGGTGCCCGGGTCATCAAGGTAGAGCGACCCGGCACCGGCGACTTCGCCCGTGGCTATGACGAGCGGGTGCGTGGCCTGGCGTCGCATTTCGTCTGGACCAACCGCTCCAAGGAAAGCCTGACCCTGGACCTCAAGCAGGACGAGGCGGGCGCTATTCTGGATGCGCTTTTGGCCGATGCCGATGTGCTGGTGCAGAACCTTGCCCCCGGCGCGGCGGCGCGCATGGGCTTATCGTTCGAGACGCTGCACGCGCGCTTTCCACGCCTGATCGTCTGCGATATTTCCGGCTATGGCGAAGGTGGGCCCTACGAGAAAAAGAAAGCCTACGACCTGCTGATCCAGAGCGAGGGCGGCTTCCTCTCGGTGACCGGAGGCCCAGAAGAAGAACAGATGGCCAAGGCCGGTTGCTCCATCGCGGATATCTCCGCCGGCATGTACGCCTACAGCGGCATTCTGTCGGCGCTGCTGCTACGCGGCAAAACCGGCCAGGGCAGCCGCATCGATGTAAGCATGCTCGAAAGCCTGGTGGAGTGGATGGGCTACCCGATGTATTACGCCTTCGACGGCGCGGCGCCGCCACCGCGTGCGGGTGCCGCGCATTCGACGATTTACCCCTACGGGCCGTTTCCCACCGGGGGCGGCGGCACCGTGATGCTCGGCTTGCAGAACGAGCGCGAATGGTCGGCGTTCTGCGACAAAGTGCTGCTCACCCCGGCGCTGGCCATGGACGAACGCTTCAGCGCCAATTTCAAGCGTTCGGCCAACCGCGAGGTGCTGCGCCAGATTATCGTGGAGCGCTTTGCCCCACTGGACGTCGAGGCGGTGATCCAGCGCCTGGAAGACGCGCAAATTGCCAGCGCCCGGGTCAACGATATGCAAGGCGTGTGGGACCACCCGCAACTCAAGGCCCGCGACAGCTGGCGTGACGTCGACAGCCCGGCGGGGCCGTTGCCGTCGCTGCTGCCACCGGCCCGTAACGCCGCGTTTACCCCGCGCATGGACGGCGTTCCAGCGCTGGGGCAACACAGCCAAGGCATCCTCGACCAGTTGGGTTACTCCGTTGAGGCCATTAACAGTCTGCGTGAGCGCGGCGTTATCTAATCAGGAATCACGTGATGCCAAAGCCTTTAGTACGTTCTGCGCT
Source organism: Pseudomonas sp. MF6767 (assembly GCF_016405475.1). Classification (NCBI taxonomy): domain Bacteria; kingdom Pseudomonadati; phylum Pseudomonadota; class Gammaproteobacteria; order Pseudomonadales; family Pseudomonadaceae; genus Pseudomonas; species Pseudomonas sp. MF6767. The sequence continues at coordinate 39,595 of NZ_JAEKCY010000022.1, read as the reverse complement.
GTTTGTGCCGGGCAGCCGCCCGGAGCGGTTTGCCAAGGCCCTGGCCAGCGGCGCCGACGCAGTGATTGTGGATTTTGAAGACGCGGTGGAAGAGCCGCTCAAACGTCAGGCCCGGGATAATCTGGGCGCGTTCCTGCATGCCCATCCTGAGGCCCAGGTGTGGGTGCGCATCAACGCGCCGCAACATGCCGAGCATTTTGAGGACGTGGCGTTCTGCAAGGCCCATGCAAATGTCGCCGGGGTATTGCTGCCCAAGGTCGAAAGCGCGGCCCAGGTGGCTGTGGTGGCCGCGACCGGCAAGGCTATCTGGCCGATTATCGAAAGCGCACGCGGTTTGCTGGCACTGGCGCAGATTGCCCAGGCGCCCCAGGTGGAGCGCCTGTCGTTCGGTGGCTTGGACCTGGCGCTGGACCTGAACCTGAGCAGTCAATCCCGCGCCGCCGAATTGGCCCTCGACCAGGCGCGCCTGGCGTTGATCGTGCATTCGCGCGCCGCGGGCCTGGCGGCGCCGCTGGACGGCGTGCACCCGGCCATCGACGACCCCGAAAGCCTGCACCGTTCGATCCGGCACGCCTATGAGATGGGGTTTGCCGGGGCGTTGTGCATTCATCCCAAGCAAGTGGCGGTGATCCATGCCGCGCTAGCGCCGAGCGCCCAAGAGCTGGCCTGGGCCAGGCGGGTGGTGGAGGCGGGCGCCCATGGGGCAGGGGCTTATCAGATTGATGGGCAGATGGTGGATGCGCCGGTGTTGCTGCGCGCGCAACGGCTGCTCACTGCCAGCTCTGACTGACGGAACCTGGAGCCAGCTCCCACACTGGACGCGTTCGGCCAGGCCGAACGCAGGTATCTAAAATTCGAAATTCACGACACGCGTAACATCAGGCACCTTGCCTTAAACACAACAATAAGAAGGTGATTCCCATGCTCAAGCTCTTCCGGGCGCTGCTGTGCGCCGCCACCTTGTTTACCGCTGGCCTGGCCCAGGCGGCAGACCCGATTGTGATCAAGTTCGCCCACGTGGTGGCCGAAAACACCCCCAAAGGCCAGGGCGCGCTGCTGTTCAAAAAACTTGCTGAAGAGCGCCTGCCCGGCAAGGTCAAGGTCGAGGTGTACCCGAACTCGTCGCTGTTTGGCGATGGCAAGGAAATGGAAGCATTGCTGCTGGGTGATGTGCAGATGCTGGCCCCGTCCCTGGCCAAATTCGAGCACTACACCAAGCAAGTGCAGATCTACGACTTGCCGTTCCTGTTCAACGACCTGGCCGCCGTCGACCGTTTCCAGGCGGCCCAGGGCAAGCAACTGCTGACCTCGATGCAGGATAAAAACATCCTCGGCCTGGCCTATTGGCACAACGGCCTCAAACAACTCTCTGCCAACAAGGCCCTGCATGAACCCAAGGACGCCCGTGGCCTGAAGTTCCGCGTGCAAGCTTCCAGTGTGCTCGAAGAACAGTTCAAGGCGATCCGCGCCAACCCGCGCAAGATGAGCTTTGCCGAGGTTTACCAGGGCCTGCAGACCGGTACCGTGAATGGCACCGAGAACACTTGGTCGAACTATGAAAGCCAGAAGGTCAACGAAGTGCAGAAGTACTTCACCGAGTCCAACCATGGCCTGATCGACTACATGGTGATCACTAACGCGACATTCTGGAACGGCCTGGCGCCGGATGTGCGCAGCACCCTGGAGCAGATCATGGCCGAGGTCACCGTGGAGGTGAACAAGCAGGCCGAAGCGCTGAACCAGTCGGCCAAGCAGAAGATCATCGACGCCAAGACCAGCGAAATCATCGAACTGACCCCCGAGCAACGTGCGCTGTGGCGCGAAGCCATGCGCCCGGTGTGGCAGAAGTTCGAAGGCGAGATTGGGGCTGACCTGATCAAGGCGGCGGACCAGTCCAACCAGTAATCCCCTGCGGGAGCGGGCTTGCCCGCGACTGATCGTTCCCACGCTCCGCGTGGTAATGCATCCCGTGACGCTCCGCGTCGCCTTACGCACGGCGTGATACAGAACGTGGAACGTCCGGGGCGGCATTACCACGCGGAGCGTGGGAACGATCTAGCAGGTTGACCTGGCTTTTTACCTATCTCTGCCTCGCGAGGTTTTGCCATGCAAACGCTAAGGCGCGTCTGGGAGCACCTGGAGGAAGGCTTTATTGCTTTCCTGCTGGCCGCCATGACCCTGGTGACGTTCGTCTACGTCATGCTCAACAACGTCTACACCCTGTTCTTTACCCTGGCCGACAAATGGGCCTGGAGCAGCCCCTTCTTCAATGCCCTGGGCGACGGCAGCATGACGTGGGCCCAAGAGATGACCTGGAGTGTGGCGCTGACCAAGGCCATGTTCGGCTGGTTGATTTTCTTCGGCATTTCCTACGGCGTGCGCACTGCTGGCCACCTGGGTGTGGACGCGCTGGTGCGGCTGACCCGGCGCCCGGTGCAGCGTCTGCTCGGCATGCTCGCCTGCCTGTGCTGCCTGGCCTATGCCGGGCTGTTCATGGTGGCCAGCTACAAGTGGGTAAGTGCGGTGATGACCGCGCATATCGGCGCCGAAGACCTCGACCAGTTCGGCATCGATGTCGGCGACATCGTGGTGATCGTGCCCATTGGCTTTGCGTTGGTATTGATCCGCTACCTGGAAATTTTCTACCGCATCTTTACCCACCGCCAGGTCGGGTTGGGGTTGGCCGACGAGGCCGGTGAGGCCAGCAAGTTGGCCGGCAGCCATGAGGAGCGTCACTGATGGCCGTGCTCTGTCTGTTTTTGCTGTTGTTCGTGTTCATGTTCCTGGGCGTGCCGATTGCGATTGCCCTGGGGCTGTCCGGTGCGGTGTCGATTTTGATGTTCAGCCAGGACTCGGTGAGTTCCCTGGCGATCAAGCTGTTTGAAACCAGCGATGCCTACACCTTCCTGGCGATTCCGTTTTTCCTGTTGTCCGGTGCCTTCATGACCACCGGCGGCGTGGCCCAGCGGCTGATCGACTTTGCCAACGCCTGTGTCGGGCATATCCGCGGTGGCCTGGCGATTGCGGCGGTGCTGGCGTGCATGCTGTTTGCAGCGCTGTCCGGGTCGTCACCGGCCACGGTGGCAGCAGTGGGTTCGATTGCCGTGGCGGGCATGGTGCGCTCCGGTTATCCGAAGGAATTTGGTGCTGGCATCATCTGCAATGCCGGGACCTTGGGCATTCTGATCCCGCCGTCGATTGTGATGGTGGTGTATTCGGCGGCGACCGAAACCTCGGTGGGCAAGTTGTTCATGGCCGGGGTGATTCCGGGCTTGCTGCTGGGCCTGATGTTGATGGTCGCGATCTACATCGTCGCCCGCATCAAGAAGCTGCCGGCGCAACCCCGGGCGACATTCCGTGAATGGCTGAGCTGTGCACGCCGAGCGTTCTGGGGCCTGTTGCTACTGGTGATCATCCTCGGCGGCATTTACAGCGGCATGTTCACCCCGACCGAAGCGGCGGCAGTGGCGGCCGTGTATTCAGCATTCGTCGCGCTGTTCGTCTACAAGGACATGAAGCTGCGCGACTGCCCCAAGGTGCTGCTGGAGTCGGGGCGCTTGTCGATCATGCTGATGTTCATCATCGCCAACGCCATGCTGTTTGCCCACGTGCTGACCACCGAACAGATCCCCCAGCAAATCACCGCGTGGGTAATCTCGGAAGGGCTGACGCCGATTGGCTTTTTGATCATGGTCAACGTGGTGCTGCTGATTGCCGGCAGCTTTATGGAGCCTTCGGCCATTGTGCTGATCCTGGCGCCGATCTTTTTTCCGATTGCGATGAAGCTCGGGATCGACCCGATTCACCTGGGGATAGTGATGGTGGTGAACATGGAAATCGGCCTGGTGCACCCGCCGGTGGGGCTGAACCTGTTCGTGACCTCGGCGGTGACCGGGCTGACATTGGGGCAGACTATTCGCGCGGCGATGCCGTGGCTGATGATCCTGTTGGTGTTCCTAATCATGGTGACGTACTTGCCGTTCATTTCCCTGGCGCTGCCGCAGTGGCTCGGAATGTAGGGTGGGAGGGGGCTTGCCCCGATGGCGATGAGTCAGACACTCCCTCATCGGGGCATAGGTATCTACATAACTCAGAAACGACGCAGGCCCTGTGGCGAGGGAGCTTGCTCCCGTGACTACCCAACGGCGGACGCTGATCTAACTGACGCGCCGCGATCCAAATGTGGGAGCTGGCTTGCCTGCGATGGCGGCCTTATTGGTCCATCGCACTCAAGATCGCGTGCGCTACTTTCACCCTTTCGGCATTCGGGTAGTTCCGGTTCGCCAGGATCACCACCCCCATGTCCTTGCTTGGCACGTACGCCACGTAAGCACCAAAGCCGCCAGTGGACCCGGTTTTGTTGTACAGCACGTTGGCCGGCTCGGCCTGGGCGGGTGTCAGCCAGGTGACCTTGTGCGGCTCCATCGCCATCGGTGTGGAGTTGCCGTCCAGTAATGCTTGCAGGCCGATGGGGTAGGGGTAGCGTTCCCAGCCCAACCCCTGGGTCATGCCGTTGACGGTGTAGTAGCCGGCGTGAGTGGTGGCAATGGCCTGTTGCACCGGTTGTTCCAGGGTTTGCGGGTGCATGTTCGCGATCACGTAGCGGGCCAGGTCTTGGCTGCTGCTCTTGATGCCGTAGGCTTCGAAGTCCAGGGCGCCGGGGTTGACGCGTACCGGTTTCTGCTGGCTGTCATAGCCCTGGGCGTACTGGCCGGCCTTGTCGGCGGGGACGCGAGTATAGGTATTGGTCAAGCCCAGCTTGGGCAGCAGGGTTTTTTCCATGGCGACGGTGAACGGCTGGCCCAGGCTTTTTGCGGTCACGTAACCGAACAGGCCAATGCTGGGGTTGGAGTAAAGGCGTCGTTCCCCCGGCGCATAAGTGGGTTTCCAATGCTGGAAGTAATCCATCATGGTGGTTGCACTGTCGGCGGCATCCGGAAACTGCAGCGTCAGGCCGCCGGCGGTATAAGTGGCCAGTTGCAGCAGGCTGATGCGATCGAACGCGCTGCCAGCCAGGACGGGCAGATGTTGGCTGGTCATGTCCGACAGCTTGAGCTTGCCGATGGCCTGGGCATACCCGCCGAGGGTGGCGTTGAAGGTTTTGCTCACTGAGCCGATTTCGAACAGGGTGTTTTCGGTGACGGGTGCCTGGGTGTCTTTGGCGGCGACGCCGTAGTTAAAGTATTGCACCTTGCCGTGTTGGACGACCGCGACCGTCAGGCCCGGGATGCCTTGCTGTTTCATCAGAGGGGTGACGTGGCTGTCCACGACCTGGCGCATATCGGTGGCTGCCATGCAGCTGCCGGCGCCGAACAACAAGGCTGAAACCGCATATTTTTTCAGGGTGTGTTTCATGGTTCGCTTCCATGTAAATAAGGCAATGACGATCGGAACCTGCGCAGGCGTGGCAAATGTAGGTGGATTTCCGGGCGCCGGCAAACGATGATATCTCGCACCTGCCATTAGAAAAATTTGGGTCAAGCCATGTTGCGTTCCCACCTGCCGCTCAATGCGTTGCGCGCTTTCGAAGCGTCGGCGCGCCATTTGAGCTTTACCCGTGCGGCCATTGAGCTGTGCGTGACCCAGGCGGCGGTCAGTCATCAGGTCAAAAGTCTCGAAGCGCAACTCAACGTCACGCTGTTCAGGCGCCTGCCACGGGGTTTGATGCTCACCAGCGAAGGCGAATCCCTGCTGCCCGTGCTGCGTGACGCCTTCGACCGAATTGCCCTGACCTTGGATCAGTTTGAAGGCGGGCATTACCGTGAAGTCCTGACGGTGGGGGCGGTCGGTACCTTTGCGGTGGGCTGGTTGTTGCCACGCCTGGCGGATTTTCACAGCCGCTACCCGTTGATCGACTTGCGCTTGTCCACCCACAACAATCGCGTGGATGTCGCCGCCGAGGGCCTGGATTATGCCATCCGCTTTGGCGCCGGCGCGTGGCACGGCACCGACGCCTGCCCCTTGCTTGAGGCACCGCTGACGGTGTTGTGCGTGCCGCAGATTGCCGAACAACTGCACAGCCCGGCTGACGTGCTGAAGCACACCTTGCTGCGTTCCTACCGTGCCGATGAGTGGAACCTGTGGTTCCAGGCCGCCGGTTTGCCCAGCGATACACGGATGCCGCGCAGCGTGGTGTTCGACTCTTCGCTGGCGATGATGGAGGCCGCGCTGCAAGGGACTGGCGTTGCACTGGCGCCAGCTCTGATGTTTTCACGGCAATTGGAGAACGATGTGATCCGCCAGCCGTTCGAGGTGGGGATCACCACCGGCAGCTATTGGTTGACGCGCTTGCAGTCGCGGGCTGAGACACCCGCGATGTTGGCGTTCAAAGGGTGGTTGCAGGCAAGTGTTGGATAACATTTGGGGAGGCAGGCCCTCATTTATGTAGGAGCGAGCTTGCTCGCGAAAAACTCCCAGGCGCCGCGTCTATCCAGGACGCCCGCGTTATCGTTGTCGTTTTTCGCGAGCAAGCTCGCTCCTACATCAGGTATTGGCGGAACCATCCCAGGGTGCGTTCCCAGGCAAGGTTCGCCGCTGCTTCGTCATAGCGCGGTGTCGAATCATTATGGAAACCGTGATTGGCGCCCTTGTAGATAAACGCCTCATACCTCGTCCCCGCGGCCTTCAATGCCTGTTCATACGCCGGCCAGCCTTCATTGATGCGCGTATCCAGCTCACCGAAATGCAACATGATCGGCGCCTTGATGCGCGGCACGTCCTTGGCGTCGGGTTGGCGCCCGTAGAACGACACTGCCGCGCCCAGTTCCGGGTAGGCCACCGCCGCTGCATTGGTCACGCCACCGCCATAACAGAACCCCGTGATGCCGACTTTGCCCGTGCTGCTGTCGTGCTGCATCAGCCACTCGATGGCGGCAAAGAAGTCGTTCATCAGTTTGGTCGGGTCGACGGTCTGCTGCAGGGCCACGCCTTTTTCATCATTGCCAGGGTAGCCGCCCACCGAGGTCAGGCCGTCGGGGGCCAGGGCGATAAAGCCGGCCTTGGCCAGGCGTCGGGCGACGTCTTCGATATAGGGGTTCAGGCCCCGGTTTTCATGCACCACCACCACGGCGGGCAGCTTGCCTGCCGCCTTGGCTGGGCGCACCAGATAGCCGCGCACGGTGCCGTTGCCTTTGGGCGAGGGGTAGGTGATGTAGTCGGCGACGATATCCGGGTCGGTGAATTTCACCTGCTCGGCCAGGGCGTAATTGGGGCTCAGGGCCGCGAGCAATGCCGAAGCGGTGAGGCCACCGAGGGTGAACAGCGCGGCGCGGTCGAGAAATTCGCGGCGGTTGATCTTGCCGTGGGCATAGCCGTCGTAGAGTTCCAGCAGTTCGGGAGCAAAGTCTTTCGCGGTCAGACGAGTCATCGGTGCAGTCCTCGATTAGCGGTTGCCGTCACTGTAGACCAGGATCAAACCTCGCGGCCATGGGCGGCGGCGGCCAGTTGCCCGGTGTCGACGCGCACGAACACCGAGTCGCCGACGGCGGTGAGCACGCTGCCTGCATACACTTCGCAGACCACCCGGCTTTTGCGACCGATTTCGCCTTCGACCCGCGCCCGCAGGACCAGGGGCACACCCATGGGCGTGGGCTTGATGAATTTGATCCCCAGGTTACCGGTGACGCAGTCGATGCGCGGCAGGCTGCCGGGTTCACGCTGTTCGGCGCGGTAGTGGTAGGCCATGGCGGTCCAGTTGGAATGGCAGTCCACCAGCATGGCGATCAGGCCACCGTAGACCAGGTCTGGCCAGCCGCTGTATTTGGCCTCGGGTTGATGCTCGGCAATGACGTGTACGCCATCGTCATCCCAGCGGCTCTTGATGTGCAGGCCATGAGGGTTGCTGCTGCCGCAGCCGTAGCAGATGCCTTCCGGCGCCGTGGTGTCCTGGAGAGAAGCGCTGTGCATGCAGAGTCCTTGTTGTTGTTTGGGCGACGCTTCTATTTAGCAGGCCAGGGGTTAGCGAGCAAACTTCTTCGCCCCGGCCACGCAGCCGATCACCGCCACCGTCACCAGCACCATGCCCAGGCTGACCTGTTCATGCAGCAAACCCGCCGCCAGCGCCAGGCCGAAGAACGGTTGCAGCAACTGCAACTGGCCCACCGCGGCAATCCCGCCCTGGGCCAGGCCGCGGTACCAGAACACAAAGCCGATCAACATGCTGAACACCGCCACGTAGCCCAGGCTCAACCAGGCCGGCAAGCTGATACCGCTGAGGGTAGACGGCGCCAACAACAGGCTCAAGGGCGCCACCACCGGCAGCGACACCACCAGCGCCCAGCAGATCACCTGCCAGCCGCCCAGGCTGCGCGACAGCTTGGCGCCTTCGGCATACCCCAGGCCGCATGCGAGCACGGCCAACAGCATCAACACATCGCCCGCGGGTGCGGCGCTCAAGCCTTGGGCAACGGCATATCCCATCACCAACAGGCTGCCCAGGATCGAAAACAACCAGAACACCGGCCTCGGCCGTTCACCGCCGCGCAGCACACCGAACACCGCCGTAGCCAGTGGCAGCAGGCCGATAAAGACGATGGAGTGGGCCGAGGTCAGGTACTGCAGGGCCAGGGCCGTCAGCAGTGGAAAGCCGATCACCACGCCAAGCGCGACGATAACCAGCGGTGCCCATTGCTGGCGCGTGGGGCGTTTTTCCTTGAATACCCCCAATAGGCACAACCCCAGTAGCGCCGCGAGAGTGGCGCGGATCATGGTCAGGAACACCGGATCGAATTCCATGACCGCCAGGCGCGTGGCTGGCAGCGAGCCGCTGAAAATCACCACACCGATAAAACCGTTGATCCAACCCTGGGTGCTGCTGTCCAGAGTGCCGAGAGGAGAAGTGCGTTCCATGGGGGACCTGTCCGAAAATGGCAGTTGCGTGCTGGGCATCCTAGGATTGAAGATTAAGACAATCAAAAAATTGTCATGGATACATCCCTATGCCCCGTGCTCGCTACAAGACACTGGTCGATACCTTCGCCGAGGCCATCCGCAGCGGCCAATTGCAGCCCGGCACGCGGTTGCCTACCCATCGGCAATTGGCCGCCGAGCATGGCCTGGCGTTGGTCACCGCCAGCCGGGTGTACAGCGAGCTGGAAGCCATGGGCCTGGTCAGTGGCGAAACCGGGCGCGGCACTTTCGTGCGTGAGATTGCCTTGCCACCGGGGCAGGGCAGTGGCCAGATGACGGTTGCGGCGGGTTTGCTTGACCTGAATTTCAACTACCCGTCGTTGCCGGGCCAGGCCGAGCTGCTGCGCACGGCGTTGCGCCAACTCGCCCTGTCTGGCGACCTGGAGGCGTTGCTGCGTTACCAGCCCCATGCCGGACGTGTGCACGAGCGCGCCGCCGTGGCCCGGCACTTGTTGAACCGAGGGTTGACGGTGCAAGCCGAGCAGGTGCTGGTGGTCAGCGGCGCCCAGCATGGCCTGGCGGTGAGCATGATGACCTTGCTCAAGCCTGGGGATGTGGTCGCGGTGGATGCACTGACCTATTCGGGGTTCAAGGTGCTGGCCGAAACCCTGCACCTGGAACTGGTCGCCATCCCAGTCACGGCCAACGGCCCTGATCTTGACCACCTGCACAGCCTGTGTCGCCAGCGCCCGGTGCGAGCGGTGTACAGCATGCCGACCCTGCATAACCCGCTGGGCTGGGTGATGAGCCTGGCGCAGCGCGAGCGCTTGGTGGCAATCGCCCGGCAGCACAACCTGATGATCATCGAGGATAGCGCCTATGCGTTTCTCGCCGAAGGAGCGCCGCCACCCTTGGCGACCCTCGCACCGGAGCGCACGGTGTACATCGGCGGGCTGTCCAAGAGTGTCGCCACCGGTTTGCGCGTGGGCTTTATCGCTGCGCCTATGGCTTGGGTGAGCGGCTTGGAACGCACGATCATGGCCACCACCTGGAACGTGCCGGGGGTGATGAGCGCGATTGCGGTGGGCTGGCTCGAGGACGGCACGGTGGCGCAACTGGAGGCGCAAAAGCGTGCGGATGCCCAGGCTCGTCAAGCGTTGGCAGCACAGGTGCTGAGGGGCGTGAAGATCATCAGTCACCCGTCCTCCTACTTTCTGTGGCTACCGTTGGCGGAAGACGCCCGCGCCGATCAGGTCGCCATGACCTTGCAGCGCGCGGGCATCTCGGTTTCAACCGCCGAACCGTTCGCGGTCTCGGCCCAGGTGCCCCACGCGCTGCGCCTGGCCCTGGGTTCGGTGCCCATGGCGGCATTGCGTGAGGCGCTGGTGAAGGTGCGCAAGGTGGTGGCGTGGTGAGGTTTGCTCAGTACTTGTAAGCCTGGCGCCCAATCAGCAGCCATTGGCCGTGCTGTTTTTGCCAAACCTGAAAGTTGTCGATATCGGTTGGTGTGTCCACACCGCTGTTCACCGCCAGGGCATGGAAGTGGTTGCGCACCAGGGCGGTATCGCCGTTGAGGGTGATGGTCTGGTTTTGCATCTCCAGGGTTTTGAATGCGCTGGTATGGGTTTCCAGGTCGGCAATGAATTGCGCCTTGTTTTGCACCTTGCCGCTGGAGTGGCCGTAGGTGAGCTTGTCGGACGTCAGTGCATGAAGCTGCTTGAGGTCCAGATGCAGCATGGCTTGGGTCAATTGATCGACTGCCTGGGCTACATCCTTCTCGGCGGCGCCGGGCGCGGCGGCGACGTAGCCGGAGAAGAGGCACAGAAATCCGATCAGCACTTTGAAGTTGGACATGGGTGTTTCCTTATTGTTGTTAAGAAATACGACGAGGTACGTCGTCGTACAACCATGCAATATTCTCAAGGCGGAAGGAAAGTGAAATTTTGCAGGAGCTTGAGGTGAGTAGGCGCTAGAGTGTTCATCACATCCGCGCAGCCGAGGTACATGATGGATTTTGACTGGCACAGCGACGTCATCACCCGCGCTACACCCGTCACCCCTAGCTATAAAAACACCCAGAACGTGCGCCGCTTTATGCTTGAGCAGTGTGGCCCGGCGTTCAAGTTCAACCGTCCATTCATGGCGTGGATTCGTAACGGCGCACCCAAGACTTTGGGGGATGTGGTTGAGGAGTGGCAGCGTCGCAACGAGGTGCTTCGGTCCTCGCACCACGGTGTTTGAACTGAAATATGAACAAAAAGTGTGGGAGCGGGCTTGCTGTGGCGAGGGAGCTTGCTCCCGCTCGATAGCGCAGCTGGAGCCGGCTTTTTGGGGGCGCTACGCACCCCAGCGCAAGCAAGCTTGCTCGCCCACAGCAAGCCCGCATTTGAGTGAGGAGCCCAGCTAGATAGCCGCCAGCGGTGGCGTACGCGGCGGGATCATCCGTTTGCTGCCGGTGGCTTCGAACGCCGAGGCAAAGCGCAACAGCGCCGAATCGTCATAGGCACGCCCGGCGAAGGTCAGCCCCACCGGCATGCCGATGTCTGCCATCACCCCCATCGGCACGGTGACGGTGGGCACGCCCAGGTGGCGGATGGCGAGGTTGCCGTTGGCCACCCACACGCCGTTGCTCCAGGCAATGTCGGCAGACGCTTCGTTCACATCGGCATCCGCCGGGCCTACGTCGGCCACGGTGGGGAACAGCACGGCGTCGAGCCCGAGGGTGTCCATCCAGTCTTCCAGGTCCAGGCGCCGGGTTTGCTCCAGGCCGCACAGGCCATCGGGCACGGTGCTGATCTGGTCCCATGGCGTGATGCCGCGTTGGGCCATGCGCACGTATTCGTCCATGCCGGCGGCCAGGTCGTCTTCACGGTTGGGCAGGGTGCCGGGGTCGTGGGGGAAGATGTTCGGCCCGTCCACATCGGCCAGGCGGTTCAGGTGCGGGTCGCCGTTGGCACGCAGGAAATCATCGAAGGCCCATGCAGACAGCTCCCACAACTCGTCGTGGAGGAACTCTTTAGAGACCAGGCCACGGGTAAACACCGTCGGCGCGCCGGGGCGGTCGCCTTCGCAGTTGGACACCAGCGGGAAATCCACTTCGATCACTTCGGCACCCGCCGCTTCCAATGCCTGGCGCGCGGCTTGCCACAGTTCGATCACCGTGGCGCGGGTGTGGATCTTTTGTCCGGTCGGGCCGCCGATACCGGGTTTTTCGCTGGTGCCAGCATCCGGGTCGGCGTTGATGTACATGCGCGGCACGCCAAAGCGCTTGCCGGCCAGGTTTTCGCTGTCGACTGCCAGCGCGGCGTAGGACACCGGGCGCACCGAGGTGACGCTGGGGATCGGCACCCAGGGTTGCAGGCGCCACAGGTCACCACGTGTGTCCGGGTCTTCGGCCACCACGACGTCGAGCACTTCCAGCAGGTCGGCCATGGTGCGAGCATAAGGCACCACCACGTCCATGGTCGGGGTCAGTGGCCAGTTGCCGCGCACCGAAATCACGCCACGGGACGGCGTGTAGGCACACAACCCATTATTGGAGGCCGGGCCGCGACCGCTGGACCAGGTTTCTTCAGCCAGCCCGAACGCGGCAAAGCTGGCGGCGGTGGCGGTACCAGCGCCGTTGGAGGAACCCGACGCAAACGGCGCGGTGAGGTAGTCGGCGTTGTAGGGGCTTTCGGCGCGACCGTACACGCCACGCTGCATACCGCCATTGGCCATCGGCGGCATGTTGGTCTTGCCCAGGCAGATAGCGCCACCGGCACGCAGACGCTCAATGGTGAAGGCATCGCGCTGGGCCACCAGCTTGGCAAACGCCGGGCTGCCGGATGCAGCCGTCAACCCCTTGACCAGGTAACTGTCCTTGGCGGTGTAAGGAATGCCATCCAGCGGCCCCAGGGTTTGCCCCTTGGCACGGCGCGCATCGGACGCCTGGGCTTCTTTGAGCGCATCGGGGTTGCGTACCACCACGGCGTTCAGTGCAGTGGCCGTCTGCGGGCCATCGTAGGCATCGATCCGCGCCAGGTACGCCTGCACCAGTTCAACTGCCGTGGTCTGGCCGGCTTCAAGCGCAGCGCGCAATTGGGCAATAGAGACTTCAGTAACTTGCATCACGTTTTTTTCGCCGCCTTCAAGTGGGGGTATGGCGGCAGTCTACGTACAGATATTTCACAAAACCAGCGCGGCATACTTCGTGTAGGCGGCGCGCAGGACATCTCGGGAAAGACGTCTGCAGGATTGCGAGCGGCAGCCTCTTGTCGCTAAGGTGGCCGCGCTGATTAACGTTGCACTTCAAGGAAGAGACCATGCACAGACCTTATATCGCCCTGGCTGCCTTGCTCGGGTTTACCCTCTATACGGTGGCGACCATGCTCACGGCCGAGCAGTCCCTGCTGGCATTTGGATGGGAACTGATGTCCCGGCCCGATACGGCGCAGGTGGTGATTGACCTGTATCTGATGGCGGTGCTGGCGTGTGTGTGGATGTACCGGGATGCGCGTAGGCGAGGGCGGTCGATGGTCTCAGTGCTGCCGTATTTTTTACTGACGGCAGTGTTTGTGTCGGTAGGGCCTTTGCTCTATATCGTGGGTAATGGATTTTCTCGCCGGGCCATGAAGTGAGGCTTGTTGCTCCCGTGACGACCTGCCAGCGACGCTGATCTGACTGACACACCACGATCCAAAGTGGGAGCTGACTTGCCTGCGATGGCGGCCTGACAGTTGACGCTTCTATACCTGAAGCACCGCGATCCCACTGTGGGAGCTGGCTTGCTCGCGAAGGCGGCCTGGCAGTCAACACAGTTGGATTGTGGACATATCCATAGCAGATCAAGAGCGGCTCGCTTCGCATCGTGGTTACCGTTGAGCGCTACGGAATTGTGTCGATACCTATGGTCATCGCAGGCAAGCCACCCACATCTGGATCGTGGGGGTGTCAGGTAGATAGGCTTCGGCTAGCAGGCCGCCATCGCAGGCAAGCCAGCTCCCCCATTTGGATCTAGTGGTGTCAGATAAATATGCATCGGCTGGCAGGCCGTCACGGGAGCAAGCTCCCTCGCCACAGGTCCCGCGTCGCCCCAAAGCTGTAGGTAACTACGGCTATGGGGCGACGCGATCGATCAAACGCCTTTGGTCGACGGCAACAGTACCGTCAGGATACCCACCAGCGGCAGGAACGAGCACAGCTTGTACACGTATTCGATGCCGTGATGATCAGCGAGCATCCCGAGCAGCGCCGCGCCGATCCCGCTGAAGCCGAACATCAAGCCGAAGAATATCCCGGCGATCATGCCCACATTGCCCGGCACCAATTCCTGGGCAAACACCACGATGGCCGAGAATGCCGAGGCGATGATAAAGCCGATGACCACGCTGAGTACGGCGGTCCAGAACAGGTCGACGTAGGGCAGGGCCAGGGTGAACGGTGCGGCGCCGAGGATCGAGAACCAGATGACTTTCTTGCGGCCGATCTTGTCGCCGATCGGGCCACCGGCAAAGGTGCCCACGGCCACCGCGCCGAGGAACAGGAACAGGTACATCTGCGAGCTGGCCACCGACAGCTGGAATTTCTCGATCAGGTAGAACGTGAAGTAACTGGTGAGGCTGGTCATGTACCAGTATTTGGAGAACACCAGCACAGCCAGTACCACCAGGGCGAATGTCACGCGGCCTTTGGACAAACCGTGTGTCGCCTGGCTGCCTTGCTTGAGCTTGAACAGGTTGAGGTGGTGGCGGTACCAGCGGCTCAAACCGTACAGCACCAGGATGGCGAACACCGCAAACAGGCCGAACCAGGCAATGTGGCTTTGGCCGTAGGGAATGATGATCGCCGCCGCCAGCAACGGGCCGAAAGCGCTACCGGTGTTGCCGCCGACCTGGAAGGTCGATTGCGCCAGGCCGTAGCGCCCACCGGAAGCCAGGCGTGCGACGCGGGAGGTTTCCGGGTGGAAGGTCGATGAGCCCACACCCACCAGCGCCGCCGCGAGCAATATCGCCGGGAAGTTGCCGACAAAGGCCAGCATCAGGATGCCGATCAAGGTGCACACCATGCCCGCTGGTAATAACCAGGGTTTGGGGTGGCGGTCGGTGTGGTAGCCGATCCACGGTTGTAGCAGGGAGGCGGTCAACTGGAAGGTCAGGGTGATCAGGCCGACCTGGGTGAAGCTCAGGCCGTAGTTGGCCTTGAGCATCGGGTAGATCGATGGCAGCACAGCCTGGATCAAGTCATTGATCAGGTGCGCGAGGGCACAGGCGCCCAGGACGCGCATGACTAAGGGGCTTACTTGCGGGCTGGTCGAAGGTGCGGCGGGTGACGCTGTGACTGGGGACATGCGGGCATTCCGTACAAGGCAGCTGACAGGCGTGGAGGCGGGCGGCGGTGATGTGAACCGCCACTCCATCTGGACTCGGCGTTTATGCTAGATTCGGCGCCAATGCCTGTCTCGCGCAATTCGGGCAGAAACCATCGCAAAAAGGGCGAAATGATCAAATCACTGGATAAATTTCTGCGAGAGATCGATGAGGGCGACTGGGCCGTCATCAGTTCGGCCACCGATTACCCCGAAAACTGGGTGATCCCCGAACACAGCCACAACAAGCACCAACTGCTGTACGCCATTGGCGGTGTGATGGTGGTGTATTCGGCCCTGAGGCAATGGACGGTGCCGCCCAATCGTGGCTTCTGGATGCCTTGCGGTCAAGTTCACTCACTGCGCTGCGTGGGTACGCTGAAGATGCGCAGCGTGTTCGTGCGCCCCGACAGTTTCCCTAACCTGCCGGCCGAGCCCAAGACGGTGACGGTTTCGCCGCTGCTGAGTGAACTGATCAAGGCCTCGGTGAGCTTGAAACCGCCGTATGCCGAGGATTCACGCGACGCGCGGATCATGCACCTGATTCTTGACGAACTGGCCATTCTCCCGGCCTTGCCGCTGTCGCTGCCCCAGCCTGCCGACCCGCGCCTGAGCCCGATCTGCCTGGCGTTGCAGGATGAACCGAGTGATGCCTCCACCGTGGCCGACTGGAGTGCGCGGTTGGGATTGGACCAGACCACCATCCAGCGCCTGTTCCGCAAGGAAACCGGCATGACCTTCGGCCAATGGCGCCAGCAGGCGCGGTTGCTGCTGGCGCTGGAGCGCATTGCGGTGGGGGAGAAGATCATCGATGTGGCGTTTGAATTGGGCTACGAAAGCCCCAGCGCTTTTACCAGCATGTTCAAGAAACAGTTTGGCAAAACGCCGAGTCATTTTTTCAAGTAGTGCCGCTTGCCATGGATGCGTGAGCAGGGCGCCGGGATGCCAGGTAAGCCAGCAGCGTGGCGACTACCAGCAAGGCGGCGCTCAACTCGAAGGTGGCCTGATAACCGCTCAAGTCGAATGCCACACCACCGACGGTGGCACCGGCGGCAATCGCCAACTGGATGATGGCGACCATCAACCCCCCGCCGGCCTCAGCGTCGTCGGGCAAGGTGCGCGCCAGCCATGTCCACCAGCCAACCGGTGCAGCTGTCGCTATCAGGCCCCAGCAGCCCAACAGCACGGTGGTGACAATCGCTGAACCGCCGAGCCCCACCAGCGCAAGGGCAATGCCGGCCATGATCAACGGAATGGCAATCAGCGTCGGGTACAGGTGACGCTTGAGCAAATGCTCAATCAACACCGTACCCGCCAGGCCGGCCAGGCCGAGCACCAGCAGCATCAGCGACAGGGTGGACACCTCGACCCGGGTCACGCCTTCCAGGAATGGCCGCAAGTAAGTGAACAGCATGAACTGGCCCATGAAGAACAGGCTGACGGCGCACATGCCCACGGCGACCTTGGAGTTTTTCAGCAGGCGCAGTGCATTGCCGGTGTTCGCTGCGCCGCTGTGCTTGAGCGCAGGCAAGCTCAGCCACAGCCAGGCCAGCGCAATCACGGCGACCGGCACCACGCAAAAAAATACGCCGCGCCAGCCAATCAGGCCGCCAAGAAAGCTGCCCAGCGGCGCCGCGATCACCGTCGCCAGGGCGTTGCCACCGTTGACGATGGCCAAGGCCCTTGGCACTTGGGCGGGCTCGACCAGGCGCATTGCCGTGGCCGCCGACAGCGACCAGAAACCGCCAATCGCCACCCCAATCAATGCGCGCCCGAACATGAACACCGCGTAATTCGGTGCGAACGCCACCACGCTGCCAGAGAGGATCATCAGCAGGGTCAGGGCCATCAGCAGGCGCTTGCGATCCATCCTCGCGGCAACCGCCGCGATCACCAGGCTGGTGAGCAAGGCAAACACCCCGGACACGGAAATGCCCTGGCCGGCCTGGCCTTCAGTGATGTGCAAGTCAGCGGCCAGCGGTGTGAGCAGGCTGACCGGCATGAACTCGGAGGCGACCAAGGCAAACGCCGCGAGCGACATCGCCAGCACCGCGCCCCAGCGTTGCGGTTGAGGGATAACGGAGCTCACTGCAAGTGGCTCTGGAAGAAGGTGGTGAGCGTGTCAAACGGGATCAGTTCGACGCGGTCGTACAGGTCTACATGGCCGGCGTTGGGGATGATCAGCAATTGCTTGGGCTCGGCGGCGCGTTGATAGGCGTCTTCACTGAATTCACGGGAGTGCGCGTTGGCCCCGGTAATCAGCAGCAGTGGGCGCGGCGAGATCGTCTCGATATCGTTGAAGGGGTAGAAGTTCATGAACTTGACGTTACTGGTGAGCGTCGGCCGGGTGGTGGTCTGCGATGAGGCGCCTGCCGGGGTGACTTCGCCGCGGGGGGTGCGGTAGAAGTCGTAGAACTCGTCGCCGACCAGGTCGCCCGTGAGGCTCTGCGGCGTGCCACCGGTGTAGAGGGTCTCGCCGCCCTGGAACTCTACATAGCGCTGGTTGGCGGCCTGGCGCAGGATCTGCTGGCGCTGTTGCAAGGTCATGCCGTGCTTGAGGCCATTGCGGTTGGCCGCGCCCATGTCGTACATGCTGACGGTGGCGATTGCCTTGAGACGCGGATCGATCTTCGCAGCACTGATCACAAAACTGCCGCTGCCACAAATGCCGATGGCACCGATGCGTTCCCGGTCGACCTGTGGGCGAGTGCCGAGAAAGTCCACGGCGGCGCTGAAGTCTTCCACGTAGAGGTCGGGCAACACCGCGTTGCGTGGTGTGCCGGCGCTTTGGCCCCAGAACGACAGGTCCAGGGACAGGGTCACGAAACCCTGTTCAGCCATTTTGGTGGCGTAGAGGTTGGCGCTTTGCTCTTTGACGGCGCCCATCGGGTGGCCGACGACAAGGGCTGCGTGCTTTGAGCCTGGGGCAAGGTGCTTGGGCACGAACAGCGTGCCTGCGACCTGCATGCCGTATTGATTGTTGAAGGTGACAGGTTCGGCCGTCACTGTGTCGCTGCTGTAGAAGTTATCCGCACCGTTAGACATATCGGCTCCAAATGAAGAAAGAGAAGTCACCAACAAACCCAGGGCGAGCAAGAGGCGTTTCATAGGGGTGTTCCTCGTGAAGTGTCAGCACATTTTCCGGGTGACGGTAGGGCTTCTGTAGTGCATTTGAGTGGATTACTTGCCTGATCCTCTGAGTTTCAGTGCCAGATGACGACGCCCATGACTTGCGCGGGTAAAGTGCAATGAAGCATTGAAAGGGTCTGTCATGACATCCACTCCCACCCCATTGAACGCGCTGATCCAGTCGATTGGTTCGCGCACGCCGTCGCCCGGCGACTACGCCATGCCGATCCCCGGCCTGGGCTTTTATCGGCGTGAGCAACCCGCTGCGCCGGTGGTGTGCATGGTTGAGCCGTGCATCGTGCTGGTGGCCCAGGGCGAGAAGCAGTTGTGGGTCGGTGGCGAGGGCTACCCCTACGACACTTCCCGGTTCCTGGTGACGTCGCTGGACATTCCGGCCAATTCCGAGGTGCTGGCGGCCAGCCCCGAGCAACCGTGCCTGGGGCTGACGTTCAAGCTGGACCTGCGCATGCTCGCCGAGCTGATCGCCCAGGGTGGCTTGCCGCCGGCGCGTGAGCGTGCGGTCATGAAGGGCGTGGGGATCGGCACGGTCACCGACGGCATACTGGCCGCATTCGCGCGCCTGGTGGCGTTGCTGGATGAACCCGAGGCTATCCCGGTACTCGCGCCATTGATCCAGCGCGAGATTCATTACCGGCTATTGAAAAGCGATCAGGCCGGTCGACTGCGCCAGATCTGCTCGGTGGACGGACAGGGCTATCGAATTGCCAAGGCGATCGACTGGCTGAAGTTGAATTTCGACGCAGCCCTGCGTGTGGAAGAGCTGGCAGCGCGGGTGCAAATGAGCGCGGCGACCTTTCACCATCACTTCCGGCAACTGACCGCGATGAGCCCGCTGCAATACCAGAAATGGCTGCGTCTGAATGAAGCACGACGATTGATGTTGAACGAGCACCAGGATGTCTCCAGTGCCGCGTTCAAAGTCGGGTATGAGAGCCCGTCGCAATTCAGCCGTGAGTACAGCCGACTGTTCGGGGTGCCGCCCAAGCGCGATATGGCAACACTGCGGGGCCGGGCGGGTGTCAGTGATCCGCCGGGGTCAGATTAGCGTAGAAGATGCAGCCAATCAGCCGTGCGAACAGGCTCAGGGTTTCCGGCAGGTTGGGGTCGTCGAACAGCATGGCCCGTGAGTCCAGCGCACACAGCGCCCCGAACAGGCGGCCATCGGGCAGGAAGATCGGCGCGCCGGCGTAGCTTTCGATGGCGTATTGCTTGACCACCGGGCGTGACGCGAAACGGCCGTTCTGGCTGATCTGGGGGATGAACAGGGTGTGTGGGTTGATGCAGAACTCACTGCACAGGGTGGTTTCAAGGTCGAGTACGTCGTCGACGTTGATGCCCATTTGCAGCGGGTCGTAGGCCGAACACACCACCCATTCCTGGTCGGTGAACTTGGCGATGCCGGCGAATCTCATCCCGGTCAGACGAGTGACCAGCTTGAGGATGTTGGTGGTTGCTTCAATTTCGGCAATGGCGGCGCGCTCGTCTGCGCTGAGTAACCTGTGTGCGGCGGTGACGCTTGAAACCATGCTGAACGCTCCAATGGCGTGGTCGCAGGCCGCGACCACGCACAGTCAGGTTATTAGTTGATGCGCGGGTGTTGCTGTACCAGGTTTTCCCGCTTGGTTTGCAGCGCGGCAATCTCGGCATCGATGTCTTCGATTTTCTGCTCGATATTGTCGTGATGCTCCTGCAGCAGCTCCTTGGCTTCTTCCATGTCGGAAGCCGCCGGGGCCGCGCCACGCAGGGGCTTGTTGGCGGTTTCCTTCATGGTCAGGCCAGTGATCAGGCCTACCACTGCAAACACCATCAGGTAATAGGCGGGCATGTACAGGTCGTTGGTGCTCTCCACCAGCCAGGCCACGGCGGTCGGCGTAACACCGGCGATCAGTACCGAGACGTTGAACGCACTGGCCAGGGCGCTGTAGCGCAGATGGGTGGGGAACATTGCTGGCAAGGTCGACGCCATCACGCCGATAAAGAAGTTCAGCACCACCGCCAGAATCAACAGGCCGCCGAAAATCAGGCCGGTCTTGCCACTGGTGATCAGCATGAAGGCCGGGATCGACAGGAAC
Organism: Pseudomonas sp. MF6767; assembly: GCF_016405475.1. Classification (NCBI taxonomy): domain Bacteria; kingdom Pseudomonadati; phylum Pseudomonadota; class Gammaproteobacteria; order Pseudomonadales; family Pseudomonadaceae; genus Pseudomonas; species Pseudomonas sp. MF6767. The sequence goes on along the minus strand of NZ_JAEKCY010000022.1, from coordinate 19,180 downwards.
AGCAGGCCAATGCTGCCGGCGATGATGAAGGGCTTGCGGCCGATCTTGTCGCTGACAAAACCAATGAACGGCTGCACGAACAACATACCGACCATAATCGCGATGATGATCAGCACGCCGCTGTTTTCGGCATAGTGCAGGTTGTGGGACAGATAGCTCGGCATGTAGGTGAGCAGCATGTAGTAGGTCACGTTGGTGGCAGCGACGATACCGATGCAGGTCAGCAGGCTGCGCCAGTGCTTGGTGGCGATTTCCTTGAACGAGACTTTAGGGCCGTGGCTCAGGCCTTCGCGGTCACCCTGTTCGAGTTTGTCGACATGCTGTTGAAACGCCGGGGTTTCTTCCAGCGCGTGGCGCAGGTACAGGCCGATGATGCCCAGGGGCAGGGCGAGGAAGAACGGCAGGCGCCAGCCCCAGGCCTCGAATTCGGCTTCACCGAGCACGGTGGAGATCAACACCACCACACCCGCGCCGAGCACGAAACCGGCGATGGAGCCGAAGTCCAGCCAACTGCCAAGGAAACCGCGCTTGCGGTCGGGCGCGTATTCAGCCACGAAAATCGACGCGCCGGTGTACTCGCCGCCCACCGAGAAACCCTGGGCCATTTTGCACAGCAGCAACAGGATCGGGGCCCAGATGCCAATGGAGGCATAGCCGGGGATCAAGCCGATGGCAAAGGTGCTCAAGGACATGATCACGATGGTGGCGGCCAGGACTTTTTGCCGCCCGTACTTATCGCCCAGTGCGCCGAAGAACAGGCCGCCCAGCGGGCGAATCAGGAAAGGTACGGAGAAGGTAGCCAGTGCTGCGATCATCTGCACGCTGGGGGAAGCGTCGGGGAAGAACACCTTGCCCAGCACATAGGCGACAAAGCCATAGACGCCAAAGTCGAACCATTCCATGGCATTGCCAAGTGCGGCGGCGGTGATCGCCTTGCGCATCTTGTTGTCGTCGACAATGGTGATGTCTTTCAATCCGATGGGTTTGACGCGTTTTTTACGTAGTTTCATGCGGGCCACTCAAAAGCTGAACAGGGGAGGTGCCATCGCTACGATGGCACCGCTCTGTCAGTTCAGATACAAGTGGACACGAAATAATTCACCGCTTTGTGTATTTTTTCTCGCATGGGTAAAAATGCCTGGTTCTGAAGGCCGATGCATAGCTACCGGCAAAACAGATCAAATGTGGGAGCTGGCTTGCCTGCGAAAGCGGTGGTTCAGTTAAAGATTCAGTGACTGGCACTCCGCTTTCGCGGGCAAGCCCGCTCCCACAAGGGGAGGCATTGTCAGTCAGGCAAAACAGGGAAGTCATTTAAATGCCAAGCAGTCATTCACGCCTTACCTACCGCCAACCACGACCCGCAGACGTTCAGCGATTGTTCGCGATCTTCGGCGATCCACAGACCAACCTGTTCAATCCTGCCGGCCCGCTGCCCAACCTGAGGGCGGCACAACGGCTTTTGGATCACTGGCTGGAGCAATGGGCTTCCCAGGGCTACGGCTGGTGGGCGATTGCCCGCAAAGAGACCCCCGACCACATCATCGGGTTTGGCGGCATCGCGCCCCTTAATTACCTGACGCAGCGGCGCATCAACCTTGGCTATCGTCTGGCCGTGGAGGCCTGGGGGCAGGGGTATGCCACTGAGCTGGGTCGTGACGCCCTGGCGCTCGCGTTCGACACGCTATCGCTACCGGAAGTCTTCGGGTTAGTGCGGCCCGATCATGCTGCGTCGATCCGCGTATTGGAGAAGCTCGGCATGCAACGCTTTGGCCTGCTGGATGATGTCCCCGGTCAAGCGCCCAGCCTAGTGCTCAGGGTTTGTCGTCCTACAACTGCACAGCACTGACATTTTTCGAATTCACGTAATTCCTGGATAAGCGGCAATCTTTGCGATTGACACTGCGCGGGCGTCTCGCTATAAAACCAGCAGTTGTACGACGACATATGACGTTACATATGTCCTACCTAACAAAAATAAAAAGTGATGCCATGAATCTGAACGAGCCCATCAGTGCCCTTCGTGTCGGCCAGGCGGTCGGCAGCTATCGCTGGACGATCTGCGCGATGTTGTTTTTCGCGACCACGGTCAATTACCTCGACCGCCAGGTGCTCAGCCTCTTGGCACCGCAACTGTCAACGCAGTTTGGCTGGAGCAACACCGATTACGCCAACATCGCGGCGGTGTTCCAGTTTGTCTACGCCATTTCCATGCTGTTTGCCGGGCGCTTCGTCGACAGGATCGGCACCAAGGCCGCCTATGTGGTAGCCATTGGCATCTGGTCCACTGGCGCGATCATGCATGCGTTTTCGGTGCCGATGGGCGAGGGCATCGCGGCGGTCAGTGGTGCCATTGGCCTGGCCGTAATCCCGGTGTCCATTGCCGGTTTCATGCTCTCACGAGCGGTATTGGCGATTGGCGAAGCGGGTAACTTCCCGATCGCGATCAAGGCCACTGCCGAATATTTCCCCAAGAAAGAACGCTCCCTGGCCACCGGCATCTTCAATTCCGGCGCCAACGTCGGCGCGATTCTGGCGCCCATCTGTGTCCCCTTGATTGCTGGCATGTGGGGCTGGGAGGCGGCGTTTATGGTCATCGGTATGCTGGGTTTTGTCTGGGTTGCCGTGTGGGCCGCCGTGTATGAAAAACCGGAACAGCAAAAACGCCTGTCACCTGAGGAACTGGCCTACATCCGTAGCGACCAGACCGTACAACCATTTACCCCGGCACCGACGGGCACCGCAGGGAAGAAAGTCTCCTGGTTCAAACTATTGACCTACCGCCAGACCTGGGCGTTTGCCTTCGGCAAGTTCATGACCGACGGCGTGTGGTGGTTTTTCCTGTTCTGGTTGCCCACCTACCTGTCTGCCCAATACGGCATGAAAGGCGCCGATATCGTGATGCCGCTGGCGGTGCTGTACAGCATGACCATGGTCGGCAGTATTGGCGGCGGCTGGTTCCCCAGCTACTTCATGGCGCGCGGCGATGCCCCCTATGACGGGCGCATGAAAGCCATGCTGGTGATTGCGCTGTTCCCGCTGGTGGTGTTGCTGGCGCAGCCGTTGGGTTACCTCAGCTTCTGGGTGCCGGTGCTGCTGATCGGTGTGGGCGCTTCGGCACACCAGGCGTGGTCATGCAACATTTTCACCACCGTGTCCGATATGTTCCCGCAGAAAACCGTGGCCTCGGTGGTCGGCATTGGCGGCATGGCCGGTGGCCTGGGTGGCGTGCTCATGACCAAGATCGGTGGCTGGGTGTTCGACTATTACAAGTCCATCAACGACATCCATACCGGCTACATGATCATGTTTGCCATCTGCGCCCTGGCTTACCTGGTGGCCTGGAGCGTGATGAAGACGCTGGTGCCGCGCCACAAGGAAATCACTGATCTGTGACGCTAGCTAGAAAGGTCATCAAGGCAGCGACGATGACCTCGGGCGCGTCCTCTTGCACCAGATGCCCCGCACGCGGGACGCGCAGGTAGCGTGCACCTAATCTATCTGCGAGCGCGTCGCCTTGTGCCACGTTGATCCATTGGTCCTCCTCTCCCCAGAGCAATTGCACCGGGCAACGCAGCCCGGTGAGCCGGTCTTCAATCTGGTCGGTATAGCGCTGGTCCATTTGCGCAATCTGGCGATAGAAGGCGGGCTGGCCAATCTCACCTGTCCAGGGTGTGACGTAGGCGAGCAGCACCTCGGCAGGTAGCGGCGTGAAGGCGGCGCCCTGTAGATAGGCACGCACAATCGCCTCATGGATATAGGCCGGCGCGTCGCTGAAGGCCTGTTCATGGCGGCGCACATGCTGCACCAGCGGCGAACCCCAGGGCGCCATGGCGACGGGGTCGATCAAGGTCAGGCTGGCATAGTCGCAGCCATCGAGCAGATGCGCACGAAGCGCCGTGGCACCGCCAAAATCATGGGCCAGCACATGGGGGCGTTCCAGGCCCCAATGGTGTAGCAGTGCGGCGAGCAACAGGTTTTGCACGCCCAGGGACACGTCCTGGCCCGGCGCCTGTTCAGACTGGCCATAGCCAAGCAGGTCGTAATAGAACACGCGGTACTGCTGGGCAAACAAGGGCGCGATACGCCGCCACACATGGGAGGAGAACGGCGTGCCATGCACCATCACCAGCGCCGGCCCCTGGGTACCCAGCTGGCCCCAGCGCACGGTTTGATTGTGGAAGTCAAAGGTGTGGGGCAGTGCCAGTGCGTCGTTTGAATGGGTCATGGTTGAGTCTCCCCTAAGGTCTGATGGGTTGTGGCGGGTTTTGCCTGCGCCAGGAGGATACGAACCGCCATGACCACGCCGACGAGCACGGCAGCCAGGCCCACGGCTTCCATTGGCGTCGGCCAGCGCCGGTGAAAGCCTAGACCGAGCAGGCTGGCGAAGAGTGATTCCAGGGCAATCAACTGACCGCTCAGTACCATGGGCAGGCGCCGCGTTGCCGCATTCCAGGCCCAGGCGCCGACCGCCGTGGACATCACCGCGATGCCCAGGCTCCAGGCATACAGCGGCCATGCCTGGCTCCAAGCCGCGCCAAGGGTCGGCAACCGGAACAAGCCCAGCGCGTATAGCCATGGCAGCAGGCACAGCGCCGCGCCGCCTGCGCCTACCAGCATCAGGGCAGTCCACAGACCGGTTGCGCTGGCTGGCAGGCGCGCCAGTTGCTGTTGATTGATGACGCTGAACCCCAGCCACAAGGCCACTGCGCCCAGGGAGAAGCACAAAGCCGCCAGCCAGGAACCGGTGCCGGAGGCGGGCAGTTGGAGGCTGCTGACCGTGGCCAGCAACAGCCCCATGGTGAGGCAGGACAACGGCATCACCAACTGGCGCCATTGCAGGGTCTTGTGACTGGCGTTGCCTATCAACGCCAGTAGCACCGGGACCATGCCGACAAACGCTGGCGTCAGCACCGGGCCGCCGAACATCACGCCGGCAGCAATGCACACGCCATAACCGAGGCAACCCAGTGCGCCCAGTGCTGCCGCCAGTACGCACTGGCCGGTGCTGAGTACACTCAATTGCGCCCTGCACACCATGATCCAGACGAGACCCAGCCCACCGGCCATCAGAAACCGTACGGCCATCAAGTCGTAGAGGCTGTAGACGCCGGTGACGTAGGGCGCAATGAAGTTCAGCGCCCAGCCAAGGGTGGCGACAACGGCAAATATCACACCGGTAAAGAGTGAGGTGCGGGCGCTGGTCATGAGGCTGATCCATGAAGTGAGGGATTCATGGTGCCCAGCGCTGCGGCTGTGCTACAAACGAGTTTTCAGCCTTGGATGCATAACCACAGATTATGAATGCACTTGGCAAAACCTTACCGCCTCTGGCCAGCCTCCTGCCGTTTGAAGCGGCGGCGCGCATGGAGAGTTTCTCCAAGGCGGCCGATGAATTGCACCTCACCCAGGCAGCGGTCAGTCGGCAGATCCGCGGGCTGGAGGACAACCTGGGGGTCAAGCTGTTTTGTCGGCGCAACCGTGGGGTGTTCCTGACGCAAGAAGGGCGTGAGCTGGGGCGGGTGGTCAGCCTGGCCTTGCACAGCATCAGCGAGGGCGCGGTCAGCCTGAGAACATCGCCCCAGCGAAATCGCGTGGTACTGCTATGCCAGCTATGCGAGGCGTTCTATTGGTTGATGCCGCGCCTGGCGACCTTCCACCAGCAATACCCGCAGATCGAGATCCAGGTGGTGACCTGCACGCGGCCGATCACCCAGTTCGACGGGCATTTCGATGTGGCCCTGCAAAGTACCCGGCGCGCCAGTGGCAGCCATACGCTGATGTTCACCGCCTCCGACGAGGTGTTCCCGGTGTGCAGCCCCAGCTACCTCTGCCCGGAACAACCGTTATCACTGGCTGAATTAAAGCCCTGCACATTTCTGCACCACAGCTCCGAGCCTCCGCATTTGATGGAGTGGGATGAGTGGCTGCAGATGTTCGGCCACACGCTGGCCAGGGATGCACGCAGTGCCACCTTCGACAGTTACCCGCTGATGTTGCAAGCCGCCGTGGAAGGGCACGGTATCGCCATGGGTTGGCGTCGTACCGCAAGCCGGCTGATTGAGAGTGGGGCGCTGGTGCGGCCCTGCGCAGAAAGCGTGTTTTTGCCCGAGGCTATTTCGGTCTACAGGCAGCAAGGGGCGGGCAGTCGGGAGGAGGTCACGGCGTTGTTGGCCTGGCTTGACGCACAATTGCAGAGTGACGGCTGACAGGGGCGTCGCAGCCCCTGTCATCTGCGGTTATTGGTTACGCGTGACGCGCCAAATCGTATTGGCCAGGTCGTCGGCAATGATCAGCGCGCCTTTGGGGTCTACCGTCACCCCCACTGGACGCCCACGGGTCTTGCCATCGTCGCCGCGAAAGCCGGTGGCAAAGTCGATGGGCTCGCCCGCCGGTTTGCCGTTGCTGAACGGCACGAAGATCACCTTGTAGCCCACTGGGTTGTCACGGTTCCAACTGCCGTGCTCGCCGACAAACGCGCCGTCAGCGAATTTTTCACCCATGGCAGGGATGGAGAAATCCACGCCCAGCGCGGCCACATGGGAGCCCAGGCTGTAATCGGGTTTGATCGCCGCAGCCACCTTGGCCGGGTTTTGCGGTTGTGCGCGAGGGTCGACGTTCTGGCCCCAGTAGCTGTAGGGCCAGCCGTAGAAGGCACCTTCACGCACCGACGTCAGGTAGTCTGGCACCAGGTCGGGGCCGAGTTCATCGCGCTCGTTGACCACGGTCCACAGTTGCCCTGAGCCCGGTTGGATGGTCAGCGCCGTCGGATTGCGCAGGCCCGTAGCGTAGGGCTTATGCGCGCCGGTGGCGGCATCGATCTGCCAGACCATTGCGCGGTCGATCTCCACTTCCATGCCGCGTTCGGTGATGTTGCTGTTGGAACCGATGCCCACGTACAGCTGACGCCCGTCGTCACTGACGGCCAATGACTTGGTCCAGTGATGGTTGATCTGCGCCGGCAGGTCGGTGACTTTGACGGGCGGGGCGCTGGCCTTGGTCTGGCCGTCGGCGTAGTCAAAGCGCACCAGTGCGTCCTGGTTGGCCACGTACAGTTTGCCGTCGGCGAATGCCAGCCCGTAGGGAGCGTTGAGGTTGTCGGCGAATACCGTCTTGAGTTCATAGGTGCCGTCACCGTCGGCGTCACGCAGCAGCGTAATGCGGTTGCCGCCCTTGACCTTGGTGTTGCCCTGGGCCTTGATCACACTGGCGATCACGTCCTTGGGCTTGAGCTTGGCCGCACTGCCGCCACGGCCTTCGGCCACCAGGATATCGCCGTTGGGCAGCACCAGGGTCTGGCGCGGGATCGCAAGGTCGGTGGCGATGGCGGTGACGCTGTAGCCTTCGGGTACCTTGGGCTTTTGATCGCCCCACGGCGTGGGCTCGGCAATCTTCATGCTCGGCAACAGGCTGCTTTGTTGTTCGGGCAGCTTGGGGTCAGGGCCGCGCGCCTGGGTCTTGTCACCTTCGCCGCCACAGGCACTCAGCAACAGGGCGGCGCTGAGCAGGGTCAGTGTGTTGAGTGGTTTCATCGGGCAGCTCCTGAACGCAGGTTGGTCAAGCCGATCCAGGTGGCGACAATCGCCAGCACGGTGATGATCGCCGACAGCACCAGGCCAGCAGGCATCATGGCGTAGGCATCCTTGGCATGTTGAAAGGCGTTCACCAGCCCCAGCACCCATGTGCCCAGCAACAGCAGGAAGTACGCCACCGGGCGCCCGCCCTTGTGTTCGGCGCGCAGCAGGTTGACCAGTGCAAACAGCAGGGCAAAACCACAGAACACCAGCGCCCCGGCGATCAGCCAGGAGGCAAAATTGGCCCATTGGATCTGGTAGGTCTGGCCGTAGGCGATATCACTGAGCAAGGCCCCGAGAAACAACGGCACGGTGCCGGCAAGCAATGTGCCATGCAACGGCCCAGGCCTGACGACGGGGTAAGTGGAGAGGGTAGTCATGTTGGTGGCGGCTCCTTATCGTTCTGCACCCTGGGCTCAGGGCGCGCTGACTTCGCATAGGAAAGGAGCATGGCACTTGTAAGAAAGTTCACTGGGATGGCGTGTCGAGGTGTTTCTCGAACCATGCCCAATAGGGCGTATTTTTGACCTGGCGGCGGTTGTAATCCGGGCTGCCATCGCCCCACCACACAGGGCCACGCTCGCCCAATGCCACCTTGGCACGCTGCACCCGTTGCCGGGCGGCGTTCAAGGCTTCGGGGTCGGCGCTGCCCTTGGCTGACTTGACCGCCCGGCGTGCATCCATCAATTCATTGACCCAGTATTGGCGCGTCGCGTCATCCAGCGCCGGATTGGTACAGCGCCACAGCTGCCCCTTGACCACAAAGTAGCGACCGTCCGGGGTGCTAAGCATGGTGCCAGCGCAGCACTCGCAGCACACCCCATAGCATCGAAATCACAATCGCCATCCAACCGGCAAACAGACTGAAGAGTGTCATTGCAAGGTTCATCACCACCTCCATTTGCGTTGTCGTCTCCTGATAGGTGACCTCGCTCGGGAACGAGGATTCAACTGGATGTGTTTACGATAATGCCTGCATGACTCATCCTGTTGGGCTCCTCCAAGGAATCGTTTTATGCCAACCCTGCACCTGTTATGCGGCAAGATCGCCTCCGGCAAGACCACACTCGCCAAGACCCTTGCCACCGAGCACGCAGCCATTGTGCTCAGCGAAGACCAGTGGCTGGCCAGTCTCTACCCTGGTCAGATCCAGAGCATTGCCGACTACCTGCGCTGTGCCCAGCAGGTTCGTGGAGTACTTGAGCCGCTGGTGATCGATCTGTTGGCGTGCGGCGTCAATGTGGTGCTGGATTTTCCGGCCAATACCCTCGCCAATCGTCAATGGTTACTCGGCCTGGCCCAGGCAGCCAAGGTGCCGCACTGCCTGCATTACCTGGATCTGGACGATGCCACCTGTCGTGCGCGCCTGCATGCGCGCAATGCCCGAGGTGACCATGATTTTGCCGCCACTGATGCCGAGTTTGACCTGATCACTCGCCATTTCAGTGTGCCGAGGGAAGAGGAAGGGTTGGTGATTGAGATACATCGCCCGTGACTACCCAAAAACCTGCAGGCATCGATGCCGACGGCTATATCCTTACCGTCGCTGATGGGCCTATACAACCCGAGTTCCAGCCCCTGCTGACGGACATCTGCGCTACCTTGTCCCGGCCTGAGCTGGGGCTGCACGCGATCTACCTGTATGGCAGCATCGCACGGGGCGAAGGTGAGATCGGCATTTCTGATCTTGACCTTTCACTGATACTGGTCGAACCACCGAATGCGCCGGTGCTTGAACAATTGGAGTCGGCCCGACTCGCTTTGGAGCAACGGCATCCGAGCGTCACCAAGATCGACTTCGACATCGGCCACCGCGCCCAAGTGTTGGCGCCTGAAAACCTAAACAGTTGGGGCTTCTGGCTCAAACATCATTGCCGCTGTCTCTGGGGCGAAGACCTGTCACTGCACGTCGAACCGTTTCGCCCGTCCCGTGCCATCGCCCTGGCGGTCAACGGCGATTTTGAACAGGCGCTCACGGCGTACCTGTTGCGCATCGAACAGGCCAGTACTGAACGCACACGGCTTGACCTGCAGCGGGAAGCATCGCGGGCCTTGATCCGCGCTACCCACACCCTGCGAGCCGAGGATGCGCAAACCTGGCCGCAAACCCTGGAAGACTACGTCGGGCTGTTCGTTCAGCATTACCCGACCATGCGCGTGCAAATCGCCTACTTCCTGTTTGAGGCACGCAACCCGAGCGCCGAGGGCGAGGCATTTACGACACGCCTACGGGCATTTTTGAGTTGGATGGTTTCGGCTCTTATAGAAAGGAATCAATCAGATGCGTGAACGCAAAGCCGCACGATTACTGGTCATCAACCCTGCACAGCAAGTGTTGCTGTTTCGCTTCGTGCATAAAGACGGCGCCCTGGCCGGCCAGGATTACTGGGCCACGCCCGGCGGTGGCGTGGAGGCAGGGGAGAGCTTCCACAGCGCTGCGATTCGTGAGTTGCGCGAAGAGACGGGTATCACCTTCAGCAGCGTTGGGGAATCCGTGGCAGAGCGTAGTTTCCCGTTGATGTTACCCAGCGGTGAAACCGTGTTGGCAGTAGAGCGGTACTTCGTTGTGCATGCATCCAGCGACGCGCTTTCCAGGGCCGAATGGACAGTAGAGGAGACCCAGGTGATGGCGGATCATCATTGGTGGTCGGCAGAGGCGCTGCTCGCGACGAGCGATACGGTATGGCCGCAGGCGTTGCCGCAAATGCTGGAGGATGCCGGGGTGTTTTAGCCGTTTTCCATGAACGATGGGGGCAGGCGAATCGGGGCGACATTTAGGTAAGCGGCGGCTTTAGGGCTGTCACGGGAGCAAGCTCCCTCGCCACAGGTGCAGCATTGCATCAAAAAGCGCATCGCGGGTTACATGGATCTAATATTTCCCCGGTATTGAACACCCTTGCATAGTCCATCGCCAAGTTACTGAGCGACAACGCATGCACATCCTCTGCGGCCCACAGCCGTCCCGACAAGTCGGTTTGATCGAAGGTAAAACACGCATCCGCCGCCACGATCACGTCGAACCCCAGGTTGCCGCCCGAGCGTGCGGTGGATTCCACTGAATTGTTGGTGATGACCCCGACGATCACCAACTGCTGGATCGAGCGCAGGTGCAGCCAGCGCTCCAGGCCCGTGGCGCTGAATGCATCCGGTACGTTTTTTTCCACCACATGCTCATGGGCCAGAGGGTGCAGCGCATCCTGGAACTCACAGCCGGGCTGGCCTGGCCGGAACACCGAAGCGCCAGAGCGGGAGATATGCCGCACATGAATGATCGGGCGTTGCGCCTGGCGCCAGGCATTGAGCAATTGCTGTATGTGCTGCTCAGCGTCTGGGTTGTTGCGGCGGCCTAGTGTGGGATCGGCCATGCCTTTTTGCATATCGATGATCAACAGTGCGGCGTTCGTCGCTATCGGTTCCATGGCCTGTCCTGGCGGTGGTGAACATTATCTAACTGGAGCAACGCGCTCCCACAGGGTGGACGTTAGCACCGATCAGCAGCCCATACGCAAAACCCTGAGACTTCCCGGCGAAACGCTTCATAATGGCGGCCAATTTGTTTAGCTCGTTATTCTGGTGTGCCCGCATGGAAATTAAGGTCAACTTTCTCGACAACCTTCGGCTTGAAGCCAAGTTCGATGACTTCACGGTCATTGCCGACCAGCCCATCCGCTACAAGGGCGATGGTTCGGCACCGGGGCCATTCGACTACTTCCTGGCTTCGTCGGCGTTGTGTGCGGCGTACTTTGTGAAGTTGTACTGCCAGACGCGCAATATTCCCACCGAGAATATTCGCCTGTCGCAGAACAACATCGTCGACCCGGAAAACCGCTACAACCAGATTTTCAAGATCCAGGTCGAATTGCCCGCAGATATCTCCGACAAGGACCGCCAAGGCATCCTGCGTTCCATCGACCGCTGCACCGTGAAGAAAGTGGTGCAGGCCGGGCCGGAATTCGTGATTGAGGAAGTCGAGAACCTCGACGCCGATGCCCAGGCGCTGTTGATGCCCAACTCCACGTCCGCAGCAGGCACCTACATTGCCGGCAAGGACCTGCCGCTGGAGCAGACCATCGCCAACATGTCGGCGATTCTCGCGGGCCTGGGCATGAAGATCGAGATTGCCTCGTGGCGCAATATCGTGCCCAACGTGTGGTCGCTGCATATCCGCGACGCCCATTCGCCGATGTGCTTTACCAACGGCAAAGGCGCGACCAAAGAGGGCGCGCTGGCGTCGGCGCTGGGTGAGTTCATCGAGCGTCTGAACTGCAACTTCTTTTACAACGACCAGTTCTGGGGTGAGGATCTGGCCAACGCGCCGTTCGTGCATTACCCGGACGAGCGTTGGTTCCAGCCGGGCCCCAACGATGAGCTGCCGAGTGAAATCCTCGATGCCTACTGCCTGAAAGTCTACAACCGCGAGGGCGAGCTGCGCGGTTCACACCTGTTCGACACCAACTCCGGCAACGAAGCCCGTGGCATTGTCTCCCTGCCGTTCGTGCGTCAGTCCGATGGCGAGGTGGTGTATTTTCCGTCCAACCTGATCGAAAACCTCTACCTGAGCAACGGCATGAGCGCCGGCAATACCTTGGCCGAAGCCCAGGTACAGTGCCTGTCGGAGATTTTCGAGCGGGCGGTGAAGCGCGAAATCATCGAAGGCGAATTTGCGCTGCCGGACGTCCCCGCCGAAGTGCTGGCCAAGTACCCGGGCATCCTGGCGGGTATCGAAGGCCTGGAAGCCCAGGGCTTTCCGGTGCTGGTCAAGGATGCGTCCCTGGGCGGTGAATTCCCGGTGATGTGCGTGACCTTGATGAACCCGCGTACCGGCGGCGTGTTCGCTTCGTTCGGCGCGCACCCCAGCCTGGAAGTGGCGCTGGAACGCAGCCTCACCGAGCTGCTGCAAGGCCGTAGCTTCGAAGGCTTGAACGACCTGCCGCAGCCGACCTTCGAAGGCCAGGCGGTCACCGAGCCGAACAACTTCGTCGAGCACTTTATCGATTCCAGCGGCGTAGTGTCGTGGCGCTTCTTCAGTGCCCAGTCGGATTATGAATTTGTCGAGTGGGACTTCTCCGGCCAGGGCGAAGACTCCAACGCCCAGGAAGCCGCCACGCTGTTCGGCATCCTCGAAGGCATGGGCAAAGAGTCGTACATGGCGGTGTATGAGCACCTGGGCGCTACTGCCTGCCGCATCCTGGTGCCGGACTACTCGGAAATCTACCCGGTGGATGACCTGATCTGGGACAACACCAACAAGGCGCTGTTTTTCCGCGAAGACATCCTCAACCTGCATCGCCTCAGCGAGGAGGAGCTGCAGGCGTTGGTCGAGCGCCTGATAGAAAGTGAGCTGGACGACTACACCGATATCACTACGTTGATTGGCATTGAGTTCGACGACAACACCGCGTGGGGCCAGTTGACCATCCTGGAGCTGAAACTGCTGATCTTCCTGGCGCTGAAGCAGTATGAAGAGGCTAAGGAATGCGTAGAGATGTTCCTGCAGTACAACGACAACACCGTTGAGCGCGGCCTGTTTTACCAGGCGATGAACGCGGTGCTGGAGATGGAACTGGATGATGACCTCGAGCTGGCTGACTACGAGGCCAACTTCCGGCGCATGTTCGGTAATGAGCGCATGGACGCGGTGATCGGTTCGGTTGACGGCAGTGTGCGCTTTTATGGGCTGACGCCGACCAGCATGAAGCTGGAAGGCCTGGATCGGCATTTGCGCTTGATCGACAGCTACAAGAAGCTGCATGCGGCGCGGGCCAGCATCACCCAAGGCTGATACACACTGATCGTTCCGACGCTCCGCGTGGGAATGCAGTCAGGGACGCTCTGCGTCCCCAAGCGTGACGCAGAGCGTCACCGGATGCGTTCCCACGCGGAGCGTAAGAACGATCAAATTGAGTTAGATGTGGGCCAAGGCTTGCGCCAGATCGGCGCGCAAATCCTCCACATCTTCAACCCCCACCGACAAGCGCACCAGCCCATCGCCAATCCCCAATTGCGCTCGCGTCGCCGCCGGGATGCTGGCATGGGTCATGATCGCCGGGTGCTCGATCAGGCTTTCCACGCCCCCCAGGCTCTCGGCCAGGGCGAAGATCTTCACGTTTTCCAGAACGCGCGTCGCGCCGGCCAAGTCGCTGTTCAAGTCCACTGAAATCATCCCGCCAAAGCCGCGCATCTGCTGTTTCGCCAGGTCGTGCTGTGGGTGGGATTTGAGGCCCGGGTAGTGAACCCGTGACACTTGCGGCTGTTGCTCCAGCCAGGTGGCCAGGTCCAGGGCATTGCTGCAATGGCGCTCCATGCGCAGCGCCAGGGTTTTTACCCCGCGCAGGGTCAGGAAGGCATCGAACGGCCCGGCGATGGCGCCGATGGAGTTTTGCAGGAAGCCCAGGCGTTCGGCCAATTCAGCGTTATCACCGACAACAGCGATACCACCGATCACATCAGAATGCCCATTGAGGTATTTGGTGGTGGAGTGCACCACGATGTCGAAGCCCAACTCCAGCGGGCGCTGGATCCAGGGGCTGGCAAAGGTATTGTCGGCCACGCAGATAATCCCGCGGGCACGGCAGATGCGGGCCACGGCGCGCAGGTCGGTCAGGCTCAGCAGCGGGTTGCTTGGGGTTTCGACCCAGACCATGCGCGTGTCGTCCTGCAATGACGCTTCAAACGCCGACAAGTCGCTGAGGTCGACATAGCTGAAACGGTGCCCGGCACTGCGCTGGCGCACTTTGTCGAACAGCCGGAAAGTGCCGCCGTACAGGTCATTGCCCGAGACGATATGCGCGCCAGCATCCAGCAGTTCGAGCACGGTGGAGATCGCCGCCAGCCCCGAGGCAAACGCAAATGCCTGGCTGCCGCCTTCAAGGTCGGCCACGCAGCGTTCCAGGGCGAAACGCGTGGGGTTATGGGAGCGGCCATAGTCAAAACCCTTGTGTACGCCGGGGCTGTCTTGCAGGTAGGTGGAGTTGGCGTAGATCGGCGGCATCAGCGCGCCCGTGGTCGGGTCGGGTGACTGCCCGGCGTGGATCACACGGGTGGCAAACGCGCTTTTATCGGGCTGGCTCATGCAAGGGATCTCCGTAGGTGGTTAAGCAGGTCGACGCGGGTGATCAGGCCATGAAAGCCTGCGGCGTCGGCAATGATGGCGACCAGGCCGCGATCCAGTTCAGCCTGCAGTTCGGCCAGGCTGGCGTTGGGGGCCAGGGTGTGCAGGGTGTTGGTCATGGCGCTGGCGACGGTCATGGAAAAATCTGCGGCGTCGTGGTGCAGGCCCAGCAGGATGTCGGACTCGTCGATCACTCCCACCAGGGTCTGGCCATCGACAAGCACCGGCAGTTGCGACACGTCCGCCAGGCGCATGCGCTGGAAGGCGGTGAGCAGGGTGTCGTCGGGGCTTACGCTGATCACGCGGCCGTCTTCGAAGCGGCGCGCGATCAGATCGCGCAGGTCGCCGTAGTGTTTGTACTGCAACAGGCCGGCGTCGTTCATCCACTGGTCGTTGTAAACCTTCGACAGGTAGCGCGTACCGGTGTCGCAGACGAAGGTGACCACGCGCTTGGGCTCGGTTTGCTCGCGGCAGTAGCGCAAGGCCGCGGCGAGCAGTGTGCCGGTGGATGAGCCGCCGAGTATGCCTTCGGCCTTGAGCAATTGGCGGGCGTGGTCGAAGCTGTCTGCATCACTGATGGAGTAGGCGTGGCGCACGCTGGACAGGTCGGCAATCGAAGGGATGAAGTCTTCGCCTATCCCTTCAACGGCCCAGGAACCGGGAGTTTCCAGGGTGCGGCTGCGGCTGTATTCGGCCATTACCGAACCGACCGGGTCGGCCAGCACCATGGCCAGTTCGGGTTGCACGCGCTTGAAGAAACGCGTGAGGCCGGTGAGGGTGCCGGCCGAGCCGACGCCCACCACAATCGCGTCCACATCGTGCTGGGTCTGCGCCCAAATCTCCGGCGCGGTACTGGTCTCGTGGGCCAAGGGGTTGGCCGGGTTATTGAACTGGTCGGCGAAGAACGAGCCCGGAATACCTTTGGCCAAACGTGCCGCCACGTCCTGGTAATACTCGGGGTGGCCCTTGCCCACATCGGAACGGGTGATATGCACCTCGGCGCCCATGGCCTTCAGGTGCAGCACCTTTTCCGTGGACATCTTGTCGGGCACCACCAACACCACCCGGTAACCCTTGGCCCGGCCCACCAGCGCCAGGCCCAGGCCGGTATTGCCAGCGGTGGCTTCAATGATGGTACCGCCAGGGCGCAAACGACCGTCGCGTTCAGCGGCGTCGATCATTGCCAGGCCGATGCGGTCCTTGATGGAACCGCCGGGGTTTTGCGATTCAAGCTTGAGAAACAGCGTGCAGGGGCCGGTATCGAAGCGGCTGACCTTGACCAGCGGGGTATTGCCGATCAGTTCGAGTACAGCGGGGCGTGAAGGGGTGGGCATGTCGTCTCCTGGTTACGGGATGGGCGCAGGGCGGGGGACAGCAAAAAAACAGCATGGCTTGGAACATAGGCCGGTATTGACGGTGTCGCAACCGGGCGTCCGTTGTATGACTTTTTTTGCCGCATGGGGGAGGGCGCGCAATCCAGATGTAGGAGCTGGCTTGCCTGCGATGGTCATAGGTATCTACACAAATTTGGTGCGACGCTGAACCTGTGGCGAGGGAGCTTGCTCCCGTGACGGCCTGACAGCCGGCGTCGATCTAACTAACGCGCCGCGATTCAAATGTGGGAGCTGGCTTGCCTGCGAAGGCGGTCTGCCAGCCGACCGGGATATTGGATCTGACCGAGTACATATCCATTATTAAGGTAACGGCCACCGATGGTTCCGCCCTGACGGCGGCTCACTTTGCAAAAGCCGGGATGCCGGCCCAGGCCAAAGTAAGCAAAACGCTCTTGCCCCACCACTCGGCACCTCGCCTAGGCTCGGTGTGCCCGTAATCCGCCAGCGCGGTTTAACGGGGCGCCTAAGATCAAGAGCGACTCGCTTCGCATCGTGGTTGCTGTCTGCTGTTACGCTGGCTGACCCACCGCCATCGCGGCCTCGCCAAGGCTCGAGCGCTCCCACCGTTCAGTTTCCGGCAATGGCGGCTTCGATGGCAGCGATGTCGATTTTGGTCATGGTCATCATCGCTTCAAATGCGCGCTTGGCGACGGCAGGATCTTTACTGGTAACTGCATCGACCAACACCCGCGGCGAGATCTGCCACGACAGCCCCCACTTGTCCTTGCACCAACCGCAAGCGCTCGCCTGCCCATCGTTGTCGATGATGGCATGCCAAAAGCGGTCGGTTTCCTCCTGGTTATCCGTGGACACCTGAAAGGAAAACGCTTCACTGTGCTTGAACAGGGGGCCGCCATTGAGGCCCACGCAGGGGATACCCAGTACGGTGAATTCAACCGTCAACTCATCACCCTGCTTGCCGGATGGGTAGTCGCCAGGCGCACGGTGTACGGCCTTTACTTCGCTGTCGGGGAAGGTGTTGGCGTAGAAGGTCGCTGCCTCCAGAGCATCGCCGTTGTACCAGAGGCAGATCGTATTTTTGTTGTTCATCGCAAGGCTCCTCGGGTTGAAAGGTGCATGAAGTCTAGACGAACAACCTGCAACACTACTCAGGCTTGCACCGCCTCCCGGCCAGCGCGTGAGTCGGCCCGCCGCGAACGCCAGCTCAGCCCCAATACCATCAGCAAGCCCAGGCCCGCCATCAGTGCGCCTGCCAGGGAAATGGCCGGGTAGCCGAGCCCGGCATTGATCACTGCACCTCCCAATGCCGCACCAATCGCATTGCCAAAATTGAACGCACCGATGTTCATCGCCGAAGCCAGGTTAGGCGCGTCTTTGGCGGCCTCCATCACCCGCATCTGCAGCGGCGGCACCAGGGCAAAGCTGGCAGCGCCCCACAGCAGGATCGACAACGCCGCGGGCAACGGCCATTGCATGAGCACCGAAAAGGCCAACAGCACGGCAATCAACACCACCAGCGAGATGATCAAAGTGCGGTCCACTGAGCGGTCCGCTGACTTGCCACCCCACACATTGCCCAGGGTGAGCCCGATTCCGAACAACACCAGCATCCCGGTGACGAAATTGGTCGAGGCATGGGTGACATCGCGCAGAATCGGCGCGATGTAGGTGAATACCGTAAACATCGCACTCGAGCCCACCACGGTCAGGGCCAGCGCGGCCAGCACCGGCCCGCGCCCCAGCACACGGATTTCCGCCATCAGGCCGCCACCCTTGGGCGCGGGAGTATTGGGCAGGGCCCACCACAGCGCCGCCATGACCACCGCGCCAAGCCCACTGATGCCCCAGAACGCAGTACGCCAACCAAAGTTCTCGCCAAACCAGGTCGCCAGGGGTACGCCGCCAATGGTCGCCAGGGTCAGCCCCATGAACATCGCCGCCACGGCCCCCGCGCGCTTCTCGGGCGCCACCAGGCTTGCGGCCACAATCGAGCCAATCCCAAAGAACGCCCCATGATTGAGCGACGTCACCAGCCTGGCGATCATCAGCGTCTGGTAGTTGCTGGCCAACGCCGACAGCAAATTACCCAGGGTAAAAATCGCCATCAGCCCTATCAGCAGATAACGGCGGGGCACCCTGGCCGTCGCCAGGGTCATGATCGGCGCGCCAATCAACACGCCCATGGCGTAGGCGCTCACCAACAGCCCCGCAGCGGGAATGGAGACATCAAGATCAGCGGCGATACCGGGCAACATGCCCATAGGTGCAAACTCTGTGACCCCGATGCCAAAGGCACCGACGGACAATGCTACAAGGGGGGGATTGATACGCATGGGTGACTCCTCATCTGTGAGCCAAATGCTACAATCCTGCCTTTTGCAGCAGTAGCCCTTGGTTGGGAACTACAGCTTTGCGCAGGAGGCACAAATGGACATCGGCGGGCGCTCGGGAGAGATGGAAGTCTTCACTATGGTCGCCGAGCACGGCAGCCTGTCGGGTGCGGCCAGGGCCTTGGGGCTGACCCCATCGGCCATCAGCCGCATCATCACCCGCACCGAACAGCGCATCGGCACCCGTCTGCTACTGCGCACCACCCGCGCCATCACCTTCACCGCCGAAGGCGAAGCCTACCTGCGCGGCGCCCGACGCATCCTCGCCGACATGGCCGAAGTCGAAGATGCCATCACCGACCAGGGCGCCCCACGCGGACGCCTGCGCGTCAGCGCCGCACTGGCCCACGGCCGCATGACCATCGTCCCCCTGATCGCCGCCTTCAGCGCCCGCTATCCCGCCATCGTCGTCGACCTGATGCTCGGTGATGAAGTAGTGGACATCCTCGGCGGCCAGGCCGACGTCGCCATCCGCTTCGGCCCCCTCGCCGACAGCCCCCTGACCGCTCGCCTTATCGGCTCTACCGGGCAGGTTATCGTTGCTTCACCGGAGTACCTGACACGGCATGGCACCCCCGTGACGCCGCAGGATTTACTGCAACACAACTGCCTGCGCTTACACATCTGATGCTGCCGACGAGCGACCAAGTGTAGATGGCGGTGGACGGCGGATCAGTAAAAAAGAAAAAAGTGCCAATAAGGAAAGGTGATAGAGAGGAGTAAGGCATAACTAACCGATACTGCAAAAGGGAT
>NZ_JAEKCY010000021.1:0-94971 GCF_016405475.1 Pseudomonas sp. MF6767 | reverse complement strand
AGTGGTTATTTTCAGAAGTTTTCGAAGATTTCTTCAACAACTTCAACCACTTGCGCTTGCGATCTCTCGTAAGCGGGAGGCGAATTCTACAGCGTTACACGCTGCTGTCAACACCTCTTTTTCAACTCCCTTTTGGCCTCGATGAACTGAAGCAACTTGCTGCCGAAAACTGCGTAACTCATTGTTTGCCAAGGAGTTTTCCGTTTCGACTGCGCCGGAAGTGGGGCGAATTATAGGCCTCCAGAATCTGCCGTCAAGGCTTAATTACGCTTTTGTTGCAGAAGGCGCTTTTTTAGCAATAAGGCGAGGGATTCGACGCATTACCGGCGGCACGCGGATCAACAGAAGTAGCGCACCTATAGAAGCGTAGATAGCCCACTCCTTCAGATCCGCCCGCACTATCCACAGCATGTGCAGCAAACCGAGCCCAAGAATCACATAGACCAGACGGTGCAGCTTCTTCCATCGACTCCCCAACCGACGCTGGCTATAGCGGTTCGACGTAACGGCCAACATAAGGAGAGCAACAAACCCCAGCGCCCCCACAATGATGTAGGGCCGCTTGCTCAACTCTACGCCGAGCTGCGACCAATCCAGCCCCAGGACAAACACACAATAGGCCGCCAGGTGCAGCACAACATAAGCAAAGCACCACAGCCCCAACTGTCGTCGCACTGCTATCCACCCCGCCCAACCGCTCAACTTCTGCAGCGGCGTCATAGCAAGCGTGATCAGCAATAAAATGAGCGTCCCCAAACCCAGGCGATCAACGAGCACCTTGCCTGGATCAGGCCCCAGCGCAGAACTCCACGCTTCATACAACCAGAGCAATGGCCACACTGCTGCGGCTACAAACACGCCGATGCGCCAGATGGGATAGCGCATCAGTAGTTCTTCCGCAGATCGAGGCCTGTATATAAAGAAGCGACCTCATCCGAATAGCCATTGAACATCTGCGTCTCGCGCACATTCGGACTAAACAGGCCGCTCGGCAGACGGCGCTCCCGCGCCTGGGTCCAGCGCGGGTGATCGACCGTAGGATTCACATTCGCATAAAACCCATACTCATCAGCTGCAATACTCTGCCACGTCGTTTTCGGCTGCTCACTGACCAGACTGATACGCACGATGGACTTCACACTCTTGAAGCCATACTTCCACGGCACCACCAAGCGCAACGGTGCACCGTTCTGGTTAGGCAACTCCCGCCCGTACATGCCCACAGCGAGGATCGCCAACGGATTCATCGCCTCATCCAGGCGCAGCCCTTCCACATAAGGCCAATCGATCAAGCCGAAACTTGAGCGTTGCCCAGGCATGCTCTTGGGATCCTGAAGGGTTTCAAAACGGATGTACTTGGCTTTGGAGGTTGGCTCGACCTGCTTGAGCAACGCCGAGATGGGAAAGCCTATCCACGGAATCACCATGGACCATGCCTCGACGCAACGCAGGCGGTAGATGCGCTCTTCCAGCGCATAGGGTTTCATGAAGTCTTCCAGGGCATAGCGCCCAGGTTTTGCGACTTCACCATCAATCACCACACTCCAGGGCTGCGTCTTGAGCGAGCCCGCATTCGTTGCCGGGTCGCCCTTGCCTGTCCCGAACTCATAGAAGTTGTTGTAGTGAGTTGCGTCCTTGAATGGCGTGATGGCCTCATCTTTGACCGTCACCGACTGCCACTTCGCATTCGGAAGTTTTTCCGTAAACCAGTTGGGCGCACTGCCCGGCTCGACGTCGGCATACCGCGAAGCATCGCCGGCACTGGCCCAACGCGGCAAGCTGCTGGCGGCAACACCGGCAAGCGCACCACCGAGCAGGCTGCGGCGAGAGAGATAGAAAGATTCAGGCGTGACATCCGATTCGTGACAATCGGACGCTTTGGGTAATTTGATTAACATGGTAACTCCGCAGCGTTGGAGAACTGATGCACCAATAGACTGCGGAGTATGGGGGAAATTACATTAAGACAATGTTTTGTCCCGACGCAGACGCAACAAGTACTGAATCGGGCCAGAAGCCGCATAGGCCAGGAACGCCAGCAGCAGGATACGCGGTGGATCACTGAACACGACCGCGAACACCAGCACCACCACAAGGATGGCCACGAAAGGCACGCGCCCCTTGAGGTCAAATTCCTTGAAGCTGTTGTACTTGATGTTGCTGACCATCAGCATGCCGGCCGCTGCCACCATCAGGGCAACCAGGAACGACATCTTCGATCCCTGAATCCCGTAGTCACTGAACGCCCATACAATCCCCGCGACAACACCCGCCGCTGCCGGGCTGGCAAGGCCGATGAAGTAGCGCTTGTCGGCAGTCCCTACCTGGGTGTTGAAGCGCGCCAGGCGCAAAGCGGCACCCGCGACATAGATGAAGGCAACCATCCAGCCGACCTTGCCCATGTCACCCAATGCCCAGGCAAACGCCAGCAGTGCGGGGGCAACACCAAAGGCAACCATGTCCGACAACGAGTCGTACTCGGCGCCAAAAGCACTTTGAGTATTGGTCATACGCGCCACGCGACCATCCAGGCCGTCGAGCACCATGGCCACGAAAATTGCGATAGCAGCAAAGCCAAAGTATTTGCTGGCACTCGCCGCATCACCCGCCGCCAGCGCGCTCTGGGCACTCATGGAGTTGATGATGGAGTAGAAGCCGGCGAACAGATTCGCCGTGGTGAACAGGTTGGGCAGCAGATAGATGCCACGATGCCGGACCTTGCGGCCTTCGGCGTCATGCCCTTCTTCGACATGTTCATCAATCGGCAGCATGCTTTCGGCGTCGGAAGCCTGGTTTGGCTCTTCGGGACGTTCGCTCATGGACTTTACCTTGCAACGGTGTGAAAAATTCGACAGATACTTGCAGCGAGTGTTCGCCTGCAAACGATGCAGCTTTATACCAGAACCAACCCCTCAAACGAAAAAACGCGGCCTAAGCCGCGTTTTCCCTTGATGCGTACGACTTAGTTCTTGGCTTTGTCGACGATCTTGTTGGCACCGATCCACGGCATCATGGAGCGCAGTTGCTCGCCGATGACTTCGATACCGTGAGCGGCGTTGTTACGACGCTTGGCGGTCATCGAAGGGTAGCCGGTAGCGCCTTCGCTGATGAACATTTTGGCGTATTCGCCGTCCTGAATACGTTTCAGGGCGTTGCGCATGGCCTGACGGGACTCGGCGTTGATCACTTCCGGACCGGTCACGTACTCGCCGTACTCGGCGTTGTTGGAGATCGAGTAGTTCATGTTGGCGATACCGCCTTCGTACATGAGGTCAACGATCAGCTTGAGTTCGTGCAGGCATTCGAAGTAGGCCATTTCCGGCGCGTAGCCAGCTTCAACCAGGGTTTCGAAACCAGCTTTTACCAGCTCAACGGTACCGCCGCACAGAACGGCTTGCTCACCGAACAGGTCGGTTTCGGTCTCGTCCTTGAAGGTAGTTTCGATGATGCCGGTACGACCGCCACCCACGCCAGCAGCGTAGGACAGTGCAACGTTCTTGGCGTTGCCCGACGCATCCTGGTAGATCGCGATCAGGTCAGGGATACCGCCGCCTTTGACGAACTCGGAGCGCACGGTGTGGCCCGGTGCTTTCGGCGCGATCATGATCACGTCGAGGTCAGCGCGCGGCACGACCTGGTTGTAGTGAATCGCGAAGCCGTGGGAGAAGGCCAGGGTAGCGCCCTTCTTGATGTTCGGCTCGATTTCGTTCTTGTACAGCGAGGACTGGAACTCGTCCGGGGTCAGGATCATGACCAGGTCGGCAGCCGCAACAGCAGAAGCAACGTCGGTCACTTTCAGGCCATGGGCTTCAGCCTTGGCGACAGTGGCCGAGCCTTTACGCAGGCCAACGGTCACGTCAACGCCAGAATCTTTCAGGTTGCACGCTTGAGCGTGACCCTGGGAACCGTAGCCGATGATGGCGACTTTCTTGCCCTGGATGATCGACAGGTCACAATCTTTATCGTAATAAACTTTCATGAGGTTCCTCTATATATCCAGGCCGTAAGGCCATTCGCTAATTGGGTTAGATGCTGAGTACTTTGTCGCCACGGGCAATCCCGGTGACACCACTGCGTACGGTTTCCAGAATCGAGGCCGTCCCGATCGACTGGATGAAGCTGTCCAGTTTGTCGCTGGTACCGGTCAGTTGAACGGTATAAACGCTGGCGCTCACATCGACGATCTGCCCGCGATAAATATCGGTAGTGCGTTTGATCTCGGCGCGCTGGGCACCCGTGGCCTTGACCTTGACCAGCATCAGTTCGCGCTCGATGTGAGCGCTTTCCGACAGGTCGACCAGCTTGACCACTTCGATCAGCTTGTTGAGGTTCTTGGTGATCTGCTCGATCACCTCATCGTGGCCTACGGTGGTCAACGTCAGGCGCGACAGGGTCGGGTCTTCGGTCGGGGCCACGGTCAGGCTTTCAATGTTGTAGTTGCGTTGCGAAAACAGGCCGACAACACGGGACAAGGCGCCGGGTTCGTTCTCCAGAAGCAGGGAGATAATATGCCGCATGATTAAGTACGCTCCGTCTTGTTCAGCCACATGTCGCGCATAGAGCCGTCTTTGATCTGCATCGGGTAGACGTGCTCGCTGGTATCCACCTGAATATCGATGAACACCAGGCGGTCCTTCATGGCGAACGCTTCTTCCATCTTCGGCTTCAGATCTTTCAAATCAGTGATGCGAATGCCGACGTGCCCATAGGCTTCAACCAACTTGATGAAATCCGGCAACGATTCCATGTAGGAATGGGAGTGACGGCTACCGTAGCTCATGTCCTGCCATTGACGAACCATGCCGAGCACGCCGTTGTTCAAGCAGACGATCTTCACGGGAAGACCGTATTGCAGGCACGTCGACAGTTCTTGGATGTTCATCTGGATGCTGCCTTCGCCGGTGACGCAGGCAACGTCGGCATCCGGGAAGCTCAGTTTCACCCCCATGGCCGCAGGGAAACCAAAGCCCATCGTGCCGAGGCCACCGGAGTTGATCCAGCGGTTAGGCTTGTCGAACTTGTAGTACTGCGCCGCGAACATCTGGTGCTGGCCAACGTCGGAGGTCACAAAGGCGTCGCCCTTGGTCACTTCGCACAGGGTTTCGATCACGGTTTGTGGCTTGATGATGCTGCCGTCGCCCTTGTCATAAGGGAACAGGCCGCGATCACCGCGCCATTCGTCGATCTGCTTCCACCAACTGGCAACGGACTCCTTGTTCGGCGTTTCGCCGATGTCCTTGAGTGCAGCGACCATTTCGGTCAGTACACTTTCTACAGGCCCCACGATTGGCACATCGGCCTTGATGGTCTTGGAGATGGACGCCGGGTCGATGTCGATGTGGATGATCTTGGCATTCGGGCAGAATTTGCTCGCGCCGTTGATCACTCGGTCATCGAACCGCGCGCCCACGGCGAGGATCACATCGGCGTGGTGCATGGTGAGGTTGGCGGTGTAGCTGCCGTGCATGCCGAGCATGCCGACAAACTGACGGTCCGAACCCGGGAATGCGCCGAGGCCCATCAGGGTGTTGGTCACCGG
Organism: Pseudomonas sp. MF6767; assembly: GCF_016405475.1. Taxonomy (NCBI): domain Bacteria; kingdom Pseudomonadati; phylum Pseudomonadota; class Gammaproteobacteria; order Pseudomonadales; family Pseudomonadaceae; genus Pseudomonas; species Pseudomonas sp. MF6767. The sequence continues at coordinate 89,432 of NZ_JAEKCY010000021.1, read as the reverse complement.
CAGGTTGAGCAGCTTGGCCAGTTCGGTGAGTGGCGCGGAACCGCCGCCCAGAATCACGCCACCGCCGGAGTACAACACGGGGCGCTTGGCCGCCAGGAGCATTTCTGCCGCCTTGCGGATCTGCCCCGAGTGCCCACGGACGGCCGGACTGTAGGAACGCAGCTTGGCTTTCTTGGGAAAAACGTATTCGAATTTTTCGGCCGGGTTGGTCATGTCTTTCGGGATATCGACCACCACAGGGCCCGGGCGACCGGACTGTGCGAGGTAAAACGCCTTTTTCATGACTTCCGGGATTTCCGACGCGTGCTTGATCATGAAGCTGTGTTTCACAATCGGGCGGGAAATACCGATCATGTCGGTTTCCTGGAAAGCGTCGGTGCCGACCATGGTGCTAGGCACCTGGCCAGAGATGATCACCATCGGGATGGAGTCCATATACGCAGTCGCGATGCCGGTGATGGCATTGGTTGCGCCTGGGCCGGAGGTTACCAGTACCACGCCGGCTTTACCGGTGGCACGGGCGTAACCGTCAGCCATATGGGTCGCGGCCTGTTCGTGGCGAACCAGGATGTGGGTAACAGCCGGTTCCTTGAACAGTGCGTCGTAGACATGCAGCAGAGCACCACCTGGGTACCCGTAGATATAGTCGACGCCTTCGTCACGCAAAAAGCGGACGAGCATCTCACCGCCAGATAAAAGCTCCACGTTGTTCACCTCTAAAACGCCAGAATACCGTCCGTTAAAAAACCGACGGGTCTTAATAGGTTTACTTCTCAACAGAGCATGAGCGACGGTGGTCGCCGACTACGTCAGCACTGACTGAGCAAGTATTGGGATCGTCCCAAGTGTTGCGGGCTTTTCCCACCCAGCGCGAGGTAACGCGTTGCGGGTGTTACAGGTCGGCGCGGATGTGCGCCTCATGATCTGCTGAGCGGGCCTGCTTCTGGCAGTCCCGATACAGCGGACTTTGGATTCTTCTGTTTCACGCCCTTCAAGTCAAGCAATAATTGCGCTTTTTTCCAACTAAGCGCATGAGAACGCAGAAGAAAGGGCTTTGAGGAGGGATAAAACTCGCCTGAATGTCGTCAAGCGGTAGAAATGTGCGCAAGACTGCCGGAAAAACCGGCAGTCAGGCAATTAACGAGCGTCGGCGATCAATTGATCGAACTTTTTCAGCGCGTTACGCAAGCCGAGGCTCTCCCGCGGCCGGTCGGCGTAGACCATCTCGGCCATTTCCAGGATCCCCGACGCATTCGGCAAGGGCAGGTCCTGTTCCAGGATTTGCTTCATACGCGCGAGGAAGATCCACTGCAGCCATTGGTGGAAGTCCAGAGTATCGACGGAAAAGGGTTCGACACTGCTGAGGGCTTCAACACCAGGGGATACTTCATCCCACCAGCCCTGCACGCGCAGTTCGCGCTCGATCAACAATAACTGCTCGGCAATCGCGGGAAAACGCGCATCCATCAGAGGCTGACCTTGGCTTTTTGCCGCGCCTGGGCGGCACCCGCTGCATCGCCCTGGGCGGCACGCGCATCCCCGATCAAGGCCCACAGGCTGGCTTGCAGGTCTGGGCGCCCATTGGCCAGGCTCAGGCCACGGCGAGCGAATTGCTCCGCCTGGGGCGCATCGCCCTGAGCCATGCGCACCTGGGCCAGGCGATAGAGCACTTGTGGCTCACGCGGCGCCACGCGCTGGGCACGTTCAAGGCTCGACGAGGCGCCATTCAAATCGCCACCCGCCTGCTGCTGCTGAGCGGTGGTGAGCAACGCCAGCACCGGGCCATCAAGTTGTTCGTCCGCCGACAACCCGCCCGCACTGGACGATGACGGAATACCGCTCGGCGTCGAAGGCATGTTGTAGGTGCCCTGATTGACCGGCGCGGTTTGAATCGGCGTGGAGTTCACCGGCCCGGAAGTGCTTGGGCCTGGGGTCCATGGCTCGGCACTGATAGGCGCCGAGGTTGCAGCCCCACTGCCGGGCACCATCACTACGACGCCGGAATCCTGGGGAATTGCCTGGGTTGCAGCTTGGGCAGGCCGTTTGACCACGGTCTGACGGAAGCCGCCATTGGCCGAAATGCGGTCGTTATTGGAAACGGACGTGCTTGAGTCCACCACAGGGATAGAGCCGCGCTGCACGCTGGAGCAACCGCCGAGCAAAACCAGAGCCGTAATTGCTGGAATCCACAACTTGTTCACTTGAAACCCTCTTTGCTTAATTCATCCAGCCCTTGACCCAATCCATCACCGATTCCGCGTCAGCAGGTGTACTGCCACCGCACGCGGCACCGGGTGGTGGTTCGCTGCCGCGAATATACGGCATCTGCACCGCGCCCGGACAGTTGGCATCGGAGCCTTGGCCGGTGTGCGGATCAATCCAGGCCTGCACAATATTGTCCGGCTGCGGCATGTTGAGCGGCAACGGGTCAGCCTTGCGCATGAAACTGGTCCATACCTGCAGCGCGCCGGTGGCACCGGTGAACGGCGTCTTGCCATTGTCGTCGCGCCCCAGCCATACCACGGCCAGTACATCTTGGCCGAAACCTGCGAACCAGCTGTCGCGGGAGTCGTTGCTGGTACCGGTCTTGCCCGCCAGGGTCAGGTTCGACGGCAGCACGCTGTAGACCGAACGCCCCGTACCCTCGCGCATCACGCGCTGCATGGCGTTCTGGATGAGGTAGATGGAGCCCGCGTCGAAGCGCTGCTGAATCTGGAACGGGTAACGCTTGAGCGGTTCGCCATCGGCGGTCAGCACACTGCGAATACCGCGCATCGGCGTATTGAAGCCACCATTGGCCAGGGTCTGGTACATGGTGGTCACTTCCATCGGCGTCATGGCCGCAGCGCCCAGGAGCATGGACGGGAACGCCGGGAATTCACGTTCGACTCCCAGTCGCGCCAGAGTCTTCAGCACGTTCGGCACACCCACTTCAAGCCCCAGACGCGAGGTCGAGATGTTGTAGGAATGCGCCAATCCTTGATACAGGAACACCGTGCCATGGGAACGGCGGTCGAAGTTCTTGGGCGTCCATACCTGGCCATCCGCGCCTTTGATCGACAGCGGGTCATCGGACAGCCAACTGGTCAGCGTGTACTTGCTGGGTTTTTCCAGTGCAGTGAGATAAACCGCAGGCTTGACCAGCGAGCCAATCGGCCGCACGGCATCCAGTGCGCGGTTGAAACCGGCGAAACTGGCCTGGCGGCTGCCGATCATGGCCTGGACCTCCCCGGTTTCCGGATTGGTCACGACCATGGCGGCCTCGACTTCATCCGAGCCCTTACGGCCAGTCAGGCGCTTGAAGGTGTCGTTGACCGACGCTTCGGCCTTCATCTGCAAGATGGGGTCGAAGCTGGTGAAGATCCGCAGCCCCTCTTCGGTCAAGTCTTCGTCGCGGTAGTCTTCGCGCAGTTGGCGCTTGACCAGGTCGATAAAGCCCGGGAATGAGCTATCCGCCAGCTTGCCGCGGGTTGTCACACCCAGTGGCATTTTCTTGGCAGCGGCCACTTGCTCAGCGGTGGCGACACCCTGCTGCTCCAATACATCGAGCACCAGGTTGCGACGTTCAAGCGCACGCTCCGGGTTGCGGCGCGGGTTGTAATAGGACGGCCCCTTGACCATCCCCACCAGCAACGCAACCTGATGCAATTTCAACTCGGACAACGGCTGCCCGAAGAAGAACTGGCTGGCCAGGCCGAAACCGTGCACGGCGCGCTGGCCATCCTGACCGACGAATACCTCGTTGAGGTAAGCCTCGAGGATTTCCTGCTTGCTGTAATGCAGCTCCAGCAACATCGCCATCATGGCTTCGGTGAGTTTACGGGTCAGGCTGCGTTCGTTGGTCAGGTAGAAGTTCTTGACCAGTTGCTGGGTCAGCGTACTGCCGCCCTGGGTCATCTTGCCGCCGGACGTGTTGACCCAGATAGCACGGGCGATCGACTTCGGCGACACACCCCAATGGCTATAGAAATCGCGGTCTTCGACAGCGACCAGGGTTTCGAGCAGATACGGCGGTACCTGATCGAGCTTGATCAGGATGCGATCTTCAAGGTTCTTCGGGTAAATACCGCCGATCAGCAACGGTTCGAGACGCACCACCGGCAGCTTGGAGCCATTGAGCGAGGACAGCTCAGCCACATAATCGCCAGAGAAACGCACGCGCACCGGCTGGGCTTTTTCCAGGCCTTCGTAGAACTGGAAGCCACGGGTGTTCAGGTCGACGGTATTACCGCTGACCGCCGCAGCGCCAGGGCCATTGCTCACGGGTTCGCGGCGGTAGCCCAGCGCATCGAGCTCGGTAAGGAAGTCTTCCTTGCTCAGCTTCTGACCAGAGAACAGCTCCAGCGGGCGTGCATACACCTTGGCCGGAATCGTCCAGCGCTTGCCGGAGAATTTTTCCTGCACCACGGCATCGAGGTACACCGCAAGGCCGGCGACCGCCACAAGGCCCACAAGGCCAAGCTTGATCACCCAGCCCAGCCAAGGGCGCGGGCCGCGGGAAGGAGGTTTTTTACGGGAACGGGGAGATCGGGTTCGAGTCATGGCGGCGGATTATACGCACTTTATTGATGATCAACATGAGCCGGACAGCGGTTTGCACGACTGGCATCAGCAGCCATAATGCCCCCCATGATTTTCCCCCGACTTTGAAGGATCGCCCGTGAGCCAGACCCTGATCGCTGCCCTGCAAAACCCGGCCTTGTACCCTCATCCGGTTGACGCGTTTCAAGTCATCGAGACCCATATTTCCTGGGTGATACTGACGGGCCCCTATGCATATAAGCTGAAGAAACCGATGAACTTCGGCTTCCTGGACTTCACCAATCTGGACGACCGCGGGCATTTCTGCCACGAGGAACTGCGCCTCAACCAGCGCCTGACCGAAGATTTGTATCTTGAAGTGTTGCCGCTTACCGGCACTGCCGAGGCGCCGCAACTGGGTGGCGATGGCCCGGCCATCGAGTACGCGCTGAAAATGCGCCAGTTCCCGCAAAGCCAGATGCTCAGCACCCTGCAAGCCAACGGCGAACTGACCAGCGCGCACATCGATGAGATGGCCAAGCAGATTGCGCAATTCCACCTCAGCGCCCCCAAAGTCCCGCAAGATCACCCCGCCGGCACGCCGGAAGAGGTGATGGCTCCGGTACGCCAGAACTTTGACCAGATCCGCCCGTTCCTCAGCGACAAGGCCGACCTGACTCAGCTGGAGGCTCTGCAAGCCTGGGCTGAAAGCAGCTTCGAACGCCTCAAGCCTTTGCTTGCGCAGCGCAAGCTCGATGGCTATACCCGCGAATGCCACGGCGACATTCACCTGGGCAACGCCACGCTGATCGATGGCCGCGTGGTGATCTTCGACTGCATCGAGTTCAACGAGCCTTTCCGCTTTACCGACGTGTACGCCGACACCGCTTTTTTGGCGATGGACCTGGAAGATCGTGGCCTGAAATGCCTGGCACGGCGCTTCATAAGTCAGTATCTGGAATTGACCGGCGACTACCAGGGCCTGGAGCTCCTGAACTTCTATAAAGCCTACCGTGCATTGGTGCGCGCCAAGGTTGCGCTGTTCAGCATGCCGAGCGAAGCCAACCCCGTGCAACGCGCTACCACCCTGCGCCAGTACCGCAACTACGCCAACCTGGCGGAAAGCTACAGCACTATCCCTTCGCGCTTCCTGGCAATCACCCATGGCGTTTCAGCCGTGGGCAAGAGCCACGTGGCCATGCGCCTGGTCGAAGCCCTGGGCGCGGTACGCCTGCGTTCGGATGTAGAGCGCAAGCGCCTGTTTGGCGAACAACAGGTAGAGAACACCCTGCAGGCCGGTATCTACAATCAGGACGCCAGCGCTGCCACCTACGCACGCCTGAACGAGATTGCCGACACCGTGCTGCGCGCCGGCTACCCGGTGGTGCTGGATGCCACTTTTCTGAAACGCGCACAGCGTGAGGCCGCCGCTCAGGTTGCCGAAGCCACTGGGGCGCCGTTCCTGATCCTCGACTGCAACGCCCCGCAAGCCGTTATCACCAGTTGGCTGGCACAACGCCAGGCGGATAAAAACGATCCGTCTGACGCCACACTGGCCGTTATCGAAGAACAACAAGCCAGTCGTGACCCGCTGACTGCCGAGGAGCTGCTGCTCAGCAAGCGTGTGGAGACCAATGAAAGCGGGACGCTCGACGCGTTGGTCGGGCATATCCGTCAACACCTGCCGGGCCTGTAAGAAATATTTCTTGGTCGCGTCGTCGTCTTCGGCGCGCGACCCAGCGATAGTGGCACTATAATGGCTCTATAACGCCAACCAGAGTCGCGATCATGAGTCAGCCAAAGCTTCTTGATACCCCGCTCTACGCCTTCCTGCACAAGGACGACATCCGCGGCTTCAACCAGGAGCGCCCTGAAAATGGCCCCATCGACATGCGCGGTGGCGACTTTCGAGGGCTGGACCTGCGCGACCTGAACGCCACCGGTATTGACTTCACCGACGCCTATTTTCGCTCTGCCGACCTGCGCGGCCTGGACTTGCGTGGCTGCTCACTGGAAGGCGCCAGCCTGGCCCATGCGCAGATTTCGGGTGCTTATTTCCCGCCCGAACTCACGGCTGACGAAATACTCATGTCGGTCAATTTCGGCACTCGCCTGCGCTACCGCACCAAGTAACCCCACACACCGAGTACCGGCCAGCCCCCCTGCCTGCCGGGCACTTTGCGCCTGCCTGCGAGCAAGCGCCGTCGCGCCATCCTTATAAGCTTTTCAGCCCTTTCTGATCAAAGAACCACGCTTTTCCTACTGAGCGCTACACTCATTTTCAGGCTGCCTGGTCACGACACCCACCGCACCATTCGGCCAACGCAAGGAGGCTTGATGAACGATGAGCTGCAACACCTGAAAAACCTTGGCAAGACGTCAGCGCAGTGGCTGCATGCGGTGGGCATCCACAGCGCGTCCGACTTGCGTCGGCTAGGGGCGGTCGATGCCTACCGAGCCGTGCGCACGCGCGGGTTTCGAGCTTCGAAGGTTCTGCTGTATGCCATTGAAGGGGCATTGATGGATGTGCACTGGAACGACATACCCACGGAGCGCAAGGAGGCCTTGAACCGTCAGTTGGAAGCGATTTCAGTGCATCAGAAGAACTAGAGCGGCACTCAAACCCAGTGTTGATGGGCATTGCAAACGAGCGTTTGAGAAAAATGGATGAAGCAGAAAAACAAATGTTGACTCTCAAATGAGAATCGTTATGATTATCACAACTGGTCGCGAGATCAGCCGATAACTGAAAGACCATTGGTTCGGACTCTCAGATTATCTCCTCATCAGGCTAATCACGGTTATTTGACCCGGCTCTTGCCGGGTCTTTTTTTGCCCGCGAATTAACCGGCCTTAACGCGCAATGATCAACGGATGCCCACGCTCCGGATGCGGCTGTACCAATACATCCAGACCGAATACAGCCTTCAGTGGCTCTGGTTGCAGGACTTTAGAGGGCGTATCCAACGCGTGGGGGCGGCCGTTTTCCAGCAACAGGATCCGGTCGCAGTAGCGCGCCGCCAGGTTCAAATCATGCAGGATGACCAGCACCGCAGCGCCTCTGTCGGCAAAATGTCGGATAGCTTGCAAGGTGGTGTGTTGGTGCAGAGGGTCGAGCATTGATGTGGGCTCATCCAGCAGCAACGTCTGCCCTGCCTCACCCGGCCATAACTGCGCCAATACCCGTGCCAGGTGCACACGCTGCCGCTCGCCACCCGACAAGGCCAGGTAACTGCGGCCACTCAGGTGGCCTACATCAGCAGCCTGCAGCGCGGCGTTGATGATTTCGTCGTCGCGCAATCGCCCGGTCTGATGAGGCAAGCGGCCCATGCCCACCACCTCTTCGACACGAAAGGCAAAGTCCAGGGTGGAGGATTGTGGCAGCACCGCCAGGCGCTGAGCACGTTGCACACCTGTCATGTGCTTGAGCGCCTGCTGATCCAGCCACACCTTGCCCTGATCCGGCTGCAGCTCCCCGCACAGCGCCCCAAGCAAGGTACTTTTACCGGCGCCATTGGGGCCCAGCACGCCCAGCACTTCGCCCGGCAATAGGTCCAAGGTGACATCGGCCAGCACGGTCTTACCACCGCGCCGGATCTGCAACGCTTCTACCCGCAACATCAGGCGCGCCCTCGTAATAATAAATAGAGGAAAAACGGCGCACCGATAAACGCAGTGACAATACCGATCGGCAGCTCCGCCGGCGCCAACGCCAGACGCGCCACCAAATCAGCAAACAACAGCAGGCTCGCACCCGCCAGCACTGAAGCCGGCAACAATACCCGATGGTCCGGGCCCGCCAGCAGCCGCACCAGATGTGGCACCACCAACCCGACAAAACCAATCATGCCCGCCGCTGCTACTGCGGCGCCAACGCCCAGGGCCGTGCAGAACACCAACTCGCGCTTGAGCCCCTCGACATCAATACCGAGATGGTTGGCCTCGGACTCACCCAGCAACAACGCGTTCAGCGCCTTGGCCCGGCGCGGTAACCACAGCGCCACCCCTGCACTCACCAGCAGCAAGGGCCACAACCTTGAATAACTTGCGCCATTGAGGCTGCCCAGGTTCCAGAACGTGAGGGTGCGCAAGGTGGCATCGTCCGCCAGATAGGTAAACAGGCCTACGGTGGAACTGGCCAGGGCCGTCAGCGCGATACCGGCAAGCAACATCGTCGCGACATTGGTCTGGCCATTGCGACGCCCCAGGCGATAGACCAGTGCCGTGACGCCCAGGCCACCGAGGAAGGCGCATAGCGACAACAGGTACGGCCCGAAAGCATCCGGCAGCCCGCCAAATAGCGAGCCACCGACAATCGCCACCGCCGCTCCCAGCGCGGCACCGCTGGATACCCCTACCAAACCAGGGTCGGCCAGCGGGTTGCGGAACAACCCCTGCATCGCCACACCCGACAATGCCAGCACACCGCCGACCGCCAGCCCCAACAGGGTCCGCGGCAGGCGAATCTGCCCCAGGATCAACTCGGCCTGCTCCAACCCCTGGGCCTCTATCGGTACGCCCATCAGTTTTAGCGCAGCCCTGAGCGTGTCCACTAACGGCAGGCTGACCGGCCCCAGTGCCAATGAGAGCCAGATCGCCAATACACACAGCAGCGACAGCCCGATAAACAGCGTTTTTGGCTTAACCAGAGTGGTCATGGAGCAGGCTTAGGCTGGGACGGATAAAAACCGGCAGACAGTTTCTCCAGGCTTTGCGGCAGTCGGGGCCCAAGGCCGCCTACCAGCAAGGTCGGATCCAGTTCGAAGACACGGCCACTCTTGGCTGCCGGCGTAGAGGCAAGGATCGGATTTTCCTTGAACAAGGCTGCGCGCGCCGCGTCACCGGTCAAGGCGCGATCGGCAAATACCAGCACCTCAGGGCTCAACCCTCCCAGCGATTCGACGGAAAACGGCTTGTATCCCACATGCGTGGCGAGATTACGCCCCCCAGCCTGCTGCAACATCCAATCAGCGGCGGTGTCCTTGCCCGCGATCAGCGGCTTGCCACCGGCATGGCCGAGCAGCAACAGCACGCCTGGAGCCTTTTGCGTGGCCTGGGCCTTGGCCACCCAATTTTTTTGCTGTACCAACGCATGCTCATACCCGGCAAACAAGGCATTAGCCTGGGCCTCACTGCCGAGCAGTTTCCCCAAGTGTGCAAGGTTGCCTTTGAGCGTGGGCAAATCCGGCTGGGCCGAGAACATCTCCACCTGCACCCCTGCACTGCGAATCTGCGCCAGCACCGGCGGTGGCCCCATTTCCTCCGTACCCACAAGGATTTGCGGGCGCAGGCTGAGAATGCCTTCGGCCGACAACTGCCGCTGGTAACCAATGCTCGGCAAGGCCTTGAGCGAGGCGGGATGCTGAGTGGTGGTATCCACCCCGACCAACTTCGCTTCACCGCCCATGGCCACCACCCATTCCGATAGCGCCCCGCCGGCACTGACCCAGCGTTGCGGCAGTTCAGAGGCGTGCGCCCCAGTGTTGATCAGCAGTGAGGCAACAAGCGCAATAGCGCTGGTACTCAGGCGCATAACAGGGTTTCCTTCCTAGGGCAGGGCCACTCAAGCACTCATTGATGTGACAGATAACCCCTGCCAGGCATCGTATTGAGCACCCAGTCAGCTGACGGGCGAAGCGGGCATTTGATAATTGTTTGCATTTGAACGTCAAGGCACTTAAGGATTGAAATGAAGTTTCTCTGCACCTCAGGCGACCTCGCCCCCAACAGCAGCCGCGGTTTTGATATCGATGGCCACAGGCTGTTGGCGGTGCGTCGGGACGGCATTGCGTACTTCTATCTCAACCGCTGCCCTCATCGCGGCATCCCGCTGGAATGGCAACCTGATCGCTTCCTCGACGACAGCGCCAGCCTGATCCAATGCGCCACCCATGGCGCGTTGTTCCTGATTGAAAGCGGCGAGTGCATCGCCGGGCCCTGCGCAGGCCAACACCTCACGGCCCTGCCCGGTCGCGAAGACGAACAGGGATTGTGGGTCGATCTCTAGCCGCCCAGCAGCACCTTCAACCGACGCTCGACGTAAATCTCCTGCGGCGTGACCCGTACGCCGTAGGCGAGCACCTCCACACCTGCAGCCTTGGCCTCACGTAGCGCCGCCGCATAACCGGCATCGATTTCCACAGCCGGGCGGACCGCGTCGATCCCCGACAGGTTCACGCAATACAACTGCACCGCCCGTATACCGTCGCGAGCCAGATGAGCCAGCTCACGCAAGTGCTTGGCACCGCGCTGCGTCACCGCATCGGGGAAAGCCGCCACTGAGCTGCCATCAAAGCCCAGGGTGACGCTTTTGACCTCGACAAACGCAGCGCCTTGGGGGTAATCCAGGCGAAAGTCGATGCGGCTTTTCTCCTGGCCATAAGGCACCTCACGCGTCAACGCAGTAAAGCCGTTGAGCTCAGTGATCACACCGGCCAGCAAGGCTTCTTCCACCAACTGGTTGGCACGCGCGGTGTTGACGCACGCCAGCCGGCCCTGGGGCGTTTCGGCAATTTCCCACGTGCCAGGCAGCTTGCGCTTGGGATCCGTAGAACGGCTGAACCAGACCTGGCCACCTTCGACCATGCAGTTGAGCATCGAACCGGTGTTAGGGCAGTGAATGGTGAGTAACTCGCCGGTAACGGTTTCGATATCGGTGAGAAAGCGCTTGTAGCGGCGGATCAGCCGCCCTTCTTCAAGAGGAGGATTAAAACGCATCAGCCTTGCCAACTCCGCAAACCACGGGCAATCCGCTCCACCGCTTCTTGCAGCCGATCGAGGTTTTGCGTGTAGGCAAAACGCACATGGTGCCCCGCCTGGTAGCGACCGAAATCCAACCCGGGCGTAAAGGCCACATGCTCGGTTTCGAGGAAATGACGGCAAAACGCGAAGGCATCGCCGCCGAACGCGCTGATATCGGCATACAGATAAAAGGCTCCCTCGGGCTCCACGGCGATACCGAACCCCAGCTCACGCAGAGCCGGCAGCAGGAAGTCTCGGCGGCGACCAAATTCGGCACGGCGCTGCTCCAGAATCTCCAGAGTTTGCGGGGTGAAACAAGCCAAGGCGGCATGTTGGGCCATGCTTGGCGCACTGATGTAGAGGTTCTGCGCCAACTTCTCCAACTCACCCACCGCTTCAGGGGGCGCCACCAGCCAACCGAGGCGCCAGCCGGTCATGCCGAAATACTTCGAAAAACTATTCAGGACAAAGGCGTCATCATCGACTTCCAGCACGCTGGCGGCGTCGGTGCCGTAGGTGAGTCCGTGATAAATCTCGTCGACCACCAGGTGACCGTTGCGCGCCTTGATGGCGCCCGACAGCCCAGCCAACTCGTCCCGGGTGAGGATCGTGCCGGTGGGGTTGGCGGGCGACGCCACCAGTGCGCCGACACTGTCCTGGTCCCAATGCCTGGCCACCAGATCGGCGGTCAACTGGTAGCGTACGTCTGGTCCGACCGGCACCAACTGCGCCGCGCCTTCCACAAGGCGCAGGAAGTGTCGGTTGCAGGGGTAGCCTGGGTCCGCCAGCAGCCAGTGCTTACCCGGATCCACCAGCAAGCTGCTGGCCAGCAATAACGCGCCGGAGCCACCGGGGGTGACCAGGATGCGCTGCGGGTCGATGCTCAAACCGTAGCGTTGCTGGTAGAAACCACTGATGGCTTCGCGCAACTCCGGCAAGCCACGGGCGGCGGTGTAGCGCGTCTTACCGTTTGCCAACGCGGCTTGGCCGGCCTGGATGATCGGTTCGGCGGTGGTGAAGTCAGGCTCGCCGATTTCCAGGTGGATCACGTCGTGACCGGCGGCCTGCAGCTCATTGGCACGCGCCAGTAACGCCATGACATGAAAAGGTTCGATGGCGCGACTACGCGCACTGTAGGGCTGAGCCATTAGCCTTCCTTAGACGGTGAGGACAAAATCTGGATTCTACCGAACCCTCACGGTAAAACATGCTCTATTGCCTGATTGGGGCTGCAAGTGCACCCTGCGCGCGCTCGTAAAACAGCTAAAATCAACATTCGAGGCGATACATACCCAGTCATGGCGGGCTGCTGCAGTTTGCAACCCCTTTGCCTTGGGCCTCGACAACCGGGAGTAGCGCACCCTGAATCTATCTGGTAAGTTCGCCCGCTTGCAGCCGCAGGGCCGGCAGGTGTCGGTGACGTTGCAATCCTGCGCAATGGATTAGAAGAGTGAGAGGCGGTCTATTCATGTCCACCCAAGCAAAGCAACAGCAGACTCAAGGCCTCGGCGGCTTCGAACCCTATGTCGAAAAAAAGGGCGAGGAGTACATGGGCGAGCCCATGCGCGAGCACTTCACCAAGATCCTCAACAAGTGGAAACAGGACTTGATGCAGGAAGTCGACCGTACGGTTGACCATATGAAGGATGAAGCGGCCAACTTCCCTGACCCGGCCGATCGCGCCAGCCAGGAAGAAGAGTTCGCCCTCGAACTGCGCGCCCGCGATCGCGAGCGCAAGTTGATCAAGAAGATCGACAAGACCCTGCAACTGATCAAAGACGAAGAATACGGCTGGTGTGAATCCTGCGGCGTCGAAATCGGTATTCGCCGACTGGAAGCCCGTCCAACCGCGGACCTGTGCGTAGACTGCAAGACCTTGGCTGAAATCAAGGAAAAACAGGTCGGCAAGTAACTTTGCCGAGCTGAACGAATGGAGCGTGCGAACGCTCCATTTTTGTTTCTGGCGTTTACCGGTTATGCAGTAGTATCCGGGCCATGACAGCCTCTACCTATATTGGGCGTTTCGCCCCCACACCCAGCGGCCATTTGCACTTCGGTTCCCTGGTTGCCGCCCTCGCCTCCTACCTCGATGCACGCGCCCACCACGGCCGTTGGTTGATGCGCATGGAAGACCTTGACCCTCCCCGTGAAGAGCCCGGCGCTCAGGCGGCGATCCTGCATGCGCTGGAAAGCTATGGCTTTGAATGGGATGGCGAACTGGTTCGCCAGAGCGAGCGGCATGATGCCTACGCTAAAGTGCTCAACGACCTGTTCAACCACGGCCTGGCCTACGCCTGCACCTGCTCGCGCAAGCAATTGGAGCCCTACAACGGGATTTACCCAGGCTTGTGCCGCAATGCCGGCCACGAACAGCAGGATGCCGCGATCCGCCTGCGCGTGCCCGAGTTGGAATATCACTTTGTCGACCGCGTCCAGGGCGAGTTCCGGCAACATCTGGGGCGCGATGCCGGCGACTTCATCATTCGTCGGCGCGATGGCCTCTACGCCTACCAACTGGCGGTGGTGCTCGACGACGCCTGGCAAGGTGTAACCGATATCGTACGCGGCGCCGACCTGCTCGACTCCACGCCGCGCCAGCTTTACTTGCAAGAACTGCTCGGCCTGCGCCAACCCCGTTACTTGCACGTGCCGCTGATCGTGCAGCCAGACGGCAACAAGCTGGGCAAGTCCTACCGCTCTCCACCGTTGACAGCCGACCAGGCCACGCCTTTGCTGCTCAGAGCGCTGCGTGCCCTTGGCCAACAGCCCGACGCGCAGTTGCAGTACGCCAGCCCACGAGAACTGCTGGATTGGGGCATTGCACACTGGGACGCCACCCGCATCCCGCGCACACTGACCCTGGCCGAAGCGCAATTGAGTTGAAGGCGCTTGCAGGTTGCCCATCATCCGTTAACATCGCGGCAGATTTTTAATCAGAGGCCAACATGTACATCTATCGTTTGGTCCTGCTGCTGGTCGTCGGGATCTACCTGTTCTCCCCCGCCATCATGGATTGGTGGATCGACGCCACGGGCGCCTGGTATCGCCCTTATCTGCTATGGCTGATCCTGATCGTCGTGACCTTCATCCTGCAGAGCCAAAAAGATGCCGATGAGCTTTAGTCTCACCCAGATGCTGCTGATCAGCGCCGCCTACCTGGCTGCGTTATTCGGCGTGGCCTGGATCAGTGAGCGCGGAATGATTCCGCGGGCGATCATTCGCCATCCGCTGACCTACACCTTGTCCCTGGGCGTCTACGCCAGTGCCTGGGCGTTCTACGGCACGGTTGGGCTGGCCTATCAGTACGGCTACGGCTTTCTCTCCAGTTACCTGGGGGTGTCCGGCGCGTTCCTGCTGGCGCCGGTGCTGCTGTATCCGATCCTGAAAATCACCCGGACTTACCAACTGTCCTCCCTGGCAGACCTGTTTGCCTTTCGCTTTCGCAGCACCTGGGCCGGCGCGCTGACCACCATCTTCATGTTGATCGGCGTGCTGCCGTTGCTGGCCCTGCAGATCCAGGCGGTGGCCGACTCCATCAGCATCCTGACTCGCGAGCCCGTGCAACATCGGGTTGCCCTGGCGTTCTGCGCGCTGATCACCTTGTTCACCATCTTCTTTGGTTCTCGCCATATCGCCACCCGTGAGAAACACCAGGGCCTGGTGTTTGCGATTGCCTTTGAGTCGGTCATCAAGCTGATCGCCATCGGCGGCGTCGGCCTTTACGCGCTTTACGGTGTGTTCGACGGGCCGCAACAGCTGGAGCTGTGGCTGCTGCAAAACCAGACCGCCCTCGCCGCCTTGCATACGCCATTGCAGGAAGGCCCATGGCGAACGCTGCTGCTGGTGTTCTTCGCCTCGGCGATCGTGATGCCGCACATGTACCACATGACCTTCACCGAGAACCTCAACCCGCGCTCGCTGGTCAGCGCCAGCTGGGGCTTGCCGCTGTTCCTGTTGCTGATGAGCCTGGCGGTGCCGCTGATCCTGTGGGCCGGCCTGAAACTGGGGGCCACCACCAACCCTGAGTATTTCACCCTGGGCATCGGTATTGCCGCCAACAGCCCGGCTCTGGCGCTGCTGGCCTATGTCGGGGGGTTGTCGGCCGCCAGCGGGTTGATCATCGTCACCACGCTGGCACTCTCGGGCATGGCGCTCAACCACTTGGTACTGCCGCTGTACCAGCCGCCAGCCGAGGGTAATATCTACCGTTGGTTGAAATGGACCCGACGCGCGCTGATCGTCGCGATCATCATGGCCGGTTACGCGTTTTATCTGCTGCTGGGCGCCGGGCAGGACCTGGCCAACCTCGGCATCGTCGCGTTTGTCGCCACCTTGCAGTTCCTGCCGGGCGTGTTGTCGGTGCTGTACTGGCCGACCGCCAATCGCCGTGGCTTTATTGCCGGGCTGCTGGCCGGGATCCTGGTGTGGACCGTGACCATGCTGCTACCGCTGGTCGGCAACTTGCAGGGCTTCTATATCCCGTTGCTGAACATGATTTACGTGCTGGACGACACCAGTTGGCACATGGCTGCCATCGCCTCGCTGGCCGCCAACGTACTGATGTTTACCCTGATCTCGCTGTTCACCAACGCCAGCGCCGAAGAAACCAGCGCCGCCGAAGCCTGCGCGGTGGATAACGTGCGCCGCCCGCAACGCCGCGAACTGCATGCGGCCTCGCCCCAGGAGTTCGCCACACAACTGGCCAAGCCCCTGGGTGCCAAGGCCGCACAAAAGGAAGTTGAACAGGCGCTACGCGACCTCTACCTGCCATTTGACGAGCGCCGCCCCTATGCCCTGCGCCGCCTGCGTGACCGTATCGAAGCCAACCTGTCTGGGTTGATGGGGCCGAGCGTGTCCCAGGACATGGTGGAAACCTTCTTGCCCTACAAGGCCGGTGGCGAAAACTACGTCACCGAAGACATCCACTTCATCGAAAGCCGGCTTGAGGATTACCACTCGCGCCTCACGGGCCTGGCGGCCGAACTCGATGCCCTGCGCCGTTACCACCGCCAGACTCTGCAGGAACTGCCGATGGGCGTGTGTTCCCTGGCCAAGGACCAGGAAATCCTGATGTGGAACAAGGCCATGGAAGAACTCACCGGCATCGCCGCCCAGCGGGTGGTGGGTTCGCGCCTCAATACCCTGGGCGATCCCTGGAAAGAGCTGCTGCAGGGTTTCATCAACCTGCCAGACGAGCACTTGCACAAACAGCACTTGGCCCTCGACGGCCAGACCCGCTGGCTCAACTTGCACAAAGCGGCCATCGACGAACCTCTGGCGCCGGGTAACAGCGGCCTGGTGCTGCTGGTAGAAGATTTGACCGATACACAGATGCTCGAAGACAAGCTGGTGCACTCCGAACGCCTGGCCAGCATTGGGCGCCTGGCGGCCGGCGTTGCTCATGAAATCGGTAACCCGATCACCGGTATCGCCTGCCTGGCGCAAAACCTGCGGGAAGAGCGTGAAGAAGACGGGGAAATCACCGAAATCAGCGGGCAAATCCTTGAACAGACCAAGCGGGTTTCACGCATCGTCCAGTCGTTGATGAGCTTTGCCCACTCCGGCGCCCATCAGAATCAGGACGAAGCGGTGTGCCTGGCCGAAGTGGCCCAGGATGCCATTGGGCTGTTGGCCTTGAACCGGCGCAATTTCGAAGTACAGTTCTTTAACCTGTGCGATCCGGAGCATTGGGTCGATGGCGACTCACAACGCCTGGCCCAGGTGCTGATCAACCTGCTGTCCAACGCCCGCGACGCGTCGCCGGCCGGCAGTGCTGTACGCGTCAAGAGCGAGGCTTTCGAGCACACGGTCGACCTGATCGTGGAAGACGAAGGCAGCGGCATTCCACAGAACATCATGGACCGATTGTTCGAACCCTTCTTCACCACCAAGGACCCCGGTGAAGGTACCGGTCTGGGCCTTGCACTGGTCTATTCCATCGTTGAAGAGCATTATGGACAAATCACCATCGACAGCCCGGCTGACACACAAAGCCAACGCGGCACCCGTATCCGGGTGACCTTGCCGCGTCATGTCGAAGCGACGTCCGCTGTGAACTGAGACCGTCGAGAGAATTGAATCAATGCCGCACATTTTGATCGTCGAAGACGAAACCATTATCCGCTCTGCCTTGCGTCGCCTGCTTGAACGTAATCAGTACCAGGTCAGCGAAGCCGGCTCGGTGCAGGAAGCCCAAGAGCGATTCAGCATTCCCACGTTCGACCTGATTGTCAGTGACCTGCGCCTGCCAGGCGCCCCGGGCACCGAGCTGATCAAGCTGGGCCAGGGCACCCCGGTGCTGATCATGACCAGCTACGCCAGCCTGCGCTCGGCGGTGGACTCGATGAAGATGGGCGCGGTGGATTACATCGCCAAGCCCTTCGATCACGACGAGATGCTCCAGGCCGTGGCCCGCATCCTGCGTGACCGTGTGTCGGCCAGCAGTGCGCCTGCCGAGCCACGCCCCACCGGCAAGACCAGCGGCGCCGAAAAACCAGGCGCCAACAACAGCAATGGCGAGATCGGCATCATCGGCTCCTGCCCTCCGATGCAGGACTTGTACAGCAAGATCCGCAAGGTGGCGCCAACCGACTCCAATGTATTGATCCAGGGCGAGTCGGGCACCGGCAAAGAGCTGGTGGCCCGCGCCCTGCACAACCTGTCCAAGCGCGCCAAGGCGCCGATGATCTCGGTGAACTGCGCGGCGATCCCCGAATCCCTGATCGAGTCCGAGCTGTTCGGCCACGAGAAAGGTGCGTTCACTGGCGCCAGCGCCGGGCGTGCGGGCCTGGTGGAGGCCGCGGACGGCGGCACCTTGTTCCTTGATGAAATTGGCGAGCTGCCCCTGGAAGCCCAAGCGCGTTTGCTGCGCGTGCTGCAGGAAGGCGAAATTCGTCGCGTGGGTTCGGTGCAATCGCAGAAGGTCGATGTTCGATTGATCGCGGCGACACACCGAGACCTGAAGAGCCTGGCCAAGATCGGCCAGTTCCGTGAGGACTTGTATTACCGCCTGCATGTCATCGCGCTCAAATTGCCGGCCCTGCGCGAGCGCGGCGCCGACGTCAACGAAATCGCCAACGCGTTCCTGTTGCGTCAAGGCGCACGCATTGACCGCACCGACCTGAAGTTTGCCGCGGACGCCGAGCAGGCGATCCGTCACTACTCGTGGCCAGGGAACGTGCGTGAGCTGGAGAACGCCGTCGAGCGCGCCGTGATTCTGTCGGAGAGCCCGGAGATTTCTGCCGAGTTGCTGGGCATCGACATCGAGCTCAGCGACCTGGATGACGACGACTTCATCGGCCTGGCCCCGCAGCAGGGCGGCGGTAGCAATACCAGCCATGAGCCGACGGAAGATTTGTCACTGGAAGACTACTTCCAGCACTTCGTGCTCGAGCATCAGGACCATATGACCGAGACCGAACTGGCCCGCAAACTGGGTGTAAGTCGCAAGTGTTTGTGGGAACGGCGTCAGCGCCTGGGCATTCCACGGCGCAAGACCGGGGTGGCCAGCGAAAGCTGAGAGCGCAGCCCCACAGGTAACACCTGCTGATGTGAAAAAACTGTTACCGCTGAATTTTCACGTAACAAAAGCCGGGGCTTACGGTAACGAAGCCCCGGCTTTTTTTTGGCCCTCAATCTGGCGAAACCAGCCCAAACCCCCGGTTTTGCTGGACGGCGCAAAAGTTGGCACGCACCCTGCTATATGCTTAGTACAAAAACAATAACAAGCTTTGTACAAGACAATAAAAATAAGACGAATCGACTCACGCATAACAAAAACAACACGGCGGAGGCGCAGCTAACTGATTCTTTTGGAGAGGCGTTGCATTTGGGGCTTGCCCCGCAACCAGGCCGAGAACAACAAAAACTGCCCTAAGGCAGAGCCTGAACTGGTTGGATCGTAGATCAGCAACACAGCGACCAAAGCAATCCGTTTGCTCTTGGCTCCCGATTGGGAGTGTCATGAAGGAAGCTTCGTGGCGAGGGCGATCAACAAAAACAAGAAGCCCGACATCAATAATAAAAATAGAGCACGCAACTACTTCTGGGGGAGCTTCGGCTCCCCTTGTAGTTTCCGGGATTTGACCTTCAAACGCTTATGGCGCAATGCCTTTAGCTTGTTCCTACACCATCCCCTGACTAAATGCTAGAATCCCCGCCCATCATGCGGTCATTCTTCGTTATGGCCGAACATTCCTTCAAACAGTGCATCCCATGCTGAAGAAGTTGTTCCAGTCATTCCGTTCTCCCTTGCGTCGAACGCAACACAAACGCAGCACGCCTGAAGTGCTCAATAGCAGCCAGCATTCGCTGCAGCGCGCTCAATTCAGCCGTTATGCAGTGAACATCGTCGAACGTTTGCAGAACGCCGGCTACCAGGCCTACCTGGTGGGTGGTTGCGTACGCGACATGCTGCTCAACATCACGCCCAAGGATTTCGACGTCGCCACCAGCGCCACGCCTGAACAAGTGCGCGCCGAGTTTCGTAATGCACGAATCATCGGCCGGCGCTTCAAGCTGGTGCATATCCACTTTGGTCGCGAAATCATCGAGGTCGCAACGTTCCGCGCCGGTCACCCGCAAAACGATGAAGAGGAGGACACTAACCAGTCTTCCCGCAACGAGAGCGGGCGCATCCTGCGCGATAACGTGTATGGCACCCTGGAAGAGGACGCGCAACGTCGCGACTTCACCATCAACGCCTTGTATTACGACCCGGTCAGCGAGCGCATCCTCGATTACGCCAACGGCGTACACGACATTCGCAACAACCTGATCCGGCTGATCGGCGATCCTACGCAGCGCTACCAGGAAGACCCGGTGCGCATGCTGCGTGCCGTGCGATTCGCCGCCAAGCTCAACTTCGGCATCGAAAAACACACCGCCGCGCCGATTCGCGAACTGGCGCCGATGCTGCGGGAAATCCCCTCGGCACGCCTGTTTGAGGAAGTGCTCAAGCTGTTCCTTTCGGGCTACGCCGCCGACACCTTTGAAATGCTGGTGGACCTGCAGTTGTTCGACCCCCTGTTCCCGGCCAGCGCCGAGGCCTTGGAGTACAACCCGACGTACACCCACACCTTGATCAGCGAAGCCTTGATCAACACCGACCTGCGCATCAAGCAGAACAAACCGGTGACCCCGGCGTTCCTGTTTGCCGCCTTGTTGTGGCCGGCCCTGCCCAAACGCGTACTGCGCCTGCAGGACCGTGGCATGCCGCCGATCCCGGCCATGCAGGAAGCGGCTCACGAGCTGATCGCCGAACAGTGCCAACGCATCGCCATCCCCAAACGTTTCACCATGCCGATCCGCGAAATCTGGGACATGCAGGAGCGCCTGCCACGCCGCAGCGGCAAGCGCGCCGATCTGTTGCTGGACAACCCGCGCTTCCGTGCCGGCTACGACTTCCTGCTGCTACGCGAAAGCGCGGGCGAGCAGACCGATGGCCTGGGCGAATGGTGGACCGATTATCAGGACGCCAATGACAGCCAGCGCCGCGAAATGATTCGTGAACTGGGCAGCAAAGGTGATAGCGCCGGCGAAGGCCCGAAAAAGCGTCGCCGCAGCGGCACCAAGCGTAAACGCAGCAGTGCCGATGCCTCGGGCGCTGCGGGCGAATAAACGTGGAACGTATCTACATCGGCATGGGCAGCAACCTGGCTGCCCCGGAGCAACAATTGCGCAGCGCGATCGAGGCGCTGGCGCAATTGCCTGGCACTCAGCTCGCCGGTGTGTCCGCCTTCTATCAAAGCGATTCACTGCTGCCCGGCCAGCCGCCCTACACCAACGCCGTTGCGGCGCTGGACAGTCACCTGCCGCCATTGGACCTGCTCGATGCGCTGCAAGCCATCGAAAACGATCAGGGCCGCGAACGCCTGGAACGCTGGGGCCCGCGCACCTTGGACCTGGATATCCTGCTGTTCGGTGATCGCCTGATCGATGAGCCGCGCCTCAAGGTGCCGCACTACCAGATGCATCTGCGCGCGTTTGTGCTGTATCCGTTGGCTGAGTTGGCGCCAGCCGACCTGCAGCTGCCTGACGGCCAGCGTTTGAGCGACCTGCTCACCGCCTGCCCGTTCGTCGGCCTGGAACGCCTACCTCTGTAGGAGCGAGCTTGCTCGCGAAAATCACCAACGATAACGCGCTCAGCCTGATTAAACGCGGCGCCTATGGTTTCTTCGCCAGCAAGCTCGCTCCTACAATCGCGTCAGTAACAGCGGTAACACCGCCATCGTAACAATGCGGTAACACATCCAATTGACTTCCCGTGTCCTCCTCACGACTATAGGCGTCCCGCTGCCGCCAACCCGGCGCGACAGGGCGCAATCCAGGCCTTATAAGCACTGCTTTCAAGACAGTGCGCCTGTATAAACGAAGACTCACGCGCGTTACTCGCTGTTTCCAAGCGCCTGAACGAGGACCCTTTCATGCCAGACATTACCCTGACCACCTTGCAGAGCCTCAAGCTCAAAGGTGAAAAAATCACCATGCTGACCTGCTATGACGCCACCTTCGCCCACGCCAGCTGCCAGGCTGGCGTCGAAGTGCTGCTGGTGGGCGACTCCCTGGGCATGGTTCTTCAAGGGAATGACAGCACGCTGCCTGTGACCACCGATGAACTCGCCTACCACACCGCCAGCGTCAAGCGTGGCAACGATGGCGCCTTTATCATCGCGGACCTGCCGTTCATGGGTTACGCCACCCTTGAGCAAACCTTCCTGAACGCCGGAAAGCTGATGCAGGCCGGCGCGCACATGATCAAAGTCGAAGGAGCCGTGTGGCTGGCCGAGTCGATCCGGCTGCTGGCCGAGCGCGGCGTGCCAGTGTGCGCGCACATGGGCCTAACACCGCAGTCGGTGAATATCCTCGGTGGCTACAAGGTTCAGGGCCGCAATGAAGCCCAGGCCCGCCAGATGCGCGCCGATGCCATCGCCCTGGAACAGGCCGGTGCAGCGATGATTCTGCTGGAGTGCGTGCCTAGCGAACTGGCTGCCGAAATCACCCAGGCCGTCAAAGTGCCCGTGATCGGGATTGGCGCCGGTTCCGCCACCGACGGCCAAGTGCTGGTCCTGCACGACATGCTCGGCCTGTCGATCACTGGCCACGTGCCCAAGTTCGTGAAGAACTTCATGGCTGGCCAGGACAGCATCCACGCCGCCCTGAGCGCCTACGTCAGCGAAGTCAAAAACGTGACGTTCCCAGGCGTTGAACACGGATTCTCGGCATGAACACCGTTAAAACCGTCCGCGAACTGCGGGCTGCCGTAACCCACGCCCGTAGCGCCGGCAAGCGCATCGGCTTTGTACCCACCATGGGCAACCTGCACAGCGGCCACGCCACCCTGGTGACCAAGGCCGCGCAGCAAGCGGATTTCGTGGTGGCGAGCATTTTCGTCAACCCGCTGCAATTCGGTGCTGGCGAAGACCTGGACAAATACCCGCGCACGTTGGCCGCCGATCAGGAAAAACTCCTGCAGGCCGGCTGCAACCTGCTGTTCGCGCCCACGGTCGAGGAAATGTACCCCGATGGCATGAACGGCCAGACCCTCGTCAGCGTGCCTCAGCTGTCCGAAGGCTTGTGCGGCGCCAGCCGCCCAGGGCACTTTGAAGGGGTGGCCACGGTGGTCAGCAAGCTGTTCAACATGGTCCAGCCGGACATGGCCGTATTTGGCCAGAAGGACTACCAGCAGTTGGCGGTGATCCGCGCCATGGTCCGCGACCTGAACATGCCGATCCAGATCATCGGCGAGCCCACCGTGCGCGCCGAGGACGGCCTCGCGCTGTCATCACGCAACGGTTACCTCACCGATGAGCAACGGGCGGTCGCGCCAGTGCTGTACCGCGCGCTCAGCCAGATCGCCACGGCCATCAAAAGCGGCGATCACGATTTTGCCAGGCTTCGCGCCGAGCACATCCAGCAGATTGAAGCCGCGGGGCTGCGCATGGACTACCTGGAAGTGCGCCAAGGCGTGCATCTGCGCCCGGCCACGGCTGAAGATCGCGATGTGGTGATCCTGATCGCCGCTTATCTGGGGGCAACACGCCTCATCGATAACCTGCACCTGAACCTCGCCTGACGCCCGCTTTACCTCAACCTGTTGCCCCGACGGCTGTGCCGGTATAAAAAAGTACCGGCCACAGCGCAGACAAAGCCAAGACATATCCACACGCTAGGTTTAATGTAACTGCCCTGCGCTATGGTTAGCGCTGTCTGGAACCCAATCCTTGCGATAAGACTGGATGTTCCGGGCTTTGAAGTGTCCTAAAGGCAGTCCCCGTAATAAAAGGAAACCCGCAGCGATGGCGTACTACCGCACCCCTCATGACGTTACCGCGCTGCCCGCCTGGCAAGCGCTTGTTCAACATCGCCAAGCCATGCAGGATTTCAGCATGCGCGAGGCGTTCAATGCCGATCCTCAGCGTTTTTCCCAGTTCACCTTGAGCAGCTGCGGACTTTTCCTCGATTACTCGAAAAACCTGATCACCAGCGAAACCCGCGACCTGTTAGTGGGCCTGGCCAAGGAAGTCAATCTCAAGGCGGCGATCGACGCGCAGTACGCTGGCGAATCGGTCAACTCCTCCGAGGGCCGCCCTGCCCTGCACACCGCCCTGCGCCGCCCGGTGGGCGACAAGCTGTCGGTCAACGGCGTGAACATCATGCCGGACGTGCACAAGGTGCTGAACCAGATCACTGACCTGGTCGGCCGTATCCACGACGGCCTGTGGCGCGGCTACACCGAGAAGCCGATCACCGACGTGGTGAACATCGGTATCGGTGGCTCATTCCTCGGCCCGGAACTGGTCTCGGAGGCCTTGCTGTCCTACGCCCATAAAGGTGTGCGTTGCCACTACCTGGCGAACATCGACGGCAGCGAGTTCCACGAACTGACCATGAAGCTGCGCGCCGAGACCACGCTGTTTATCGTCTCGTCCAAATCCTTCAACACCCTGGAAACCCTGAAAAATGCCCAGGCCGCCCGCGCCTGGTACCTGGCCCAAGGGGGCTCGGAAGCCGAGCTGTATCGCCACTTCATCGCCGTCTCGAGCAACAATGCCGCGGCCGTGGCCTTCGGTATTCGCGAAGAAAACATCTTCCCAATGTGGGACTGGGTCGGTGGGCGCTACTCGCTGTGGTCTGCCATCGGCTTGCCAATTGCCCTGGCTATCGGCATGTCCAACTTCAAGGAACTGCTGTCGGGTGCCTACACCATGGACCAGCACTTCCTGAACGCGCCGTTCGAAGCCAACATGCCCGTGCTGCTGGGCTTGCTGGGGGTGTGGTACGGCAACTTCTGGGGTGCGCAGAGCCATGCGATCCTGCCGTACGACCATTACCTGCGTAACATCACCAAGCATTTGCAGCAGTTGGACATGGAATCCAATGGCAAGAGCGTGCGCCAGGACGGTACGCCAGTGTCCACCGATACCGGCCCGGTGATCTGGGGCGGCGTAGGCTGCAACGGCCAGCACGCTTACCACCAGTTGCTGCACCAAGGGACTCAACTGATCCCGGCCGACTTCATCGTGCCGATCGTCAGTTTCAACCCTGTGTCCGACCACCATCAGTGGCTGTACGCCAACTGCCTGTCCCAGAGCCAGGCGCTGATGCTCGGCAAGACCCGCAGCGAGGCCGAAACCGAGCTGCGTGAGAAGGGCCTGCCGGAAGCCGAAGTACAGAAGCTGGCACCGCACAAGGTGATCCCGGGTAACCGTCCGAGCAACACCCTGGTGGTCGAGCGCATCAGCCCGCGTCGCCTTGGCGCACTGGTGGCTATGTATGAACACAAGGTGTTCGTGCAGAGCGTGGTGTGGGGCATCAACGCCTTCGACCAATGGGGCGTTGAACTGGGCAAGGAGCTGGGCAAAGGCGTGTACAACCGCCTGACCGGCGCCGAAGAAACCTTGGCCGAAGATGCGTCGACCCAGGGCCTGATCAACTACTTCCGCGGTCGTCACCGCGGCTGAAGCCGTTCATTCAAGGTCAACGTGCGTTTGGACGTTGGCCTTGAACCCTCCCGTCCCAGGGTGCATCTTTATGACTTGTCGCAAAAACAAGAATAAGGAGCGCTCATGTTCGATATCAGCACCTTTCCCACCGCCGATGCCGTCCGCCGGGCTGCGCAGCTCAGTCAAGAGGACTACCAGCGCCTCTATCGCCAATCCATCGACCAGCCAGACACCTTCTGGGCCGAACAGGCCAAGGGCTTTCTCGACTGGATAAAACCTTGGCACAGCGTGCAGCAGTCAGACATCCACACCGGTGCCGCCCAATGGTTTGCCGGCGGTCAGTTGAACGTCAGCTATAACTGCATCGACCGCCACCTGGCGCAACGCGCCGATCAGCCGGCCTTCATCTGGGAAGGCGACGATCCGTCAAAATCCTGCACGATTACTTACCGTCAACTGCACCAAAACGTCAGCCGTCTGGCCAATGTGTTGAAAAGCCGAGGCGTGAACAAAGGTGATCGGGTGTGCATCTACATGCCGATGATCCCCGAGGCGGCCTACGCCATGCTGGCCTGCACGCGAATTGGCGCAGTGCACTCGGTGGTGTTTGGTGGTTTCTCTCCTGACGCCCTGCGCGACCGCATCCTCGACGCTGATTGCCGCACCGTGATCACCGCCGACGAGGGCGTACGCGGTGGCAAGCCCGTGGCGTTGAAACATAACGTCGACAAAGCCCTGGCCAGTTGTCCGAACGTCAGCACGGTACTGGTAGTGGAGCGCACCGGGGCGAGCGTGAATTGGCACGAGGGCCGCGACCTCAAGTACCAAGCTGCCCTGGACGCCGCCAGCGACAACTGCCCACCCGAGCCGATGGACGCTGAAGACCCGCTGTTCATCCTCTATACCTCCGGCAGCACCGGCAAACCCAAAGGCGTGTTGCACACCACCGCTGGCTACCTGCTGCAAGCGGCGATGACCTTCAAGTACGTGCTCGATTACCAGGAAGGCGAAGTGTTCTGGTGCACCGCCGACGTGGGCTGGGTCACCGGCCACAGCTATATCGTCTACGGCCCGCTGGCCAATGGCGCCACCTCGCTGATGTTCGAAGGCGTGCCGAGTTATCCGGACAGTTCGCGCTTCTGGCAGGTCATCGATAAACATCAGGTGAATATTTTCTATACCGCGCCCACCGCCCTGCGCGCCCTGATGCGTGAAGGACACGGCCCGCTGCAGAGTACATCCCGCGCCAGCCTGCGCCTGTTGGGCAGCGTAGGTGAGCCGATCAACCCGGAAGCCTGGGACTGGTATTTCAACGCCGTCGGCGAACAGCGCTGCCCGATTGTCGATACCTGGTGGCAGACCGAAACCGGCGGCATCATGCTCAGCCCGCTGGTCAGTGCCCAGCGCATCAAACCGGGCTGCGCGACACAGCCCATGTTCGGCGTACAACCGGTGTTGCTCGATGAACATGGCAAGGAAATCAGTGGCGCCGGCAGTGGTGTACTCGCCATCAGATCAAGCTGGCCGGGGCAGATTCGCAGCGTCTACGGCGACACGCAGCGCATGATCGACACCTACTTCAAGCCCTACCCCGGCTACTACTTCACCGGGGATGGCGCACGGCGCGATGAAGACGGCGACTACTGGATCACCGGGCGGATCGACGATGTGATCAACGTCTCGGGCCATCGCATCGGCACTGCTGAAGTGGAGAGCGCCCTAGTGCTGCATGATCAGGTCGCCGAAGCCGCCGTGGTGGGCTACCCCCACGACGTCAAGGGCCAGGGTATCTACGCTTTTGTCACCCCCATGAATGGCGTCGAACCCAGCGACGCGTTGAAAAAGCACCTGTTGGAATTGGTCAGCAAGGAGATTGGCAGCTTCGCCAAACCGGAATTGATCCAATGGGCCCCTGCCCTGCCGAAAACCCGCTCCGGCAAGATCATGCGGCGCATCTTGCGCAAAATCGCCTGTAACGAACTGGACAGCCTGGGCGACACCTCGACCCTGGCAGACCCCAGCGTGGTGGACGGTTTGATCGACAAACGCCTCAACCGATAGCGCCAGGATTATCCCCGGCCTGTGCAGGCCGGGGTTAGCTGTTAAACTTCGCGCCCCATTTTTCTTATTCATCAACCAGCAAGGCGCGCTCCATGACTCCCTTGAATCAGGCGCTGCGCGCCGCCCTCGATCACCGCCAAAACCTGATCAACACGCTGCACGCCCAGGGTACGGACTGCTATCGGCTGTTTCACGGCAGCCAGGAAGGCGCCGGCGGCTTGACCATCGACCGCTACGGCCCGCAATTGCTGGTACAAAGCTTCCACCAGTCCCTGGAAACTGCAGACCTGCTGGACCTGCACCAACTGATCAACCAATACATGGGCCTGGAATTGTTGCTGGTGTACAACGACCGTGCCCGCGGCAACTCGCGCATCGACCGCGAAGACACGGTGTACCGCGCGGAGCCTGGCGCCTTGGAAGACCTGGTCGGCCACGAGTGGGGCCTCAACTACCGTGTGCGCGGGCGCCACGCCGGGCAAGACCCACTGCTGTTCCTCGACCTGCGCAACACCCGGGGCTGGGTCAAGGACCACAGCGCCGGCAAAAGCGTGCTGAACCTGTTCGCCTATACCTGCGGTGTAGGTTTGAGCGCGGCAGCGGGCGGCGCACGCGAGGTGTGCAACCTGGACTTTGCCGAGGGCAACCTGGCAGTGGGGCGTGAAAACGGCCAGCTCAACCCGCAGTTGCCGAGCATGGAGTTTGTACAATCCGATTACTTCCCGGCCATTCGCCAACTGGCGGGCCTGCCCATCACCCAGCGGCGCGGGCAGAAGCTGCCGAGCTATCCGCGCCTGGAGCAACGCCAGTACGACCTGGTACTGCTCGATCCTCCCGCCTGGGCCAAGAGCGCCTTCGGCACGGTCGATTTGTTGCGCGACTATCAAAGCCTGCTCAAACCCGCACTGCTGGCCACCGCCGACAATGGCGTGCTGATTTGCTGCAACAACCTGGCAAAGGTCAGCATGGAAGACTGGCGTGAGCAGGTGCTGCGCTGCGCAGAAAAAGCCGGGCGCCCGGTGCGCGAATGGCAGGTTATGACACCTGGAGCCGACTTTCCCTCCAGAGACCAACAGCCTCCGCTGAAGACGCTGATCCTGCATTTGTAGGAAGTTTCCCAGCGCCCACGGTTCTTCGGAACCGAATTCCCGTGCCATACTCCAAGGCACTCTCGTTCGACATAGATGGCGTTCACCCATGCCCAAAGGATTGATCCGCGCCGTAGGCGCCTTGTTGACCGCCCTTGCTTTGTACAGCTTGCTGGGCTTTCTGATATTACCCGGCATCGCCCTTCGCATTGCCAACCAACAGTTGGCCAATTACGCCACGGTGCCGTCGCGAATCGAGCGCATCGAGCTCAACCCCTTCAGCCTGGAACTGACGCTGTGGGGCCTGAAGATCGGCGAGCCAGGCAAAGAGCAAGTAGGTTTCGAACGCCTCTACGCCAACCTGCAGATCGACAGCCTCTGGACCCGCGCCCTGCACCTGGCCGATGTGCAACTGGACAAGCCCAAGACCGAACTGCTGTTCGACAAGTCCGGCCAACTGAACCTGGCGCAGTTGTTCAAACTGCCACCGAGCGAGCCAACCCCGGCCGATCCCGATGCCAAGCCGTTCCCACTGCGTATCGACAGCATCAAGCTGGCGGGCGGCAACCTGCACTTCCAGGACCTACGCCCCAGCGAGCCCATCGAATTCCTCTACGACGAACTCGACTTCGAGCTGAAAAACCTGAGCACCTTGCCTGACGACAATGCCGACATGACGCTGGTCGCCGCCGGCCCCGAAGGTGGCCAGATCGACTGGAAAGGCAACTTCAGCCTGGTACCGATCACCTCCGAAGGCACCTTGAAGGTGACCGACGGCAAAATGAAAGCCTGGTGGCCGTATGTACGTGACGCCCTGCCACTGGTTCTGGAAGACGGGGTGCTCAACTTCAGCACTGACTACAAATTCAGCCTGGCCAAAGAAACCGAGCTGAACCTGACCAACACCGCCGCCAGCATCGCCCCCTTTGCTATAAAGGCCCCCGATGGCCGGCCACTGGCGCGCCTGGAGCGCCTGGACGTCAGCGAAACCACGGTAGACCTGGCCAAGCAGCAGGTCATTGTCGGCAAGATCCGCAGCAACAAGCTGGAAACCTGGGCCGCCCGTGAGGCCGATGGTCAACTGGATTGGCAGAAGCTGTTCGCCAGCCAACCGAGCAAACCGGCCAAGACTCCGGAACCAACCGCTGCCGACGCGCCGTCGGCGCAACCGGCGGTCCCGAGCAAGCCGTGGCAAGTGCTGCTCAAGGACGTGCAACTGCGTAACTATCAGGTGCACCTGGCCGACCGCCAGGCTAAACCTGCAGTCGCGCTGGAACTGGGCCCGTTGAATGTCGACGTACAGAACTTCGACAGCCTCAACCAGAGCCCCTTCGCCTTGAAGGTCGACACCGGCCTGGGCAAGCAAGGCAAGATCCAGGCAACCGGCGAAGTTAACCTCAACCCGGTCAGCGCCAAGCTGAAAGTGAACACCCAGGACATCGACCTGCGGGTCGCCCAGGCCTATATCAGCCCGTTTATTCGCCTGGAATTGCGCAGCGGCATGCTCGGCAGCAACCTGGACGTAAACCTCAAAAGCACCGAGCCACTGGCCCTTCAGGTCACCGGCCGCGCCCAGGTTGACCAGTTGCATACCCTGGACACCCTGAAGACCCGCGACTTCCTCAAGTGGCAGCGCCTGGTGCTAGAGGGCGTGAACTACCAGCACGGCCAAAGCCTGTCGATCGACAAGGTCAACCTGTTGCAGCCGTATGCGCGCTTCATGATCAACGAAGATCGCACCACTAACATCGACGACCTGCTGATTCCGCAGCCGGCCGACAGCGGCAGCAAGTCGGCAGCCAAACCTGCCGCTAGTAACGACAAGCCCCTGGGCATTCATATCGGGCAGATCGCGATCAACGACGGTTCGGCCAACTTTGCCGACTTCAGCCTCACCCCCAACTTTGCCACCGCGATTCAACAGCTCAACGGCCAGATTGGCACCATCGACAGTCGCCAGGCCAAACCGGCCAGCGTCGATATCAAGGGCAAGGTGGACCGTTACGCGCCAGTGACGATCAAAGGCAGCGTGAACCCGTTTGATCCGATGGCCGCGCTGGACATCGCCACCAGCTTCAAGCGTGTCGAGCTCACCAACCTGACGCCTTACTCAGGTAAATTCGCAGGCTTCCGCATCCGCAAGGGCCGCCTGAATCTCGATCTGCACTACGTGATCACCAAAGGCCAATTGAAGGCTGAAAACAAAGTGGTGGTCGAGCAACTGCAGTTGGGTGAAAAAGTCGACAGCTCTGATGCCGTCGACTTACCGATTCGCCTGGCCGTCGCCCTGCTCAAGGACTCCGACGGCAAGATCTCCATCGAACTGCCGGTAAGCGGCGACCTGAACAACCCGCAATTCAGCGTGATGCCGATTGTGTGGCAAACCCTGCGCAACCTAGTGGTGCGCGCGGCAACCGCGCCCTTCAAGTTCATTGGCGGGCTGGTCACTGGTGGCGGCTCTGAAGACTTGGGCAATGTGTCGTTCGCCGCTGGCTCCAGTGAACTGAACAAAGACGCCGAACGCGCTCTGAACACCCTGGCCAAGGCGCTGAAAGAGCGCCCTGCCCTGCGCCTGGAAATTGAAGGCACAGCCGCCGCCAGCAGCGACGGGCCGTTCCTGGCCGCACAGCGACTGGAACGTGAATACCAATACAACTATTACAAGATCCTCCAGCGCCGTGGCGACAAAGTGCCAGCCCAGGCCTCGTTGCTTGAGGTACCGGAGAAGGAAAAAGCACCATTGCTGGAAGGCATCTACCGCACCCGCCTCAAACAGCAACCCCCGGCCGAATGGAAAGACCTGGGCAGCGATGAGCGCTCGGCGAAGCTCAAGGACGGTGTGATCAAGTTTTGGAGTGGCAGTGACGTGCTACTGCGCCAGTTGGGGCAGGACCGAGCCAGCACGATCAAGGATTACCTGGTGGACAAGGGCCAGTTGGAAGATGACCGCGTGTACTTCATCGATGCGCAGCTGGGGCAGGCCGAGAAAGATGGCCGAGTGATCACTCCAATGCACCTGGATGCTGAGTAACTTCTAAGCACCACCCATCCTGATGTGGGAGCTGGCTTGCCTGCGATAGCATCACCTCGGTGCAACTGAATGACCGAGGTGCCAGCATCGCAGGCAAGCCAGCTCCCACATTTTTTTGGCCTGATCATTCTGTTTCAGCCTGAAATAGAACAGGCCCCGACACAAGTGCCGGGGCCTGTAATGACCACATCCGTGTGGCCGGTCGCATGAACTCCAGAGGTGCGTCAGGTGGATATCTAACTCACCCTAAGCCGCCGCTATTCAGTTCAAACGAAACGTCAGCGTTACTCTGCTTTCAGGCCGTCGGCCGATACAGCTTTAACGCCTTTGATTTTCTTGGTGATCGCTACAGCCGTTTCTTTCTGCGAAGCGGTCACAGCGGTAGGCGACGACAGGGATACAACACCTTTGTTGGTTTCAACCTTGATGTCGGTGCCAGGAATGCCTTTTTCAGTTACCAAGTCAGCCTTCACTTTGGTAGTGATCCAGGTATCGCTGGTGGTCTCTTTAGCGTCGTGGGCAGCGCCTTTGGTTTTGTCGATGCCGTCAGCTTTGGTAGCGCCGCCAGCCAGCAAGCCGTCAGCAGAAACAGCAGTCACACCTTTGATTTTCTTGGTGATCCCTACAGCCATTTCTTTCTGCGAATCCGAGATAGCTACGTCGGAGGACAGGGAAACCACACCTTTGTTGGTCTCAACCTTGATGTCCGAACCTGGAATGCCTTTTTCGGTCAGCAGGTCAGCTTTGACTTTAGTGGTGATCCAAGTATCCGAAACGCTTTCCTTAGCCTTGGTCGCTTCACCCGCCGCCAAAGTCATAGGGGCTTGGGAAGTCTGAGCAAAGGCTACGTTAGCACCCATGGCCAGGGTCAGAGCGGTAGCAGTAGCGAGAGCGAACTTCTTCATACGAGTAACTCCTGTTTTATTAAAAGTCTGCAGGCGTAAACCTTCATGCTGCAGCGCTACCAGGGATATTGCAGGCAGTGTGCCAACTCGCCGAACGGATTAAATTCATTAATAAACAACGAGTTATGAAATCTATGAATTTTCGAAATCGTGCAACTTGCATGAAGCCCGTCGTGCCTGCATGCAAGTTGCGGCTTTTGGGCGACGCTAAACAGCTGATTCTGCTTCATTTTCTCGCGCCCATAAAAAAAGGACTCCGAGGAGTCCTTTTTTCAGCGTGAAGCCTGCGGGTGATTAAACGCCCGAAGCCTTGGCTGCTGCTACGTCCTTGATGGACAGCTTGATACGGCCGCGGTTGTCCACGTCCAGTACCAGCACTTCCACTTCCTGGCCTTCTTTCAGAATGTCGGTCACTTTCTCAACACGAGCATCGCTCAGCATGGAGATGTGAACCAGACCGTCTTTGCCCGGGAGGATGTTGACGAACGCGCCGAAGTCGACGATGCGCTCAACCTTACCAACGTAGATCTTGCCGATCTCAGCCTCAGCGGTGATACCCAGGACGCGCTGGCGTGCTGCTTCAGCCGCTTCCTTGGTTTCGCCGAAGATCTTGATCGAACCGTCGTCTTCGATGTCGATCGAAGCCTTGGTCTCTTCACAGATCGCACGGATGGTCGCGCCGCCTTTACCGATGACATCACGGATTTTGTCGGTGTCGATTTTCATCGCGATCATGGTCGGAGCATTTTCCGACAGTTCGGTGCGGGACTGACCAATGATCTGGTTCATCTGGCCGAGGATGTTCAGGCGCGCTTCCAGGGCTTGGCCCAGGGCGATTTCCATGATCTCTTCGGTGATGCCTTTGATCTTGATGTCCATCTGCAGCGCGGTCACACCTTTGGCGGTACCGGCTACTTTGAAGTCCATGTCGCCCAGGTGGTCTTCGTCACCCAGGATGTCGGTCAGGATGGCGAACTTCTCGCCTTCTTTAACCAGGCCCATGGCGATACCGGCAACCGGCGCCTTCATTGGCACACCGGCGTCCATCAGAGCCAGGGAAGCACCGCAGACCGAAGCCATGGAGCTGGAACCGTTGGACTCGGTGATTTCCGATACGACACGGATGGTGTACGGGAACACGTCAGCGGCAGGCAGCATGGCCTGAACCGAACGACGAGCCAGACGGCCGTGACCGATTTCACGACGACCCGCGCCGCCCATACGACCACACTCGCCCACCGAGAACGGAGGGAAGTTGTAGTGCAGCATGAAGGGGTCTTTTTTCTCGCCTTCCAGGGTGTCCAGCAGTTGTGCGTCACGGGCAGTACCCAGGGTCGCAACGACCAGGGCCTGGGTTTCGCCACGGGTGAACAGCGCCGAACCGTGAGTCTTCGGCAGAACGCCGACTTCGATGTTCAGCGGACGCACGGTGCGGGTGTCGCGACCGTCGATACGTGGCTTGCCGTTAACGATGTTTTCGCGAACGGTGCGGTATTCGATCTCACCGAAAGCAGCTTTGACTTCGCTGGAAGAAGGCTGGCCTTCTTCACCGGACAGCTTGGCAACGACCTGGTCCTTCAGCTCACCCAGGCGAGCGTAGCGGTCGGCCTTGACGGTGATGGTGTAGGCGTCGGAGATGGCAGCGCCGAACTCGGAGCGGATAGCGCCCAGCAGTTCGGTGGCTTCCGGGGCAGCAGCCCAGGTCCAGGTCGGCTTGGCAGCTTCGGCAGCCAATTCTTTAACCGCGTTGATCACAACCTGGAACTCGTCGTGAGCAAACAGTACGGCACCCAGCATCTGGTCTTCGGTCAGC
The DNA here is from genome assembly GCF_016405475.1 of Pseudomonas sp. MF6767. NCBI lineage: Bacteria > Pseudomonadati > Pseudomonadota > Gammaproteobacteria > Pseudomonadales > Pseudomonadaceae > Pseudomonas > Pseudomonas sp. MF6767. The sequence continues at coordinate 55,329 of NZ_JAEKCY010000021.1, read as the reverse complement.
TCTTTGGCTTCCGATTCAACCATCAATACGGCTTCGGACGTACCGGCAACGACCATGTCCAGGCTCGAGGCTTTCTGTTGCTCGTAAGTCGGGTTCAGCAGGTAGCCGGTGCTTTCGTGGAACGCAACGCGGGCAGCGCCGATCGGGCCATCGAAAGGAATACCGGAGATGGCCAGGGCAGCCGAGGTACCGATCATCGCAGCGATGTCCGGATCGGTCTTCTTGCTGGTGGAAACGACGGTGCAGACAACCTGCACTTCGTTCATGAAGCCTTCTGGGAACAGCGGACGGATCGGACGGTCGATCAGTCGGGAAGTCAGGGTTTCTTTCTCGGAAGGACGGCCTTCGCGCTTGAAGAAACCGCCAGGGATCTTACCGGCAGCGTAAGTCTTTTCCTGGTAGTGAACGGACAGAGGGAAGAAGCCCTTGCTCGGGTCAGCGGTCTTGGCGCCAACAACGGTCACCAGTACGGTCACGTCGTCGTCAACGGTAACCAGCACTGCGCCGGAGGCTTGACGGGCGATACGGCCTGTCTCGAGGGTAACGGTCGACTGACCGAACTGGAATTTTTTGATAACCGGGTTCACGGTGTCCTACCTTCTTTGTGGCTCTTGGGGGAACTTGTCTTCTTGCGAAATTCTTGGGCAATGCCGGGAATCGGCCCGACGCTCGTCCAGGGTAAAACGTGTATCCAGATAAAACTTGAGGCTGGGAGCCTACCACGGGCCACCGGGAATCCCGATGACACGCGGCAGACAACCAACCTCTAGCGCAATCGCTTATTAGCGACGCAGACCCAGGCGACCGATCAGAGTCTGATAACGACCCAGATCCTTGCCTTTCAGGTAGTCCAGCAGCTTACGGCGCTGGTTTACCATGCGGATCAGACCACGACGGGAGTGGTGGTCTTTACCGTTGGCCTTGAAGTGACCTTGCAGTTTGTTGATGTTGTGGGTCAGCAGTGCAACTTGCACTTCTGGCGAACCAGTGTCACCAACAGCTTGCTGATAGTCAGCTACGATTTGTGCTTTTTCTTGAACGTCGAGAGCCATGAGGCAATCCTTTTTTCAGGAAACCACCCAAAGGGCAGTTTCAACAGGCCAGGGACAAATCCCTGTATCTAAAAATGAGTGTTGACCATGCCTGTTAACAGCCACACTCGTTCGGTCATTCTGACCGAATCAGCCGACGCGGCGCGATGCGCCCGTCTTCGCTCACTTCACCGATACCGATAAAGCGACCGTTATGATCCTGTACTCGCACCATGCCGAACTTCGGGGCATCCGGGGCGCGTACCGGCTGGCCGTTGAGCCAGTAGAACGCGCTGTGCTCCGAGAAGTGCAGCAGCGGCCAATCGAGCAAACCGCTGTCCGATGGCATGAGGAAGCGATCAACCGCTTCATTGCCGCCCTCGGCGTGTACCGCTTCCAACTCTTCCAGCGTGACCGTCTGGGCCAGACTGAAAGGCCCGGCCTGGGTGCGTCGCAGTTCTGCAACGTACGCGCCGCAACCGAGCTTTTCACCAATATCTTCCACCAGAGTACGGATATAGGTGCCTTTGCTGCAGTCCACGGCCAAACGGGCAGTGTCGCCTTCACAAGCGAGCAATTCCAAGCGCGCAATAGTAACAGAACGCGGTTCGCGCTCCACTACTTCGCCCGCACGTGCCAGCTTGTAAAGTGGCTGGCCATCGCGCTTGAGTGCCGAGTACATCGGCGGTATCTGACTGATTTGCCCACGAAAAGCGGGTAAGGCAGCTTCGATATCCGCACGACCAACGGTCACGTCGCGAACCTGCAAAACATCACCTTCGGCATCCGCCGTGGTGGTGGTCTTGCCCAGTTGCATCAGGGTTTCGTAACCCTTGTCGGAATCAAGCAGGTATTGCGAAAACTTGGTGGCCTCGCCAAAGCACAACGGCAATACACCGGTGGCCAATGGATCAAGGCTGCCGGTATGCCCGGCCTTCTCGGCGTTGAGCAGCCAGCGAACCTTCTGCAACGCGGCATTGGAGGTAAAGCCAATGGGTTTGTCGAGCAGAATGATGCCACTGACGTTGCGACGAATACGTTTGACCTGAGCCACCGCTTACTCCTTGGCGTCTTCAGGTGTGGACGGATGCTGGCTGTCTTCAGCCACGGCGCGCTCGATCAGGGCCGACAGGTGCGCGCCACGCACGACGCTTTCGTCGTAGTGGAAGTGCAACTGTGGAACGCTGCGCAGCTTCATTTCACGGGCCAACTGCATACGCAGGAAACCTGCGGCGGAGTTGAGCACCTTGATGCTTTGCGCGATTTCTTCGCTGTTGTCCTGCCCCATTACGGTGATGAAGATCTTGGCGTGACCCACGTCACGGCTCACTTCAACAGCGGTAATGGTGACCAGGCCAACGCGTGGGTCTTTGACTTCGCGGCGGATCAGTTGGGCCAGCTCACGCTGCATCTGATCGCCGATACGCTGGGTACGGCTGTATTCTTTTGCCATGTCTTGTTACCTGTTACTGCCACACGGTGAAACCCGTGGGGTCTGAAAGCGGCAAACGCCCGGCCTGACAAAAGCCAGACCGGGCGTTGCGTTTAGAGTCCTGACACTGTGCGGGGCATCTGCATGCCCACACGCTGCGCGGCTCCTGAAGTGCGCGAGTTAGAGGCTGCGAGCAACCTGAACCTTCTCGAAGACTTCGATCTTGTCGCCAACCTTGACGTCGTTGTAGCTCTTGACGCCGATACCGCATTCCATGCCGGCACGTACTTCGGCAGCGTCATCCTTGAAGCGGCGCAGGGATTCCAGCTCGCCTTCGAAGATAACGATGTCTTCACGCAGTACACGGATTGGACGGTTACGGTACACAGTGCCTTCAACCACCATGCAGCCGGCGATCGCACCGAATTTCGGCGAGCGGAACACGTCACGCACCTCGGCGATACCCAGGATGTTCTCCCGGACGTCGCTGCCAAGCATACCGGTAAGGGCTTTCTTGACGTCTTCGATGATGTCGTAGATGACGTTGTAGTAACGCATGTCCAGGCCTTCCTGCTCGACGATCTTGCGAGCGCCAGCATCGGCACGCACGTTGAAGCCGAACAGTACAGCGTTGGAAGCCAGTGCCAGGTTGGCGTCGGATTCGGTGATACCACCGACACCGCCACCGACAACGCGCACTTGCACTTCGTCGTTACCCAGGCCGTTCAAGGCGCCGTTCAACGCTTCGAGGGAACCACGAACGTCAGACTTGAGGACGATGTTAAGCGTCTTCTTCTCTTCCTGGCCCATGTTCTCGAAGATGTTTTCCAGCTTGCCGGCGTGAGCACGGGCCAGCTTGACCTCGCGGAACTTGCCTTGACGGAACAGAGCCACTTCACGGGCTTTCTTCTCATCAGCCACTACGCTCATCTCGTCGCCAGCGTCCGGCGTACCGTCCAGGCCGAGAATCTCGACTGGGATAGCAGGACCTGCTTCCTTGATTGGCTTGCCGTTCTCGTCGAGCATGGCACGTACACGGCCGTAGTTCGAACCGACCAGTACCATGTCGCCTTGGCGCAGGGTACCGTCTTGGACCAGCACGGTGGCAACCGGGCCACGGCCCTTGTCGAGACGGGACTCAACCACGACGCCACGGCCAGGAGCCGATGGAGTAGCGGTCAGTTCCAGGACTTCGGCTTGCAACAGGACCGCTTCGAGCAGTTCGTCAACGCCGGTACCCATTTTCGCCGAGACCGATACGAATGGCGTCTCGCCACCCCATTCCTCGGACGTCACGCCGTGAACCGACAGTTCGCTACGGATGCGATCGAGATCGGCGCCCGGCTTGTCGATTTTGTTCACGGCAACGACCAGAGGAACACCGGCAGCCTTGGCGTGCTGGACAGCTTCAATGGTCTGCGGCATTACGCCGTCGTCCGCTGCAACCACCAGGATCACGATGTCGGTCGCCTTGGCACCACGGGCACGCATTGCGGTAAACGCGGCGTGACCTGGGGTGTCGAGGAAGGTGACCATGCCGCGCTCGGTTTCAACGTGGTATGCACCGATGTGCTGGGTAATACCACCGGCTTCGCCCGCAGCAACCTTGGCACGACGGATGTAGTCGAGCAGGGAAGTCTTACCGTGGTCAACGTGGCCCATTACGGTCACAACCGGTGCACGGGAAACTGCCTCGCCTTCAAACTTCAGGGACTCGGCCAGGGAATCTTCCAGGGCGGTGTCGCTGACCAAGGTCACTTTGTGGCCCAGCTCTTCAGCAACCAACTGGGCAGTTTCCTGGTCCAGTACCTGGTTGATGGTGGCTGGAGTGCCCAGCTTGAACATGAACTTGATGATTTCAGCAGCCTTGACCGACATTTGCTGGGCCAGATCGCCCACAGTGATGGTCTCGCCGATCTTCACTTCACGCACGACAGGGCCGGTTGGGCTCTGGAAACCGTGGGCGTTGCGCTTCTTCAGCTTGGCCTTGCCGCGACCACCACGACGGAAGCCATCGCTTTCTTCGTCGGTGGTACGTGGGGCAACGCGTGGCGCAGGCGCTTTCTCTTTGACCGAGGCGCGGTGCGGAGCGTTTTTACGCTCGCCATCGCCACCACCACCGCGACGATTGTTGTCGTCAGCACGTGGTTTGTCCGGACGACGAGGCTCGTCGCGCTTGCGGGCGTCTGCTGCAGGAGCAGGTGCGGCGGCAGCCGGGGCAGCCTCACGCACAGCTTCAACAGGGGCGGCGACCGCGTCAGTGGCAGCAGGTTGCGCAGCAGCAGGCTGGCGACGCGCTTCTTCTTCGGCGCGACGCTTGGCTTCTTCTTCAGCCTTCTGACGTGCAGCATTTTCTACTGCGCGACGTTCTTCCAGCTCGCGTTTGCGCTCGGCTTCGATTTCTTCCGGGCTGCGCTGTACGAAGACTTTCTTCTTGCGTACTTCAACGCTGATGCTCTTGCTACCTGCAACCCGCAGGGTGCTGGTGGTTTTGCGCTGCAATGTAATCTTGCGCGGTTCTTCCACTTTCGCCTTGTGGCTGCTCTTCAAGTGAGTCAGCAAAGACTGCTTCTCACTATCGCTCACACCTTCATCGGCGGCGGTGTGCGGCAGACCTGCCTCACGCATCTGCTGCAACAGGCGCTCTACCGGTGTTTTGACCTCATCGGCCAGTTGTTTCACCGTGACTTGCGTCATGCACTTCTCTCCTCAGGCCGCGCCTAATTACTCGAACCAATGGGCTCGGGCGGCCATGATCAACTTGCCGGCACGATCTTCGTCAATGCCGTCGATGTCGAGCAGATCGTCAATAGACTGCTCGGCCAGGTCTTCGCGGGTAATTACGCCGCGCACCGCCAGTTCCATCGCCAAATCCTTGTCCATACCCTCAAGCGAGAGCAGGTCTTCGGCCGGATGGGCGTCTGCCAGCTTTTCCTCAGTAGCGATGGCTTTAGTCAACAAACGATCCTTGGCCCGAGCGCGGAGCTCGTTGACGATATCCTCGTCAAAGCCGTCGATGTTGAGCATTTCTTCCAACGGTACGTAGGCAATCTCTTCCAGGCTGGTGAAGCCTTCATCTACCAGCACCTGTGCCAGTTCTTCATCGACTTCCAACTCTTCGATGAAGTTGCGCAGGATGTCACCGGTTTCAGCTTGCTGCTTAGCCTGGATGTCCGATTCGGTCATCACGTTCAGGGTCCAGCCGGTCAGTTGGCTGGCCAGACGCACGTTCTGACCACCACGACCAATGGCCTGAGCCAGATTGTCTGCGCCAACGGCGATGTCCATTGCATGGGCATCTTCGTCAACGATAATTGCCGCCACTTCAGCTGGCGACATGGCGTTGATCACGAACTGCGCCGGGTTATCGTCCCACAGGACGATGTCCACACGCTCACCGCCCAATTCGCCCGACACTGCCTGGACGCGCGAACCGCGCATCCCGATGCAAGCGCCTTGCGGGTCGATGCGTTTGTCCTTGGAGCGGACCGCGATCTTGGCACGCGAACCCGGGTCACGGGACGCAGCCATCACTTCGATCAGGCCTTCGGCGATTTCCGGCACTTCGATACGGAACAGCTCAATCAGCATTTCCGGCGCGGTACGCGACAGGATCAACTGCGGGCCGCGGTTCTCGGTGCGGATTTCCTTGAGCAGCGCACGCAGACGCACGCCGACACGGAAGGTTTCGCGAGAGATGATGTCTTCGCGGGCCAGCAACGCTTCGGCGTTGTTGCCCAGGTCAACGATCACATTATCGCGGGTAACTTTTTTCACGGTGCCAGAGATGATTTCACCCAGGCGTTCGCGATAGGCGTCAACGACTTGAGCGCGCTCGGCTTCGCGAACCTTCTGCACGATGACCTGCTTGGCGGTCTGTGCAGCAATACGGCCGAATTCGATCGACTCGATCTTTTCTTCGACAACATCGCCAACCTGAGCGCCCGGATGCGTTTGCGCAACCTTGCTTGGCCAGGTTTCGATGGCCGGATCATCAAGATCGTCCTCTTCGACCACCGTCCAGCGACGGAAAGTCTCATAGGCACCGGTGTGGCGGTTGATTTCCACACGCAGATCTACTTCGTCTTCAAAACGTTTCTTGGTAGCAGTGGCCAGGGCCAGCTCCAACGCTTCAAAAATCACGCTTGCCGGTACACCCTTTTCATTGGATACCGACTCAACAACCAGCAGTACTTCTTTGCTCATCGTACGCCTCGCCTTTCGCAAGCCATTGGATCCGCGGGATCCGCGTCTCAGTCAAAACTGGGAATAATGTTGGCCTTGTCGATCATATCGATCGGCAACAGGAACTCGTGGTCTTCTACCTGCACCACGACATCCTGCTCTTCTACACCGCGCAGAAGGCCCTGAAAGTTGCGTCGCCCTTCAAAGGGGGAGCGCAGCTTGATCTTCACTTGTTCACCGGCATATTTAGCAAACTGCTCGATAGTGAACAGTGGGCGTTCCATGCCTGGCGAGGAAACTTCAAGGGTGTATTCAACGGAGATTGGATCTTCAACATCCAGCACACCGCTGATCTGACGGCTGACAATGGCACAATCGTCCACCAGCACGCCGCCCTCTTTATCGATATAAACGCGCAACATTGAGTGGCGACCTTGAGCCGAAAACTCAATACCCCAGCATTCATAGCCTAGGGCCACGACCACCGGGGCCAACAAGGCCTGCAACTCTTCTAGCTTGCTCGACACCTGAACCCCCTCGTGCATGTATGTGCATGCTGTGCAAAATAAAAAAATGGGCGAAACGCCCATCCTTGAAACGCCGTCGAACAGCGGCGTTGAAAGTGTCCAGCTAACAAAAAGCCCCTTAAAAGGGGCTCCGCTAAAACTGGTTGCGGGGGCCGGATTTGAACCGACGACCTTCGGGTTATGAGCCCGACGAGCTACCAGACTGCTCCACCCCGCGACAAAGCTGGGGCGGAAGTATACGACCGATCCCTTACAGGGTCAATGTAACCTTCCACCTACAAGAAAGCCCGCAACAGCGGGCTCTCCTGATAATTGGTACCGAGAAGGGGACTCGAACCCCTACACCCTATGGGCACAACCACCTCAAGGTTGCGTGTCTACCAATTCCACCACCTCGGCAATACAGCGCTTACAACCCTTCCTACTTCTGCTCTTGAGCTGGAGGTACGTCAGTCGCTGGAGTAGCCGACTTTTGCTCTTGAAGCACCGGGACATCATCAGAAGCCGGTTTTGCTTTTGGAACTTCCAACACCGCTGGGTTTGGCAAACCTACTTGAGTCAGCACATGAGCTTTCTCTTTAGCAAAGTAACCTAACCCTAAGCTGGTTATGAAGAAACCTGCGGCAAGTATAGCAGTAAACTTACTAAGAAAGGTAGAGGAACCTTGGCTTCCGAACACAGTATTTGAAGCACCTGCACCGAAAGACGCACCAGCATCCGCACCTTTACCCTGTTGCAACAAAACCAGAGCAACTACGCTCAGGGCAGCCAACAGATGAAAAACGACTACGACTGTTTCCAGCATTTTTTCAGTTTCCCGCGGCGCGACAGATCGCACCGAACTCATCTGCATTCAGGGAAGCTCCACCAATGAGCCCCCCATCGATATCCGGCATGCCGAACAGTTCGACCGCATTGGCCGCCTTCACGCTGCCGCCGTATAGAAGCCGCACACCTTGTGCGACTTCAGAATTCTCTGCCGCCAACTGCGCGCGGATGGCTGCGTGCACATCCTGCGCCTGTTGCGGTGTAGCAGTCAGCCCGGTGCCAATGGCCCAGACCGGCTCGTAAGCAATAACTGCCTTTGCAAATGCACCAACACCCAGCTCCTCGATGATGCTGCCCAGCTGACGCGAGACAACTTCAAGAGTCTTGCCCGATTCGCGCTGCTCAAGGGTCTCCCCTATGCACAACACCGGAATCAAGCCACAAGCCTGTGCTGCGGCGAACTTGCGGTTGAGCGTCCCATCCCGCTCGCCCATCATCTGGCGACGCTCGGAGTGCCCGACAAGCACATAGGAACAACCCGCATCAACCAGCTGACTCGGCGAAATCTCGCCGGTCAACGCACCTTGCATCGGCTCTACCGCAGAGTTCTGCGCGCCGACCTGAATCGACTTGCCCTTCAAGCCATCAACCACTTGGTTGATATGCAAGCAAGGCGGGAACACCGCGACGTCAACACCGCTAGGCAAGGCCAAGTGACGAAGGCCGTTGATCAGCTCAGCGACACTGGCGCGGGTACCGTGCATCTTCCAGTTACCAGCTACCATAGTGCGACGCATGCTGTACCCCGTCGGTCAAAGTGGGCGCAGATGTTACCCAACCACATCATCACTGGCAAGCCGAATTCAGGCGCAAACTTCAGTTACCAGTTTTGCCAGGTCTTCGGCATGGCCGCGAACCTGTGTTTCGTCCTCGCCTTCGACCATCACACGCACCAGCGGCTCTGTGCCGGACTTGCGCAGCAACACACGCCCGCGCCCCGCCATTGCCTGGGTCACGCGCTCGCAAGCCTCTTTGACAGCAGGGTGCTCGATGGGGTTTTCGCCACCGGCAAAACGCACATTGAGCAGCACTTGCGGGCACTTGCGCAGGGCTTGACGCGCCTGGGCCAGGCTCTCCTCGCGGCGACGCAGGGCCAACAGCACCTGTAGCGCGGCGATGATCGCGTCACCCGTGGTGGTGTGCTGGAAGCAGACCACGTGCCCGGAGTTCTCGCCGCCGACCAACCAGTTACGCTCCAGCAGCTCGGCGATCACGTAGCGGTCACCGACATTGGCGCGAATAAAGGGAATCCCCAGTTCTGCCAACGCCAATTCCAGCCCGAGATTACTCATCAGGGTGCCGACCACGCCACCTTGCAGCTTGTTACGCTCATGCAGGTCACGGGCAATGATGAACAACAGGTCATCACCATCCACGATCGTGCCAGTGTGATCCACCATCAGCACGCGGTCGCCATCGCCATCAAAAGCGATGCCCAGGTCCGCATGCTCAGCCAGCACAGCAGCCTGCAGCTGCTCCATGTGGGTGGAACCGCAGTTGTCGTTGATGTTCAAGCCGTTGGGCTGAGCCGACAGCACGGTGACCTGTGCGCCCAACTCCTTGAAGACGCTCGGCGCCACCTTGTAGGTCGCCCCATGGGCGCAATCGACAACAATCTTCAAGCCTGCAAAATTGGTGCTGCTCGGGACGCTGCTTTTACAGAATTCGATATAGCGGCCTGACGCGTCGTTAATGCGCGACACCTTGCCCAGCTTGCTGGACTCGACCACCGTCATCGGCGCGTCCAGCAGCTCCTCGATCATCAACTCGATCTCGTCAGGCAGCTTGGTGCCTTGCCCCGAGAAAAACTTGATGCCATTGTCATCATGAGGATTGTGGGAGGCGCTGATCACAATACCGGCTTCAGCGTGGAAGGTACGCGTCAGGTAAGCGATTGCCGGCGTGGGCATAGGCCCCAACAGCATCACATCGGCCCCGGCGGCGGACAACCCGGCCTCCAGCGCAGACTCAAACATGTAGCCCGAAATACGGGTGTCCTTGCCCACCAGGATGCGACACGCGCCCATGCTGCGGAACGCCATGCCTGCCGCCCAACCCAGCTTGAGCATGAAATCAGGAGTGATCGGAAATTCGCCGACCCGACCACGAATGCCGTCGGTGCCAAAATATTTTTTAGTCATAAGTGCTCCATCATTCTTATTCAGCTGATTCTACAGCAGCGAGCATGCGCACCACATCGACCGTTTCGGCGACATCATGCACACGCAAAATACGTGCGCCCTTGGTCACGGCAAGCGCCGCAAGCGCCAAGCCGCCATACAGGCGTTCGCCGACCGGGCGATTCAGGGCGAGCCCTATCATGCTCTTGCGCGAAACACCGACCAACAGCGGGCGACCAAGGGCGTGCAGCGCTTCCATGTGTTTGAACAGGCTTAGATTGTGCTGCAGGGTCTTGGCAAAGCCAAACCCCGGATCGAGGATGATCTGCTCCGGCGCAATACCCACAGCCACACATTGGGCAATCCTCTCAGCAAGAAACCCACTCACCTCGCCGACCAGATCGTCGTAGTGCGGATTGTCCTGCATGTTGCCGGGCTCACCCAGCATATGCATCAGACAGACGGGCAGGCCCGTTGCGGCGGCCGCATCAAGGGCTCCATCACGCTGCAGCGAACGCACATCGTTGATCAACCCAGCCCCCAGCCGCGCGGTTTCGCGCATCACTGCCGGGGTGGAGGTGTCTACCGAGATGATGACATCCAGCTCACGGGCAATACGTTCGACCACGGGCGCCACCCGCTCTAGCTCCTCCAAAGGAGAAACAACGCGGGCGCCGGGGCGGGTCGATTCCCCACCCACATCAATCAGGGTCGCACCGGCAGCCACCATAGCCTCCGCATGACGCAACGCGGCATCCAACTGGCTGAAGCGGCCACCATCGGAAAAGGAGTCAGGGGTTACATTGAGGATGCCCATGACATGCGTCCGGGCCAAATCAAGAACCCGGTTGCCGCAAGGCAACCGGGTAGAGGACAAAGCAGAAGTCATTTCAAACCTTAGTGATCAGCTGCCGGGCCGCCGATAGGCGTTTCAGGGCGCTCATTCTGCACCACAGGCGGAGTGCCCGAAGTACCCGAACCACCTTCCCAGTCGCGCGGCTCACGCGGCGTACGGCCCGACATGATGTCGTCGATCTGGTCGGCATCGATGGTTTCGTACTTCATCAACGCATCAGCCATGGCGTCCAGCTTGTCACGGTTGTCAGTCAGGATCTGCTTGGCCGTGCCGTAGCACTGGTCAATGATGCTGCGAACCTCGGAGTCGATCAGCTTGGCTGTCTCACCCGAGAAGCTGGCGCTTTGCCCACCGCCGCCACGGCCGAGGAACACTTCGCCTTCTTCTTCGGCGTACATCAATGGGCCGAGTTTTTCCGACAAGCCCCACTTGGTCACCATGTTTCGTGCGATCTGGCTGGCACGCATGATGTCATTGGAGGCACCAGTGGTCACACCGTCGAAGCCAAGGGTCATTTCTTCAGCAATACGGCCACCATACAGCGAGCAGATCTGGCTGATCAGCGCACGCTTGGAGAGGCTGTAACGATCCTCTTCCGGCAGGAACATGGTCACGCCCAGTGCCCGACCACGGGGAATGATCGACACTTTGTAGACGGGGTCATGCTCTGGCACAACGCGACCTACAATGGCGTGGCCGGCCTCGTGATAAGCGGTGTTCTGCTTCTCTTTCTCGGACATGACCATGGATTTGCGCTCGGCGCCCATCATGATCTTGTCTTTCGCCAATTCGAACTCTTTCATCTCAACGATGCGCTTGCCAGTACGGGCAGCGAACAGCGACGCCTCGTTGACCAGGTTTGCCAGGTCAGCACCGGAGAAGCCGGGAGTACCACGGGCGATCACAGCCGGAGCCACGTCGTCACCCATCGGCACCTTGCGCATGTGTACTTTCAGGATCTGCTCACGGCCACGGATGTCCGGCAGGCCGACCACAACCTGGCGGTCGAAACGGCCCGGACGCAGCAACGCAGGGTCCAGCACGTCCGGACGGTTGGTTGCGGCGATGACGATAATGCCGTCATTCATCTCGAAACCATCCATCTCTACCAGCAACTGGTTGAGGGTCTGCTCACGCTCATCGTGACCGCCACCCATGCCAGCGCCACGATGGCGACCAACGGCATCGATTTCGTCGATAAAGATGATGCATGGCGCGTGCTTCTTGGCCTGCTCGAACATATCGCGAACGCGGCTGGCGCCGACGCCGACAAACATCTCGACGAAGTCAGAACCGGAAATCGTGAAGAAAGGCACCTTGGCTTCGCCGGCAATCGCCTTGGCCAGCAAGGTTTTACCGGTACCCGGCGGGCCCACCATCAGCACACCGCGAGGAATACGGCCACCCAGGCGCTGGAACTTGCCCGGATCACGCAGGAACTCGACCAACTCGCCGACTTCTTCCTTGGCTTCGTCGCAACCTGCAACGTCAGCCAGGGTGGTCTTCACCTGATCTTCGGAGAGCAGGCGCGCCTTGCTCTTGCCGAAGCTCATCGGCCCGCCCTTGCCTCCCGCACCACCTTGCATCTGGCGCATGAAGAACATGAACACGGCGATAATCACCAGGATCGGGAAGCTGGCCACCAGGAGCTGGGTCCAGATGCTTTGCTGTTCAGGCTGCTTGCCTTCCACAATGACCTTGTTATCCACCAGGTCACCGATGAGACCGTTGTCCTGAATGGCAGGACGAATGGTCTTGAAGCTGTCGCCATCGTTGCGCTTACCGGTAATCACGTAGCCATCAACCGCTACGCGCTCGACCTTGCCATCCTTAACTTGCTGGATGAAGTCGGAATAGTTGAGGGTCTGCGGCTCGTTAGGGCTGGAGAAGTTGTTCATCACCGTCACCAGGACAGCCGCGATGATCAACCACAGGATCAGATTCTTTGCCATATCGTTCAATTAACTACCCTCTGAAGCAAGCTCCGCTACTGGCGCGCGCTTCGCATGATATTCACCGGCCTAACTTACTACATTACCTACAACTCTGGCAGGCGCCGTCTGTAACCCTTTGTGAAACTTTGACTACACAATATTCGTAAAGCTTCGTGACGAAAGCGATATAAAAAAACCTATCGCCCCCCTCGAATTTCTCAAAAACGCTCTTCACTTGCCGCGCCTTCGACACCGCGGAAGCCACGGCACAGCAGATACTGCTCCCTGGACCGGTCACGGGATGAGTCCGGCTTGCGTGTCTGTACCTTGTCGAACAACTTGCGAATGTTCTTGTGGTACTCGTCGAAACCTTCGCCCTGGAACACCTTCACCAGGAAATCGCCACCCGGACGCAACACCCGACCCGCCAGATCCAGCGCCAGTTCACACAGGAACATGGCACGCGGCATATCAACAGCCGGTAATCCACTCATATTGGGGGCCATGTCGGAAATCACAAGGTCTACCTGCGAATTTCCCACAGCCTCCAGGATCTCGGCCAATACTTTGTCCTCGGTAAAATCGCCGTGAACAAAGGTCACGTCCGGGATGCTATCCATCTCGAGGATGTCCGAAGCGATCAATCGGCCTTGCCCACCAATCAGACGACTGGTCACCTGGGACCAGCCACCGGGGGCCGCGCCGAGATCAATAACGCTCATGCCTGGACGAATCAATTTGTCCTTGTCCTGGATCTCCAGCAGCTTGTAGCTGGCCCGGGAACGGTAGCCGTCCTTTTGCGCCTTTTTGACGTAAGGATCATTGAAATGTTCTTGTAGCCACTTAAGGCTGGTTTTGGAACGGGCCACGGGCCACCTCGAAAAAATAAAACGGGTCGTGATTAACTGGGCGGTCCCGGACTCGCTCGGGTAAACTGGCCGCCGCTTTTTACAAGATCAGACGCAGGGGTCAGATTATGCCGCTCACTCAAGAGCAGAAGAAACAGTACAAATCCATTGGCCACCATCTGAAACCAGTTCTGATTGTGGCAGACAACGGTTTGACTGAGGGTGTGCTAGCCGAATTCGAGCGCGCACTGAACGATCACGAACTGATCAAGATCAAGGTCAACATCCTTGATCGCGAAGCGCGCCTGGCTGCCGTTGCAGAACTGTGCAAGGTCGGCAAAGCGGACCTGGTTCAGGTCATCGGCAAGATGGCGCTGCTGTATCGCAAGAACTTCAGCGTCAACAAGCAACTGTCGAACGTTCATCGCTTCAAATGATGAAAAGGGTCAAGGGCGTGCTTCGCGCGCCCCGCCACTCCATCCCGGCGCAGGCTGCGCAACCAGCACCAAGCCAGAGAACCCTAGCACAAGATAGCTGAACAACTGCCAGCGCAACGCTTGCGGCAGCCACACATGCACCATACAAAACATTGCGCATGCATACAGCGCCATCAACAGCAGTTGGCCGCGAATATCCCGCCACAAACTCTTCAAGCCTTCGGCCGTGATCAGCACCAACGCCTGAAGCATCACGCACGCCGCCGCAAAACCCACCAGCAACGCACTCAGCAATCCGTCGATCTCATCGATCAGCAGCGGCGCCAGGCCAATCAGGCCCAACGCCGGCAACACGCCAATATGTAACAGCCATAGGCCACCCACCCAAAGCATCTGAGAGAGCTGCCAAAGCATGGCGCCCGCACGCAGCGGGCGCCGCCTTTCAGATGTGACGAACTTCGACAATCTCGTACTCAATGACACCGCTCGGCGTTTTCACGGCAACCACGTCGCCTTCTTCCTTGGCAATCAAGGCGCGAGCAATCGGTGAGCCGACAGAGATCTTGCCTTGCTTGAAGTCAGCCTCATCCTCACCCACGATCTGGTAGGTCACGCTTTCGTCGGTCTCGACGTTGGCGATTTCCACGGTCGTGCCGAAAATCACCTTGCCGGTATGCGGAATGGTGGTGACATCGATGATCACCGCATTCTGCATACGGCCTTCGATGTCACGAATCCGCGCCTCGACCATACCCTGCTGCTCGCGAGCAGCGTGGTATTCGGCGTTTTCCTTCAAGTCACCCAGTTCGCGGGCCGTACCGATGTCCTGGCTCAGCTTTGGACGTACGACCTTGGTCAGATGGGCGTGCTCCTCTTCCAGGGCGCGCGCGCCCTGAACGGTCATCGGGTATTTGGTTATGCTCATGCCTTCAATCCTGCGTGTAGATCCTGCAAGCGACGCACGGTCTTTTCCGGACCGAACTTCAGCGCTTCACAGATAGCTTCG
The DNA here is from genome assembly GCF_016405475.1 of Pseudomonas sp. MF6767. Taxonomy (NCBI): domain Bacteria; kingdom Pseudomonadati; phylum Pseudomonadota; class Gammaproteobacteria; order Pseudomonadales; family Pseudomonadaceae; genus Pseudomonas; species Pseudomonas sp. MF6767. The sequence goes on along the minus strand of NZ_JAEKCY010000021.1, from coordinate 40,125 downwards.
CCAGCAGCAATGGTAGTGGTGCAGTAAATCTTGTGCTGCAAGGCATTACGACGAATGGAATAGGAGTCCGCGATCGACTGGCGACCTTCGGTGGTGTTGATGATCAGGGTGACTTCGTCATTCTTGATCATGTCGACCACATGCGGACGGCCTTCCGTCACCTTGTTCACGCGACGTACTTTCAGGCCGGCAGCTTCGATCAGCTTGGCGGTCCCGGCGGTAGCCACGACTTCAAAACCCAAGTTGATCAGATCGCGGGCGACCCCTGCAACCAGTGGCTTGTCGTCATCACGTACGCTGATAAACGCAGTACCGCCGGTCGGCAGCACTTCGCTGGCACCCATCTGGGCCTTGGCGAACGCTTCACCGAAGGTATCGCCCACGCCCATCACTTCACCGGTGGACTTCATCTCTGGGCCTAGGATCGGGTCCACCCCAGGGAATTTGGCGAACGGGAACACCGCCTCTTTCACACTGTAGAAGTTCGGAATGATTTCCTTGGTAAAGCCGATTTCCTTCAGGGTCTTACCGGCCATCACACGCGCAGCGATCATGGCAAGGGACACACCGATGCACTTGGACACGAACGGTACGGTACGCGAGGCACGCGGGTTGACTTCGATGACGTAGATGTCTTCGCCTTGCAGCGCCAACTGTACGTTCATCAGGCCGACCACACCCAGTTCCAGGGCCATTTTCTTGACCTGTTCGCGCATCTCGTCCTGAATGTGCGCCGGCAGCGAGTACGGCGGCAGCGAGCACGCGGAGTCACCGGAGTGAACGCCGGCTTGTTCGATGTGCTGCATGATGGCGCCGATCACGACGTCAGTACCGTCGCAAACCGCGTCCACGTCCATTTCGATGGCGCAGTTGAGGAAGTGGTCCAGCAGCACCGGGCTGTCGTTGGAGACTTTCACCGCATCACGCAGGTAGCGCTTGAGTTCTTCTTCTTCGTAGACGATTTCCATCGCCCGGCCGCCCAGTACGTAGGACGGACGCACCACCAGCGGGTAGCCGATCTTGCTGGCCGCACGGATGGCTTCGTCTTCGCTGCGCACGGTGGCGTTCGGCGGCTGACGCAGGTTCAGGCGCTCAACCATCTGCTGGAAGCGCTCACGGTCTTCGGCACGGTCGATAGCGTCCGGGCTGGTACCGATGATCGGTACGCCGGCAGCTTCCAGGGCACGCGCCAGTTTCAACGGGGTCTGGCCGCCGTACTGGACGATCACGCCTTTAGGCTTCTCGACGCGGCAGATTTCCAATACATCTTCCAGCGTTACCGGCTCGAAGTACAAGCGGTCGGAAGTGTCGTAGTCAGTGGAAACCGTTTCAGGGTTGCAGTTGACCATAATGGTCTCGTACCCGTCTTCGCGCAGGGCGAGGGCGGCGTGTACGCAGCAGTAGTCGAACTCGATACCTTGGCCGATACGGTTCGGACCGCCACCCAGGATGATGATCTTGTCGCGGCCTGTCGGCGCGGCTTCGCACTCTTCCTCGTAGGTGGAGTACATGTAGGCCGTGTCGGTGGCGAACTCTGCGGCGCAGGTATCAACGCGCTTGTAGACCGGGAAGATATCCAGCTTGTGGCGATGAGTACGCAGGTTCTTCTCGGTCACACCCAGCAGCTTGGCCAGACGCTGGTCGGAGAAACCTTTGCGCTTGAGGCGGAACATCAGGTCGCGGTCGATAGACGACAGACCCAGCGTCTTGACCTTCTCTTCTTCCTTGATCAGATCTTCGATCTGCACCAGGAACCACGGGTCGATCATGTTCATGCCGAAGATATCTTCGACGCTCAGGCCGGCACGGAAGGCGTCAGCCACGTACCAGATACGCTCGGCGCCCGGCACGGTCAGCTCGCGCTTGAGGATGCTCATGCTTTCCGGGCTGCTCAGGTCGAGCTTCTCGTCCAGGCCGCAAACACCAACTTCCAGGCCGCGCAGGGCTTTCTGCAAGGATTCCTGGAAGGTGCGGCCGATCGCCATGACTTCACCAACAGACTTCATCTGGGTGGTCAGGCGCGCATCAGCCTTGGCGAATTTCTCGAAGGCAAAGCGCGGCAGCTTGGTCACGACGTAGTCGATAGACGGCTCGAAAGACGCCGGCATAGCGCCGCCGGTGATTTCGTTTTGCAGCTCGTCCAGGGTGTAGCCGATAGCCAGCTTGGCGGCGATACGCGCAATCGGGAAGCCCGTCGCTTTCGAGGCCAGGGCCGAAGAACGCGATACACGTGGGTTCATCTCGATCACGACCATGCGGCCGGTGTCCGGGCAGATGCCGAACTGAACGTTGGAACCGCCGGTTTCAACGCCGATCTCGCGCAGTACCGCCAGGGAGGCGTTACGCAGGATCTGGTATTCCTTGTCGGTCAGGGTCTGTGCCGGAGCCACGGTGATCGAGTCACCGGTGTGCACGCCCATCGGGTCGAAGTTTTCGATGGAGCAGACGATGATGCAGTTGTCCTTCTTATCGCGGACCACCTCCATCTCGTATTCTTTCCAGCCGATCAGCGACTCGTCGATCAGCAGCTCTTTGGTCGGCGACAGATCCAGGCCACGGGCGCAGATTTCTTCGAACTCTTCACGGTTGTAAGCGATACCGCCGCCGGTGCCGCCCATGGTGAACGACGGACGGATGATGCATGGGAAGCCCAGGGTCTCGAGGACCGCGTTGGCCTCTTCCATGCTGTGGGCGATACCGGAACGCGGGCACGCCAGGCCGATGGACTTCATGGCCTTGTCGAAACGCGAACGGTCTTCAGCCTTGTCGATGGTGTCGGCATTGGCGCCGATCATCTCTACGCCGAACTTTTCCAGGACGCCTTCGCGCTCCAGGTCCAAGGCGCAGTTCAGAGCGGTCTGGCCACCCATGGTTGGCAGCAGCGCGTCCGGACGCTCTTTTTCGATGATCTTGGCAACGGTCTGCCACTTGATCGGCTCGATGTAGGTGGCGTCGGCCATGGCCGGGTCGGTCATGATGGTGGCCGGGTTGGAGTTCACCAGGATGACGCGGTAGCCCTCCTCGCGCAGGGCTTTACAGGCCTGGGCGCCGGAGTAGTCGAATTCGCAGGCCTGGCCGATCACGATCGGGCCAGCGCCGAGAATCAGGATGCTTTTTATGTCTGTACGTTTTGGCATGGGTTTGTCACTCAAATCCGCAGGTCAGTCGGCAAGCCGTCTTGAACAATCTTTGAAGAGCCTGCGGGGGCCACCGCAATCCGGGGCCGCCCGCAGGCCACTCAGTCAGCGTCGCTTGGCCATCTCATTGATGAAACGGTCGAACAGCGGCGCTACGTCGTTCGGGCCCGGGCTGGCTTCAGGGTGGCCCTGGAAGCTGAACGCGCTCTTGTCGGTGCGCTCGATGCCTTGCAGGGAACCGTCGAACAGCGACTTGTGAATGGCGCGCACATTGCTCGGCAGGGAGGCTTCATCCACCGCAAAACCGTGGTTCTGGCTGGTGATCATCACAACGCCAGTGTCCAGGTCTTGTACCGGGTGGTTGGCGCCGTGGTGGCCGTGGCCCATTTTCAGGGTCTTGGCGCCGGAGGCCAAAGCCAGCAACTGGTGGCCAAGGCAGATGCCGAACACCGGAATCTCGGTCTCCAGCACGTCCTTGATGGCCTGGATAGCGTAGTCGCATGGCTCAGGGTCACCCGGGCCGTTGGACAGGAACACACCGTCCGGCTGCATCGCGAGCACATCGCTGGCAGGGGTTTGCGCGGGCACCACGGTCACACGGCAACCGCGCTCGACCAGCATGCGCAGGATGTTGTACTTGACGCCGTAGTCATAGGCGACCACGTGGTAAGGCAGATCGGCAGCCTCGATAGTCGCGTGGCTGTCGGTCTTCAGATCCCACACAGTGGAACGCCACTCGTACTTCTCTTTGACGCTGACGACTTTCGCCAGGTCCATGCCCTTCAGGCCAGGGAAACCTTGCGCCGCGGCAATCGCCGCCTCTTCGGAGATATTGTCACCGACCATGATGCAGCCGTTCTGCGAGCCTTTTTCACGCAGGATGCGCGTGAGGCGGCGCGTATCGATACCGGCGATCGCCACAACGTTGTTGGCTTTCAGGTAATCGGACAGCGACATCGTGTTACGCCAGTTGCTCGCAACCAGTGGCAGGTCACGAATCACCAGGCCCGCCGACCAGACACGATCAGACTCGACATCTTCCGGCGTAGTGCCGGTGTTGCCGATGTGCGGATAGGTCAGGGTAACGATCTGTTGGGCGTAGGAAGGATCGGTAAGGATTTCCTGATAGCCGGTCATGGCAGTGTTAAACACCACCTCTCCAACGGTCTGACCGTCGGCTCCAATGGCTTCGCCGCGAAAAATGCTGCCATCAGCAAGGGCGAGTATGGCTGGCTTAGTCAAGAAGACCTCCCGTAAATAAAGCCTGAAAGGGCGATCGCAGGTTGTAAAAAAGCGGAGTGACGTATGGACACGTCACCCCGCTTCTTCACTGAATTATTCTGCGCGCTTTTAGTGGACACACTAAAGCTGTAGCTTACAGAAAAAGGCTTTTTTGGTCCACCGCTAATGAGCCTTAAAGGCAGGGGAATGCGACAGGACGTCGCCTAGCGGGTAAAAACGGGGCCACAGGATAATCCTGAGCCCCCGTTTTAGCTACTGCTTAGTGCAGGTCCAGCACGTCACGCATGTCGTACAGGCCCGGCTCGCGGCCGTCCAACCAAAGCGCAGCACGCACCGCGCCCTTGGCGAAAGTCATGCGGCTGGAGGCTTTGTGCGTGATCTCCAGGCGCTCGCCTTCGGTGGCGAACAGCACGGTGTGATCGCCAACCACATCACCACCGCGCACGGTTGCAAAACCGATGGTGTCGCGTGCGCGCTCACCGGTGTGGCCTTCACGCCCGTATACCGCCACTTTCGACAAGTCGCGGCCCAGCGCATCGGCAATAGCTTCACCCATGCGCAACGCAGTGCCCGACGGAGCGTCGATCTTGTGACGGTGATGAGTCTCGATAATCTCGATATCAGCCTCGTCACCTAGCACGCGCGCCGCCAGGTCCAACAACTTCAGCGACAGGTTCACGCCCACACTGAAGTTGGCGGCGAAGACGATCGGAATATCCTTGCCCGCCTCCACTAGCAACTGTTTCTGCTCGGCACTCAAACCGGTGGTACCAATCACCATGGCCTTGCCCGCCCTACGGCAGAAGGCCAGATTTTTCAGCATCACTTCCGGCAAGGTGAAGTCGATCAGCACGTCGAATTCGTCCGCCACCTGCTCAAGGTTGCCAGACAACGAAACACCGATGCGACCCAACGAGGCCAACTCACCTGCGTCCGCGCCGATCAACGTACTGCCTGGGCGAACAATCGCCGCCGTCAGCCCGGAGGCCGGCGAGCGTTGCTGCACCGCCTCGACCAGCGTCTTGCCCATGCGCCCGGCAGCGCCCATTACGGCTATACGTCGCATATTCAGATCCTTACAGGTCGCCGAAGAAGCGTTTTACACCGTCGAAGAAGCCCGTAGTCTTCGGCGAGTGCGAGTCATCGCCTTCCAGCGAGCTGCGGAACTCTTCCAGCAGTTCACGCTGACGACGATTCAGGTTCACCGGAGTTTCCACCGCCACACGGCACATCAGGTCGCCAGCACCGCCACCGCGCACGGGCGCAACGCCCTTGCCACGAATGCGGAACTGCTTGCCGGTCTGAGTCCCCTCGGGAATCTTGAGCTTGACCCGACCATCCAGCGTCGGAATCTCCAGCTCGCCACCCAGGGCCGCATCAACAAAGCTGATCGGCACTTCGCAGAACAAGTGCTTGCCGTCACGCTGGAAGATCGAGTGCTCGCGCACATTGATCACCACGTACAGGTCGCCCGTGGGGCCACCCTGGGCGCCCGCCTCGCCTTCGCCCGACAGGCGAATACGATCACCGGTATCCACACCCGCCGGTACTTTCACCGACAGCGTCTTGTACTCTTCGACGCGGCCTTCGCCGTGGCAGGAATCGCACGGATCGGAAATGATCTTGCCCTGGCCATGGCAACGCGGGCAGGTTTGCTGCACCGAGAAGAAGCCCTGCTGCATGCGCACCTGCCCGATACCGCCGCAGGTCGGGCAAGTGATCGGCGAGGAGCCTTTCTTCGCACCCGAGCCGTCGCACGGCTTGCAGTTGACCAGCGTCGGCACACGGATATTGACACTGGTGCCGCGCACGGCTTCTTCCAGGTTCAGCTCCAGGGTGTAACGCAAGTCACTGCCGCGCTGAGGGCCACCACGCTGGCCGCCCCGGCCGCCGCCGAAGAAGTCGCTGAATACGTCGCCGAAAATATCGGAGAAGTTCTGGCCACCAAAACCGGCACCGCCGCCACCCATGCTCGGGTCGACGCCAGCATGGCCATACTGGTCGTAAGCCGCACGCTTATTGGGATCACACAGGCATTCGTAGGCCTCGTTGGCCTCTTTGAACATCTCTTCGGATTCTTTGTTATCCGGATTACGGTCCGGGTGGTGTTTCATCGCCAGGCGACGGTAGGCCTTCTTCAGGTCCGCCTCGCTGGCGCCACGCTCCACACCCAATACTTCGTAATAGTCACGCTTTGCCATAAGTCTTTGCACTCTTAAGGACGTTCGACCTGGCCCTCCTGAACCCTGCCAAACTCGTTGAGCCCCAATACAGGCCCGGACCCAACTCACGTCAATTCAACGATCCTGGTCATTACTGCTTTTAGCCAGGGAGCCGGCCAAAAACGCGGTGACTGTCATTCGGAAAGCAGGAGCATTCCCGTTCACACCGCCAGCATCCGAGCGTTGTCGCATGCTGTAAAAATTCGCATACCCCAGACACGCCAACGCGGGAGCAAGCTCCCGCGCGGCGACATCCTACCAGTCACCGCTTGTGCGCGGTCAACCGGGCGACAACTTACTTGTTGTCTTTAACTTCTTCGAACTCGGCATCGACAACATCGTCGTGCTTGGCTTCAGGCTCTGCTTGTTGCGCAGCGCCGTCAGCCGGCTGGCCTTGCTCGGCGTACATTTTCTGAGCAACTGGCGCGGAGACTTTCGACAGTTCCTCAACCTTGGCTTCGATGGCAGCCTTGTCGTCGCCTTTAATAGCGGCTTCCAGGGCAACCACTGCTGCTTCGATTGCAGTTTTCTCTTCGTCGGTCACTTTGTCGCCAGCATCAGCGATCATTTTGCGCGTCGAGTGAACCAGCGCGTCACCCTGGTTACGGGCGCCTGCCAACTCTTCGAACTTCTTGTCGGCTTCAGCATTGGTTTCAGCATCACGGATCATCTGTTGAATTTCTTCATCAGACAGGCCGGAGTTGGCCTTGATGGTGATCTTCTGCTCTTTGCCGGTGGCCTTGTCTTTCGCGCCGACGTGCAGGATGCCGTTGGCGTCGATGTCGAAGGTCACTTCGATTTGTGGCACGCCACGTGGTGCTGGTGGAATCTCAGCCAGGTCGAACTTGCCCAGGGACTTGTTCTGTGCGGCTTGCTTACGCTCGCCCTGCAGCACGTGGATAGTCACGGCGCCCTGGTTGTCATCGGCAGTCGAGAACACCTGGGATTTCTTGGTAGGAATCGTGGTGTTTTTCTCGATCAGCGCAGTCATCACGCCACCCATGGTTTCGATACCCAGGGTCAGCGGGCTTACGTCCAGCAGCAGCACGTCTTTCACATCACCGGCCAGTACGGCACCCTGGATGGCAGCACCCATGGCAACGGCTTCGTCCGGGTTCACGTCTTTACGGGCTTCTTTGCCGAAGAACTCGGTGACCAGCTTCTGAACCAGTGGCATACGGGTCTGACCGCCCACCAGGATCACGTCGTTGATCGAGCCAACGTCGATACCGGAGTCTTTCAGCGCGATGCGGCAAGGTTCGATGGTGCGCTGAACCAGGTCTTCAACCAGTGCTTCGAGCTTGGAACGCGAGATCTTCACGTTCAAGTGCTTAGGACCGGTAGCGTCTGCAGTGATGTACGGCAGGTTCACGTCAGTCGACTGAGCGGAAGACAGCTCGATCTTGGCTTTTTCAGCGGCTTCTTTCAGGCGCTGCATGGCCAGCGGGTCACCCTTGAGGTTCATGCCGCTTTCTTTCTTGAATTCGTCAACGAGGTAGTCGATCAGACGAATGTCAAAGTCTTCACCACCCAGGAAGGTGTCACCGTTGGTGGCCAACACTTCGAACTGGTGCTCGCCGTCAACTTCTGCGATCTCGATCACGGAGACGTCGAACGTACCGCCACCCAGGTCGTAAACGATCACGGTGTGGTCGCCCTTGGCCTTGTCCATACCGTAAGCCAGCGCGGCTGCGGTTGGTTCGTTGATGATACGTTTTACATCCAGGCCCGCGATGCGGCCGGCGTCTTTGGTGGCCTGACGCTGGCTGTCGTTGAAGTAGGCAGGAACGGTGATCACCGCTTCAGTCACTGCTTCACCGAGGTAGTCTTCGGCGGTCTTCTTCATCTTTTTCAAGATTTCAGCCGAGATTTGCGGCGGCGACATTTTCTGGCCGTTCACTTCAACCCAGGCGTCACCGTTGTCGGCCTTGGCGATTTTGTAAGGCACCATCTTGATGTCTTTCTGTACGACTTCTTCGTCGAACTTACGACCGATCAGACGCTTTACCGCGTACAGGGTGTTGTGCGGGTTGGTCACCGCCTGACGCTTGGCCGATTGACCGACGAGGATTTCACCGTCGTTGGCGTAAGCGATGATCGACGGAGTGGTACGTGCGCCTTCGGCGTTTTCAATAACTTTTGCAACGCCGTTTTCCAGCACGGAGACGCAGGAGTTGGTGGTCCCCAGGTCGATACCGATAATTTTGCCCATGATTTACTCTCCCGAAACTTGAATTTGGTTGCCGCAGCAGTTTTGGCTAACTGCGGTAGCACTTAAACGCTTGACTTATAAATGGGGGCCTTGCGGCGGATTTCAAGCCTGCTCATCAATAGAAGGTGCAACGGGTGAAGGAGCCTTGCTCACCACCACCATTGCCGGACGCATCAGGCGACCGTTGAGCTGGTAACCCTTTTGGAACACCTTGATGACGCTATTGGGTTCCAGGTCATGGCTTTCCTGCATGGCCATGGCTTGGTGATGTTCTGCATTGAACGGCTCGCCGGCTTGCGGATCGATAGCTTCCAACTGATAACGTTTCAGGGTGTCCTGGAACATTTTCAGGGTCAGCTCGATGCCTTCGCGCATTGGGCGGATGTTTTCATCGTCCGGGTTGGACAACTCAAGACCACGCTCCAGACTGTCGATGATCGGCAGCAGGTCACCGGCGAATTTTTCCAGCGCGAACTTGTGAGCCTTCTCTACATCCTGCTCGGCACGGCGGCGGACGTTCTGCAGATCGGCGGCAACACGCAACGATTGATCCTGCGCAGCGGCCAATTGCTCTTCGAGCACTTGCACACGAGTCGCCAGTTCATCACCGGCAGCCGAATTGGCGTCTGGAGTTTGCGTATCCTGCGTCTGTTCGTCAGCCATAGATTTCTCCTTTCAAAATCATGCGCGAACTCAACTCGCGCTTCTGCTCCGGTATATGGGGCCACAATTTTCAGGTTCAAGGGCGCAGGCGTTACCAAAAGTCTTTCGATTGACCTGGATCATTTCCTTCTCGCTCATTCCACATCGCGCTAAAAAAATTCGAGACTCAAGCAAATCGAGCTAAGCGTCAGGATTGTCAGGCCTGAACAAAACACTGTATAAATAACCAGACCTAAAGCCTGGGAGCGGCCGTCATGCTCGTGCACCTGTCTGTACATAACTACGCCATCGTTGAACATCTGGATCTTGAACTGGATCGCGGGATGAGCGTAATCACAGGCGAAACCGGCGCCGGCAAGTCGATCATGCTCGACGCCCTCGGCCTGACGCTTGGCGACCGCGCCGACAGTGGCGTGGTACGCCCTGGCTCCGACAAGGCTGACATCCTGGCCACCTTCGACCTGGCGGACATACCCGAAGCCGAAGCATGGCTGGCCGAGCGCGACCTTAATAATGAAGGCCCCTGCATTCTGCGCCGGGTGATCACCGCCGAGGGGCGCTCCCGCGGCTATATCAACGGCACGCCTTGCCCACTGGGCGACCTGAAAGCCCTGGGCGAATTGCTGATCGATATCCACAGCCAGCACGAACACCAATCCCTGCTGAAAACCGATACCCACCGTCGCCTGCTCGATGAGTACGCCGGCGCCACCGATCTTTCCCGGCAAGTTCAACTGGCCGCCCAACGCTGGCGCCAGACACGCCAGGAACTGGAACGCCTCTCCAACTCCGGCGACGAACAACGCGCCCGCCACCAGTTGCTCAGCTACCAATTGGAAGAGCTCGAAAGCCTTGGCCTGGGTGAGACAGAGCTGGAGCAACTTGAGCAGGAACACAAGAACCTGACCAACGCCGAAACCTTGCTGGGCATCTGCCGCCAAGTGGTCGAGCAATGCAGCGAGAGCGACTCCGGCAATGTGCTCAACGCACTGACCGCCAGCCTCAACCGCCTGTCCAGCGTGAACAATGCTTCCGGCTCACTGAGCGAAGCGACCACCCTGCTGACCAGCGCGCAGATCCAGGTTGAAGAGGCCGTGGGCGAACTCAATCGCTTCCTGGACCACTTCGACGCTGACCCAGCTCGCCTGCAGGAAATAGAAGAGCGCCTGGACACTATTTATACCCTGGCTCGCAAGCATCGAATCCAGCCGACCGAAGTCGCAACCATGCAGCAGAAACTGCTGGATGAAATCGAAACACTCAACGCGAACGACGAATCCATCGAACGACTGGGCGAGGAGCTCGCTTCGTTTGCCCGTCATTATCAGGAAAAGGCCCGGGAGCTGAGCGCTCTGCGCCAGCAGGCAGCGACTAGCCTGGCAAGCGCCGTTGAGCTGGAAATCCAACGCCTGGGCATGCCAGGCGGGCGCTTCACCATCGAGTTGCATCCCAACGCCACTCAAGAATTGCAGCCCCATGGGCTGGAGCACGTCGAACTGCTGGTGAGTGCCAACCCCGGGCAACCGCTCAAGGCCCTGGCCAAAGTGGCCTCCGGCGGCGAACTCTCGCGCATCAGCCTGGCGATCCAAGTGATTACCGCCCAGACCTCACGGGTACCCACATTGGTATTCGATGAAGTGGATGTGGGCATTGGCGGGCCAACCGCAGAAATTGTTGGCCAATTGCTGCGTCGCCTGGGGGATCGCGGCCAGGTGCTTACGGTGACCCACTTGCCGCAAGTGGCAGCCCAAGGGCATCAGCACCTGTTTGTGCATAAGGTGCGCGGTAGCGACGCGACACACACCGCCGTCTCCAAGCTGAACAAGTCGGAACGGGTGGAAGAAGTGGCGCGGATGCTCGGCGGTATCGACTTGACCAAGGAGTCCTTGGCTCACGCGAAAAAAATGGTGGTGGCCGCGAAGGCTTGAAGCGACATTTTCCACTCTATAGAAAGCACGAAGGCGACCCGAGGGTCGCCTTCAATCGTTTCGCAAAGCAAAACTGCGTCGATTTTTACTTTTTCTTACGGATGTACAACACGAGATTGTGATCGACCAAATCGAACCCGTGCTCCTCAGCAATCTTGTGCTGCAGCGCTTCGATTTCAGGGCTGGTGAACTCGATAACCTCATTGGTATCCAGGTCAACCATGTGGTCATGGTGACCACCGTCAGCCAATTCAAACACCGCATGACCGCCGTCGAAATTATGACGAACCACCAGCCCTGCGGCTTCAAACTGGGTCAGTACACGGTAGACCGTGGCCAGGCCGACGTCCTCGTTAGACTCCATCAGCGCCTTGTAAACATCTTCGGCACTCATGTGGCGCTGCTCAGCAGAATCGAGCATTTGTAGAATCTTGACTCGTGGCAGAGTCACTTTGAGACCGGCTTTGCGTAGTTCGCTATTTTCAACCATGGTTAGCTTTCTCGCGGATGCTGCTTCGCAGCTTCTCTTAATACGGGTATGATCGGCGTTTACGTTGTCCCAGCCAAGATAGTGGAAGTCGCCCACCGATGCAAAACACCAAGCTCTTGCTAACCAGTTTCACCTTTGTGGGACTGCTCGCACTCGCCGGTTGTTCATTCCCCGGGGTTTACAAAATCGACATCCAGCAGGGCAATGTCGTCACGCAGGACATGATAGACCAGTTACGCCCGGGAATGACCCGACGGCAAGTACGGTTTATCATGGGTAATCCCCTGCTGACCGACACTTTCCATGCCGATCGCTGGGATTATCTCTACAGCCTGCAGCCGGGTGGCGGTGAACGCCAGCAGGAGCGCGTCAGTGTCATCTTCAATGGCAATGACCAGCTCGTGAGCCTGTCCGGTGACTTCATGCCCGGCGTAAGCCGCGATGAAGCCTTGCTGGGCAAGGACAGCGGCGCCAACGTGACCGCACCTGCGCAAGAAGCCGAAAAACCGAAATCCGAGGTACCGGCCAAGCCAGGTTCGTTGCTGGACACCATCCAGAAAGACATCGACAACGTGGAAACCGTGCCCGTCCCGACGCCTCAGCCTCTGGACACCAGCCCGCAATAATTTTGCGCTCGATAAAAAGCCCGGCATGCCGGGCTTTTTGTTGCCTGCCATCTACATAGGCATCTACATAACCTTGGTGCGACGCTGAACCTGTGGGAGCTGGCTTGCCTGCGAAAGCAATCTGACAGTCGACCAGGATCCTGGATCAGATCGAGTACATATCCGCTATCGGAACCGCCCCCTTCCACATTTGGATCGCGGGCATCAGGTAGATATGCGCTGGCTATCAGGGCGTCATCGCAGGCAAGCCAGCTCCCACAGTTGGATCGCGGCGCTCCAGATAGCTAGGCTGCCATTTGGCAAGCTCAAGAGTTCGCTTGCCTGGCCAATGCCGCCTTGGCCGCACGCAACCTGCGCACCTCTTTAGGGTCGGCCAGCAAAGGCCGGTAGATCTCAATACGGTCGCCCGCTTGTACGAAACGCGTCCCGGCATCCGCGACAACCTTGCCAAATATACCCACCGGGCAATCAGCCAGATCAACATCAGGAAAATGGGCCGCCATTCCCGACGCTCGCACCGCCTCGCGCAAACTAGTGCCTTCAGCCACCTTTACCCCCAGCAACACCTGGCGATCCTCGGCGGCGAACACCACCTCAATCTCAACCATGCAGTTGCTTGGCGCGCTGACAGAACGCGTCCACCAGGGTATTGGCTGCCTGATTGAACAAAGGCCCCAACGTCGCACGAACAATCGGCCCGGCATAATCAAACGAAAGATCCAGGCTGATCTTGCAGGCCTTGTCCGTCAGCGCCTTGAACACCCACACGCCATGTAGCTGGGTGAACGGCCCTTCCTGCAGGTTCATTTCGATGGATTGGCCCGGCACCAGCACATTGCGGGTCACAAAATGCTGGCTGAGGCCGCCCTTGGCCACCCCCACACTGGCAACCATGTGCTCGTCACTGCTCTCCAGAACCTCGGCTGTCGAGCACCAAGGCAGAAACTCTGGGTAACGCGCCACGTCGTTGACCAGGTCATAGAGCGCCTGGGCCGGATAGGGCAACAGGGCCGAACGTTGAATATGCGTCGTCATGTGAGCGTTACTTCCACTGCTTAAGGCAAACATCGCGAAAGAACAGCCCAATCCGCGAGAGAAAAAAACCAAAGAACTGCCCGCATTGTCCGGGATTCGTCCAACTCGCTCAAGCACACAGGTTGACCGTAGCCGACACGCTCGCAACTCCCTATAATGCCGCCCCTATGGCTAAACAAAAGAAACACCCCACAGGGACCATCGCGCAAAATAAAAAAGCGCGACACGATTACTTCATCGAACATCGGTTCGAGGCTGGTCTGGTCCTGGCCGGCTGGGAAGTAAAAAGTCTGCGTGCCAGCAAACTGCAGCTGGTCGACAGTTATGTGCTGCTCAAGGATGGCGAGGCATGGCTGCTTGGCAGTCATATCACCCCGTTGACCACCGCGAGCACCCACGTGATTGCCGACCCGGTGCGTACGCGCAAGTTGTTGCTCAATGCCCGCGAACTCGAAAAGCTCGCCGCAGCCGTGCAGCAAAAAGGCTACGCGTGCATCTGCTTGTCCTGGTACTGGAGCAAGCACCTGGTCAAATGCGAGATCGCATTGGGCAAGGGCAAGAAGGAATACGACAAGCGCGACACCGAACGCGAGCGCGATTCCAATCGCGAACTGCATCGCGCCGTGCGCAACAAAGGCAAGGAAGAGTAATCCTTGTGACGGTGTAGCCCACGCGGGCTACATCCCTTTGCGTCGCTCCGCCCGAGCCACGCGTTGAACCTCCTGACGCACCTCCTCCAACACCTCCTGCACATACAGCAAATGCCGTGTCGAGACTTCGCGCGCTTGCTCCGCCCGCCCCTCGATGATGGCCAGGTACAAGTCCCGATGCTGATTGATCAGCATGTCGCGGGTCTCGGTACGCTGCTGGTACATGCCACCAATATTCGTCACCACGTTACGCTTGAGTAGGTCGAACAGCCCGCGAATGGTGTGCAGCAACACGGCGTTATGACTGGCTTCGGCAATCGCCAAGTGAAACCTTGCATCCGCAGCACCCTCCTCCACTCGGCTCACCTCGTCGGCGCGCGCATAGCAATCCTGCAACGCTTCAAACGCTGCGGTCAGCCGTTCACGGTCAACCTCCGTGGCGCGTAACGCCGCGTAGTAGGCACACGAAGCCTCAAGGGTCTGGCGAAACTCCAGCAGATCGCGCTGCGCTTCGGGATTGCTTTCCAACAAGTGCAGCAGCGGATCGCTGAAGGTCGAACCTAGGGAGTCCACCACATAGTTGCCACCGCCCTGGCGACTGACCAGCAACCCCTTGGCCGCCAGTTTCTGAATCGCCTCACGCAACGACGGGCGCGACACACCAAAGCGCTCAGCCAACGCGCGCTCGGCCGGCAAGCGCTCGCCCGACTTCAGCGTGCCCTCGAGAATCATCCCCTCAAGCTGCTCGACAATATCGTCAGACAAACGGCGCTGACGCACCTGATCAAACCCCATAACTCACTCTCCACCATCCCGACCACTCGCCGGGGCCCCTATTCTGGCCTATCGACGTGCCGGCAGCACCTATCAGAACGCCTTCAATTTCGCCGATCAGAACACTCCGCCTCCCGACCTACGACCAAAGTTTCGCAGGCGGCAAATTGACACACCCCTGCCCAGGCTCTTAATCTAGCCCACAGCGATTGTAAATTGGTATTACCAATTACCCAAGCTCACCAAACAACAACAATCAGGGGCCACCCCATATGCAAACCTGGCAACAGCTTTACAGCCCACTCGGCAGCCTCGGCCTATCCGCACTGGCCGCCGTCATTCCCATCGTATTCTTCTTCCTGGCGCTGGCCGTGTTCCGCCTCAAAGGCCACGTGGCCGGCAGCATCACCCTGGCCCTGTCGATCCTGGTCGCCATTTTCGCCTTCCAGATGCCGGTAGACATGGCGCTGGCTGCGGCCGGTTATGGTTTTGCCTACGGCCTGTGGCCCATCGCCTGGATCATCGTCGCGGCAGTATTCCTGTACAAATTGACGGTCAAGAGCGGCCAGTTCAAAATCATCCGCAGCTCCGTTCTGTCGATCACCGACGACCAGCGCTTGCAGGTGTTGTTGATCGGTTTTTGCTTTGGCGCCTTCCTCGAAGGTGCGGCCGGTTTCGGCGCGCCCGTGGCGATCACCGCCGCGCTGCTGGTAGGCCTGGGTTTCAACCCGCTGTACGCCGCAGGCCTGTGCCTGATCGCCAATACCGCGCCTGTGGCCTTCGGCGCATTGGGCATTCCGATCATCGTCGCCGGCCAGGTCACCGGTATTGACGCGTTCAAGATTGGCGCCATGACCGGCCGCCAACTGCCGCTGCTGTCGCTGTTCGTGCCGTTCTGGCTGGTGTTCATGATGGACGGCCTGCGCGGCGTTCGCGAAACCTGGCCTGCAGCCCTGGTGGCCGGCTTGAGTTTTGCCGTCACCCAATATTTCACCTCGAACTTCATTGGCCCGGAATTGCCGGACATCACCTCGGCACTCGCCAGCCTGATTGCCCTGACGCTGTTCCTGAAAGTCTGGCAACCCAAGCGCACCGCAGGCGCACAAATTGCCGGCGCTACATCCAGCGTGGCGGTCACCTCCAGCGCCGGCGGCTTCGGCTTGCCGCGCAACACCGTGGTTTCGCCCTACAGCCTGGGGCAAATTTTCAAGGCGTGGTCGCCGTTCCTGATCCTCACCGTACTGGTGACCATCTGGACCCTCAAACCCTTCAAAGCCCTGTTCGCCGCGGGCGGTTCGATGTACGGCTGGGTGTTCAATTTCGCGATCCCGCACCTGGATCAACTGGTGGTTAAAGTCGCGCCCATCGTGACCAACCCAACCGCCATCCCGGCCGTCTTCAAGCTGGACCCGATTTCGGCCACCGGCACTGCGATCTTCTTCTCGGCACTGGTCTCCATGCTGGTGTTGAAAATCGACGTCAAAACTGGTCTTACCACTTTAAAAGAGACCTTCTTTGAGCTGCGCTGGCCGATCCTGTCCATCGGCATGGTGCTGGCGTTCGCCTTCGTCACCAACTACTCCGGCATGTCCTCGACCATGGCCCTGGTTCTGGCCGGCACGGGTGCTGCCTTCCCGTTCTTCTCGCCATTCCTTGGCTGGTTGGGGGTTTTCCTGACAGGCTCCGATACCTCATCCAACGCCCTGTTCAGCTCATTGCAAGCCACTACCGCTCACCAGATCGGCGTCAACGACACCCTGCTGGTAGCCGCGAACACCAGCGGTGGCGTGACCGGCAAAATGATCTCGCCGCAATCGATCGCCGTGGCCTGCGCCGCCACCGGCCTGGTGGGCAAGGAATCCGACCTGTTCCGCTTTACCCTCAAGCACAGCCTGTTTTTTGCCACCATCGTCGGGCTGATCACCTTGGCGCAGGCGTACTGGTTCACCGGTATGCTGGTGCACTGAGGCCTGCACGTAATAGGGTAAGAATCGACGCCGGGGCACCCTTCCGGCGTCTGCTATTTCTGGAGGACCGATGAGCCTGCCTGCTGCTTTCCTGAGAGACGTCGCACAACTGATCCCGCAAGATCGCCGCTTCGACGATCCACTTTCCACCCTCGCCTTCGGCACCGACGCCAGCTTCTACCGACTGATCCCACAGCTGGTGATCCGCGTGGAGTCAGAAGACGAAGTGGTGACACTGCTGCAACTGGCCCAGCGCGATCGCGTGCCGGTGACCTTCCGCGCCGCAGGCACCAGCCTCTCGGGCCAGGCCATCAGCGACTCGGTACTGATCGTACTGGGTGATAACTGGAACCACCGCGAAATTCGCGGGCAAGGCACCCAGATCCGCCTGCAACCCGGCGTCATCGGCGCCCAGGCCAACGCCTGGCTCGCACCGTTCGGACGCAAGATCGGCCCGGACCCTGCGTCCATCAATGCTTGCAAGATCGGCGGTATCGTCGCCAACAACGCCAGTGGCATGTGCTGCGGCACGGCGCAAAACACCTACCACACCCTGGCGGGCATCCGCCTGGTACTGGCCGATGGCAGCCGCCTGGACACCGAAGATGCCGCCAGCGTGCAAGCCCTCCGCCAGTCACATAGCGCACTGCTTGAACGCCTGGCTACATTGGGCCGCGAGACACGGGCAAATACTGAGCTGGCGGCAAAGATCCGCCACAAATACCGACTGAAAAACACCACCGGCCTGTCACTCAATGCCTTGGTGGATTTCGATGACCCGCTGGATATCCTCAGCCACCTGCTGGTCGGCTCCGAGGGCACCCTGGGATTTATCAGTGCGGTCACCTACGACACCGTGATCGATCACCCCAACAAAGCCTCGGCGCTGATCGTCTTCCCGGACGTCGAAACCTGCTGCAACGCAGTCACCGTGCTGAAAACCCAGCCAGTCTCCGCCGTTGAACTGCTGGACCGACGCAGCATGCGCTCGGTGCAGGACAAACCAGGCATGCCTGCTTTCGTACAGCACCTATCGGAAAACGCCTGCGCACTATTGATCGAATCCCGCGCCGCTTCGCCATCGCTGCTGCACGAACAACTGACGCGCATCATGGCCTCCCTGGCGGCGTTTCCCGTGGAGCAACAAGTCGACTTCACCGAAGACCCACTGGAAAACGCACGCCTGTGGGCCATCCGCAAAGACACCTTCCCCGCCGTAGGTGCCGTGCGCAAAACCGGCACCACCGTGATCATCGAAGACGTGACCTTCCCGGTAGAACAACTGGCGATTGGCGTGAATCGCTTGATCGCACTGTTCGACAAACATCACTACGACGAAGCCATCCTTTTCGGACACGCCCTGGAAGGCAATCTGCACTTTGTGTTCACTCAAGGCTTCAACAGCAGCGAAGAAGTCGCACGCTATCAAGCGTTCATGGACGACGTCGCGCAACTGGTTGCCGTGGAGTTCGGTGGCTCGCTGAAGGCTGAACACGGCACCGGCCGCAATATGGCCCCTTTCGTCGAACTGGAATGGGGCAGCGACGCCTATCAATTGATGTGGCAACTCAAGCGCCTGCTCGACCCCAACGGCATCCTCAACCCGGACGTGGTACTCAGCGAAGACCCGCAGATCCACCTCAAACACCTCAAGCCGTTGCCCGCCGCCGATGAGCTTGTGGATAAGTGCATCGAGTGCGGGTTCTGCGAGCCGGTGTGCCCCTCAAAAGGCCTGACCCTGAGCCCGCGCCAGCGCATCGTGATCTGGCGCGACATCCAGGCGAAAAAACGCGCAGGCGTGGACACCACCGTACTGGAAGCGGCCTACCACTACCAAGGCATCGACACCTGCGCCGCCACCGGCTTATGCGCGCAACGTTGCCCTGTAGGCATCAATACCGGCGACCTGGTGAAAAAGCTGCGCAGCCGCGAAGCCGACCGTACGAAAACCGCCGACTGGCTCGCCAGCCATTTCGCCACCGCACTGCAAGGTGCGCGCTTTACCCTGCACGTCGCCAATGGCGCACGCATGCTGCTGGGCGCCCCACGGCTGGCCAAGCTCTCGAGCACACTGACCAAGCTGTCCAAAGGGCAAATTCCGCAGTGGACCAACGCCATGCCGCAGCCCGAAAAAGCCATCCGCTTCAGCCCGGCAGTGACGGACGCGCACCCGCGCGTGGTCTATCTGGCCACCTGTGTCTCCCGCGCCATGGGCCCGGCAGCCGGCGATAAAGAGCAGATGTCGCTGTACGACAAAACCCGCCAGTTGCTGGAAAAAGCCGGCTACCAGGTAGTCTTCCCCGACAACCAGGACAGCCTCTGCTGCGGCCAACCCTTCGCGTCCAAAGGCTACGCCGAGCAGGCCGAACACAAACGCCAGGAACTGATCGGCGCCCTGCTCCACGCCAGCCGCGGCGGCCTCGACCCGATCTACTGCGACACCAGCCCCTGCACCCTGCGCCTAGTGCAAGAATTGGGAGAAACGCGCCTGGACCTCTACGACCCCGTGCGCTTTATCCGCACCCACCTGATGGACCGCCTCGACTTCACACCCCAGGAAGCGCCCATCGCCGTGCACGTCACCTGCAGCACCCAACACCTGGGCGAGAGCCAGGCCCTGATCGAACTGGCGCGACGCTGCGCAAAAACCGTGGTGATCCCCGAAGGCATTCATTGCTGCGGCTTTGCCGGCGACAAAGGCTTCACCACCCCGGAACTCAACGCCCACGCCCTGCGCTCGCTCAAGGATGCCGTGCAATATTGCAGCGAAGGCATCTCCACCAGCCGCACCTGCGAGATCGGCCTGAGCCAACATGGCGGCATCGACTACCACGGCCTGGTCTACCTGGTAGACCGCGTCACCCGCGCCCGCGCCCACTGACCCGGCAAAAAAACCGAACCCTCGCGCGCCGGCGCAGTCATCTGCATAGGCCTCGACAAACGAGGCCCATCAGTGATGTCGCTGGCAGCGGTTGCACGCCAGCAGCGTCGAGCCCTTTTGCGCAAGGAGACACCCTATGAAGCGTTCCGCTCTTGCTGGCTTGTTCATGACCGCTGCGATGCTCGCCTCCCCCGCTTTCGCCGCCAGTGACAAAGACCTGTGCCAGATCAACCTGGACAAAATCAACAACGGCAAAGCCCTGCTCGCCACCGACACCAGCGGTAAAAGTGGCGAAATAGACACCGCCGTCTCCCAGGCCAAGGCCGCCCACGCCGCAGGTGACGAGAAGAAGTGCATCGAAATCACCTCCAAGGCCCTGCAAGACCTGCAGAACAGCGAGAAAGGCGGCCAGTAAGCGAGAGGGCCAACCTTCGGGTTGGCCTTCGCTGACGTTTTGGCGTACACTGCACAGGCTTGTCACTCACTAAGAAACAACGAGTTACAAGCACGGGGCCGTTTAGGATTCGACGCCGGTCGCGAAACTTTAGGTGCATGCCGAGTTGGTAACAGAACTCGTAAATCCACTGTTGCAACTTCTTATAGTTGCCAATGACGAAAACTACGGCCAGGAATTCGCTCTCGCTGCGTAAGCAGCCTTAGCCCTGAGCTTCTGGTACCTTCGGGTCCAGCAATCACCAGGGGATGTCTGTAAACCCAAAGTGATTGTCATATAGAACAGAATCGCCGTGCAGTACGTTGTGGACGAAGCGGCTAAAACTTACACAACTCGCCCAAAGCACCCTGCCCTTCGGGTCGCTGAGGGTTAACTTAATAGAAACGGCTACGCATGTAGTACCGACAGCGGAGTACTGGCGGACGGGGGTTCAAATCCCCCCGGCTCCACCACTTCAACATCTAAAGACGTCCACGGACGTCTTTTTTTGTGTCTGAAATCCAGTAAAAACAAGGGTTTAAGGGCCATTGGCTTCCGTAGAAGAATTTAGAATTCCAAGCTTTTTGGTATCCCATTTGGTATCCCGGACCCACCGGTGCTATTTTTGGGATACCAAAACGGTGTCGGAGGTAGCTCTCATGCCTACTAATGCAACCCGCCTCTCAGACCGCCAGCTCAAGGCAGTCAAGGCAACAGGAAAAGACTTCGTTCTCACTGACGGCGACGGCCTGCAGCTCAGGGTCAGAGCCAGTGGCTCGATGATATGGAATTTCAACTACCGCGAGCCGGTAATCAAAAATCGCCTCAATATGGCGCTGGGCCCTTACCCGGCTCTTTCGTTGGCGAACGCCAGAAAGAAAGCTCAAGAAGCACGCGAACTACTGGCGCTAGGCATTGATCCCAAGGCTCACCGCGATGAACTCAGGCAAGCCAAGCTGGCGAAGACCGAACACACATTCGAGAAGGTGGCCACCGCCTGGTTCGAGCTGAAGAAAGACTCCGTAACCAAAGCCTACTCCGAAGACATTTGGAGATCGCTGACGCTTCATGTATTCCCAAGCATGAAAACAACGCCGCTCTCTCAAATCACTGCTCCGATGGTCATCAAGATCCTTCGTCCAATCGAGGCCAAAGGGAGCCTCGAAACCGTGAAACGATTGAGCCAACGACTCAACGAGATCATGACCTACGGGGTCAATTCCGGACTGATATTCGCGAACCCCCTCAATGGAATTCGGGCGGTGTTCAAGAAACCCAAAAAAGAGAACATGGCTGCGCTACCACCTGAGGAGCTTCCCGAGCTCATGATGGAAATCGCGAACGCCAGCATCAAGCGCACGACCCGCTGCCTGATCGAATGGCAACTGCACACGATGACCCGCCCTGCCGAAGCAGCCACCACACGATGGGCAGATATCGACTTCGACAAGCGCATTTGGACCATTCCGCCAGAGCGCATGAAAAAGCGTCGGCCGCACACAATCCCTCTTACCGATCAGGCACTTTCGTTACTGGAGACGCTCAAGCAACTCAGCGGTAACCGAGAGTACGTGTTCCCCTCAGATAGAAATCCTCGCACCCATGCCAATAGCCAGACCGCCAACATGGCGCTGAAACGCATGGGCTTTCAGGACCGTCTAGTCAGCCACGGCTTGCGCTCGATGGCGAGCACTATCCTGAATGAGCATGGCTGGGATCCGGAGCTGATCGAGGTCGCACTGGCGCATGTCGACAAAGACGAAGTTCGGAGCGCCTACAACCGGACGGATTACATGGAACGCCGGCGTCCGATGATGGCCTGGTGGAGTGAACATATCCAGAAGGCGGCCACCGGCAGCCTGTCGGCATCGGCCATCAATCAAACCAGGGACCGCAACGTCGTACCGATTCGCTGAGGTCCAAAGGTACGCGACGCCGGCCACGATCCGTGTCGTGTAGCAGGGAGAAAGGAGTGACGACGGTCGCTAGATCTCTGGTATGTCTGCGCCTCTTCAGCCAAGCCCCTGAGTATGGGAAGGCTCCGCATTCCCATACTCAGGGGCTCACGCTTAAAGGTCTATCAGGCAACCACGACTTTTGCCTTTCTACGGCGGATCAACCCCGCTGTTAACTCGTAGTAGTAGATGGTAGCTGGAGCTGAGCATCGCAAATAGTGCTCCAGAAACCATCTCACGTGTTTTTCCCTCCAGGACCAGGGAGTCGCGCAACCCCAGCGCTCACGAATCACCTCGTGCATCCTTTCTGCTTGTCTGATGTGCCGCTGCCGCGTGGCATGCGCACCTTTGAGCACGGGGCACAGAAACAACGCTATGTCGAACTCAGACGTCATCGCCGACCTCCGATGTAGGCACTCACCACATCGATGCGGTTATGCCCCAACTCTTGGCTGATCTGCTGTCGCGCCCACAGATCAAGCTCTCGATCTTCGCGATGAACACGAACGCCATTTACAGGTGCAGAAAAGCCGGTCATCTGCTCATAGCGCTCACAGGCGTAAGCCGCCCGCAGCTCATGAAAGCCTTTCAATCCATTCTCATGCAGGAGATCTCGTGCAGGTCGCACGACTGCCTGTAAGAAATCTTTATAGCTTTCATCAGGTGCTAACAGGTTCCGACTCCCCTTGGGTGAAGCCTCCGTGGCCATATCGAGGGCAACACGGACTTGATCCGTGACCGCGATCCAACGCGGTGCTGATGCGCCTGACCGGCCGCCTTTGGTGCCGTCCTGGATGTTGATCTTGCCCAGGCGCCCGGCCTCACGTTGCAGTCGGGGCAGGTCCGCCAAGATCGATTCACGCAGGCGCATACCAGTCTCCCGGGCCAGATGCACAATTGCGCCCACTCGTTGCTGACCTCGCTCTGACAGTGCGCGTGCGATCAACTCGATCTGAGCACGATCTTGGCCTTGCGGTGCCTCCCCGCGCACGCTTGAGCGCTGCAAACCCAGCGTCTTGCTCGGACTGGGGATTTTGACGTACTGATCACCGCGCAGCGCGGCCATCGTTCGGTTCACGCTGGACAGTCGGTTCTGCGCGGTGGCAATGCCGACGTTGCCCTGATCAACCTGCTCCCGCACGTGGACGGCATACCGCATGAGGATCTCGCGGTCTATCTGGCGCGCGTCGTTGACCCTCGGTCCTTCATCGGATCGACACCAATGCACGAACGCCTGCCAGCGATCACTATGGGCTTTGACGGTAGCAAAATGGCCGTCGCCAAACAGGTCTTTCAGTGCTTGCGGTCCAGCAAAGCTAAGCTGGCGACCGAAGCCGAAATTGCGCCCCGCTCGCTTACCGACCCGAGCCATTTTTCTGTTCCTGATCGACTGCCGCGAGATCATGCAAAAGGGCTCGCCAGTGCGCACTTACAATCGCGGACTGAGCCCAATCAGTCGGGCGAAAACACAGCGTGTTGTCGGTGACGTAAAGATGCGCACCCTCCTCTTTCAACCATTGAATAATGGCTGTCGTAGAGGCGATAGCTTTATGGGTGGTGGCGACACTGGCGACAGCGGCGACAACCCTTGTCCTGCCTGGTTTTGAGCGTGGCGACAAAGTGGCGACACTCGCGGCGACAAACTGCGCTTTTGGCTTTTTTTGGCGCTGAGCCAGATGGTTGCGCAGCGCCTCATCAAGATTGAACATGGCGCACCTCGAAGGTGTGGCCGTCGGTAATCAGCCAATGATGATCAAGCAACTCAACCAACAGCCTGGAAGCATGACGACTGCTCTTACGGGCAAAACGGGGACCGTTGCGATTCAGCTCTCGAATACTGAAGCGCTTCCAACCCTTGACCTGCAGCCAGCGCAGCAGCCGGTCCGCCTCTTCCTTAACTCGACACACTGGCTCCTGCTCAGTCAGGCGCTGGATCTCGGTGAGGTAGTAGCCGACTAAAGCGGAGGCCCGCTGGATATGGTCGACCTCCACGACGCTGCTCTCCTCCACAACTGCAAGAACGCCGGCGATGCGTAGCAGGTTATCGGCTGCCTTTGATCCGCTGGGCCGTACGCTGGCCAGCTCGCCAAACTCCCCCAGCTGAGCTTCGATAGCATCATGCAAATCAATCCAGCGACGACGCGCCAGCGGACTGAGGCTCAGCTTTGACAGCTGCAAGGCTCCGTCAGCGGAAAGTGACCAAGGCTGATAAAACAGAGCCGAAAGGCGGTGATGATAGCGCTTGAGGGCGGCGTCTTTGGACAAGTCGACAGCCTGGTAGCTACGTTGCCCGGCTAGACTGGTTGGCCAGGTCATCAAGCAGCGCCCTAGAATGCCTTGCCCCTGCAGCAACGGGTCACTGAGTAACTGCATGGCCAAATACGGTTGCAGCATCAGGTGCAGGCTCAGGCGTCGGTCATAGGCTCGTAGGCTTTCGCCTGCCATAGAGCGAGCACGATCAATCGGGCTACCGTCCCAGAGTGACGACAAGGTCGTGACCGCTTTCAAACGGTTGTCCCGACTCATGGTGCTGCTGCCGAGGAATTGTCCGCCCTCGTCACAGAACAGCCCCATGCTCGGCAAGTCATGGCAGAGCCCCTTGATCAGGGCCTCGATCGTCGGATCTGTGGTGATCAGCCGAGGGGCCGAAGGCTCCGCTTCAAGCGGTACGCTGTTTGTGGGGGCGGGATCGGCAGGATTGATACGCTGCGCTTGTCGCTGTGCGGCACGGTACCGAAAGAGCTGCTCACGATAGTGTTGCCACTGTTCACGCTCCCATTGGCGCGCTGGCAGCAGTGCGGATCGGTCTGCCGCGGTCTTGCGATCACCGGACGCAGCCACCGTGATCAGGTACAACGACAGGGGATAATGTCTCCCGTCGAGTTGTAAGCCCGCATGACCTTGAGTGGCCAGGGCCGAGGCAGCCAACACCGACTGCGCGGCCAGTGCTTGGGGCACGCCGATGACCTCGGCCATGCGCTGAACCGCAGGCCCAAGAATCCCACCCAGTGCCTGCACCGGATAAGGCTGGGGCACGGGGTTCGACTCAATCAACGGTCGAGGTGGTCGTGGTAGTTCAAGCTTCGGATCTAACTGCTGCATGGGCCCTCTCCTCGTTCATTACTGGTTGTCCTCACGTAGTCCCGCCACGGCTGTTGAGTGTTATCAGGGATCAAGGCCCCTGCGGCCTGTGAGGTGTTCACTGACGCGGAACGAACGGCTCCTTACGACCGGGAGCAAGGGCATAAACCCATGAATCTGGCCTCCTTAGACGCATCCGAAGATGCGGGCGGGTGGAGGCTGTGCCGGCTGACGAGTTCGGCGCCTGGAGATCATGGGGGGGAGAAGGCAAAGACCTAGACACCTGGGGCATGCCTGACTGTCAGTCAGGTGCAGCCTTTTCATTGGCTGCGGCACCGGTGCCTGTGTAGTTGCGGATGGCGACGAATCAGATTTGTCAGGCCGATTGTCACGAGGAGAGTTGCGGCAATGCCCTGTACGACGTGGCTTGCAGCAGTGCTACGAGCGCCCGTCTCTTTCCAGGAGAAAGAGACGGGCGCAGTCTGGCGCAGCGAAGTGTGCAGAGAGGTGAGGTTGCTGCAGAGCAGCGAGGTAGGTCCATTGTCTGCCGCAGTGGGCAGATTGGTAGAATAGGCATCCATCACTCTTGGGGAGTGACCGTGCGAGCCGCCGGACGCTAATCGCACTTGGGGAAGAACCACCACGCAAGTGGCGTAGCCTTGAAGGTTCTGGCTACCTGGGCAGGTGCTGTCAACGACAGCGATCCGTGCGCCAATTTTTATACCCACTCGAAAACGCGGTCAAGCGTCACGGCCAAAGCGCCCAAAAAGTGGCGACTGTCGCCACTTTTGTCGCCACGTTCCAGGCCACGTCAGGCGTGGGTTGTCGCCGCTGTCGCCGGTTTCGCCACATCTCTACCCATAGCCCTACGAAAGCTCGGCTCTAACGCTGACTCTGCGTTGCGCTCGATAGAGATCGTGGGAAATTAATCGGGTAAAAGAAGACGTGGCGCTAATCAAATATGAAATGGAAGGGTGGAACGAGGTAGCTTCGAGAAAAAGCGAGTGAACCCTCCGATCGGCGCGATCAAAGATCGCTTGATCAGAGGGTTTGGCGGGAAAAGAAAAGTCTCAAGCGTCAATTAGAGCCTCAAGCATCGAAACTGGCTGGTCGAGATGTAGTAGCTTCACGGAGATTGAGCAGCGTCTGCTGCAAACGCAGCAGAAAACCGGCCTCGAACGCCTCCTGAAAGTCACCAGGACGATGACGTTTTCGGTTCTGCGCCAGCGCCCACCATAACGGTAATGACGAGCCTTTGAGCCAGGTCTCAGCACACCGAACGCCATCCTTGATCGTCGGAGCGAACTCATCGCCCCAGGGGGTTTGGATCGCGGGCGAACCTTCAGCGGACGGGACAGAGACGTACTCACCGAGCTGTTGATGAACGCGCTGAGCGGGTATGCCAGTCAAATATCGAAAGGCCTTGTCGAAAAGCACTGCCGCGTCATCCAGCAGCTCAACAGCCAGCTCAACGTCCTGCGGAAAATGAAGCAGAATACTCTGCGCGCCATTAAGCCGAAGCGTGGCAGCCTGCCGTAATTTAACTGCGGCATCTTCGGGGGTAAGCGAAGCAGTATCGATGGTGTTGGGTTTAGGTAGGCCGATTAGAAGCGAGAGATCAAACATCGCGGAATCCTCCGAGATAGTTTGAAGTACGAAACAAACAGCCGGAGCGGCGCACGAGCTTGAAAGGGGGACGGGGCATTTTCCTTATCTCCTTGGTTTGATTAAGGAGTGCCATTCACCGTTGCGACACGAATGGGTGGCACACCGTACAGGGGTCGCAAACCGGAAACCAAGGAACCCGGCCAGGCCGAAGCCTGCCCTGCACGGTGCGCCATAGAAAAGCAGCAGCTAGCACTTGAAGTGCTGACTGTGCGATATGGCACGTACCGCGCCTTGGTTTCGATACAGGTTGCGACACCCGATCGCGGGATTGACCGCGATGGGGCAAAGCGTAAATGTGAAGTCGCGACAACACAAGCATGAGCGTCAATAAGCACCGCATCAGACCTAGCGTCCTATTCGACTTGGACAACGGTATGTGTGGCAACCTCATTGGCAGGCCGCAGCACGCAGGGTCCGATCAAAACCCTTGTCCCGCTGCACGTTTGCATGATGTCCGGCGTAGATAGTTTGGCTCTTGAAGCTGACACTCATTAATTTAAGCAATTAACCTTTGGCGACCTGAACGCTTTCATGCAGCCGGTTGCAGGGACGCCAATGCCGCATCTATTGATCCTCACTAGCGTCGTGCGTCAGTCAATATCTTGAAAAATCTACGCAAAACATGCAATTCTTGCCGCAGATTTGAAAATTTTACACTACCCTGTCGTCGTTTGACCTTGAATGGCAACCACCATGCTCATAAATAGCAGTGAAGGCGAGATCCTCACCATTAAACAGGTCGCCGACTACCTGAAGGTTACGGAGCGGACGATCTACAGGCTGGCTGCAGCCAAGAAAATCCCTGCTTTCAAAGTAGGTGGAACTTGGCGTTTTTCGCGTGCTGACATCGACAGCTGGATCAAGCTGCAGTCCTTAGAAGGGCTCGATGCTGGACGCGAAGGAGATGACGTAGCCAAAGACCAAATGAATGATGGGGAGCGCAAGTAATGCTAGGACTGATACTACGAGATGAATTTCGGGGTAAACGGCTTAGAGGGACAGCTATTGAGCTCTCTAACGATTCAAACACTGGCGCGACGCAGATCGCAGCTCAGCAGTTTCTGGAGATCACCTATCCGACGCACGACCTGCTAAAGGGTATAGAGGCAGTTGGCCCCGATAAGGGGCGCCCCGTCGTGGTAATCGGTGAGCGCGGCTTGGGTAAGTCCCACTTAATGGCTGCGCTCTACCACTCCGTTAACGACGCGGCATCGACCAGGGCGTGGCTCAATTCTTGGGCCGGTGCGCTGGGTGATGCCAACATCGGGAAGATCGCCCTTCGGGAAGGAATGTTAGTCATTGGCGAGAGTCTGCACCGCCAACGCTACAAATTTCTTTGGGACTTATTGTTCGAGCGCCATCCGCGTGGTGAATTCATCAAAGGCAAGTGGGAGGGTA
The DNA here is from genome assembly GCF_016405475.1 of Pseudomonas sp. MF6767. Classification (NCBI taxonomy): domain Bacteria; kingdom Pseudomonadati; phylum Pseudomonadota; class Gammaproteobacteria; order Pseudomonadales; family Pseudomonadaceae; genus Pseudomonas; species Pseudomonas sp. MF6767. The sequence continues at coordinate 11,763 of NZ_JAEKCY010000021.1, read as the reverse complement.
TGGGCGCAGCCCAAACCGATATTCCCTCTGACAAGCTTATCATCGAGCTGCTCGAACACACGCCAACAATGCTGCTACTCGACGAATTCCAGACCTGGTACGACGGCCTGACCAACACTAAGCAATACCCTTGGAAAAATTGGGCGTTTAATTTCATCCAAATACTGTCGGAGATCGCCAAGGAACGCCCTGATCTTCTGGTGTTGGTTATTTCTGTGCGCAACGGGGGTAGCGATGCCTACCAACAGGTGCACCGTGTCAACCCAGTCGCTATCGACTTCAAAGCAGGTGGCAACGCCGAGCGAATTCAGCGGGATCGGCGGCGAATGCTGTTGCACCGTCTGTTCGACAATCGCATGCAAATTGCCGATGGAACCATCGAATCTCTGATCGCTCAGCACGTGGCCGAGTCTTTTCGTCTGCTCGACGTCCCCCCAGCCGAGCAGGACCGCAAGCGCCGCGAATTCACTGAGTCTTGGCCATACGCGCCTCACCTGTTGCGCCTGCTGGAAGAGCAGGTTCTTATCGCTACTGACGCGCAAGAAACCCGCGACATGATTCGCATCTTGGCCAATCTTTACAAGAGCCAAGGCGAAGCAGTTCCGGTGCTCACTGCTGCGGATTTCCGGCTCGACGATGATGCATCGGGCATTGGTGCACTGCTGGATTCGGTATCCAACGAGCATCACCGAAGTCTGCGTGAGAAAGCGCAGCACAACATCATCTCGGTCACCGAAGCGGTGTACGACCACGCCAACTTGGCGCCACACCTGCAAGAAATTGTGGGTGCGTTGTGGCTGCGCTCAATTGCCGTCGGCAACCTTGCCGGGGCCGACCCCGCCACACTGCAGGTAGATATAACCAGGGACAAGCCGGTGGACAGCAATGCCTTTCAGGTTGAGCTGGCGACCATTCTCGAAAACAGCTTCAACATCCACCAGGATGGTTCGCGCCTGGTCTTCCGAGAAGAGGAAAACCCGCGTGCAAAACTCATGGCCTGCGTCCGGAACGACAAGCTGTTCACTGACGGCTCCGATCAAGCACAGCTAGCCAAACAGGTGTGCTACGTCATCGGTGGCAGCGATGAGGTAGCCAAGACCTTCCGCGTGATCGCTCTACCTAAATCTTGGCAGAACGATCCTTGGACATCGCTGGGTGAAACTGAACAGCCTGAACGATGGGACGACCGTTTACCCATTCTGGTATTGCCGGAAGAGCCAGAAAAGATCGAACAGACTTTAGGCCGCTGGCTCAGGGATCATCTACAGAAGCGTCGCAACACCATTCGCTTTCTTATGCCCCGAGCCGGCTCCTCCAATGCCTTTCTGGATCGCGATCTGCTCATCCTCGCACGCGCCGAGATGAAGGCGCAGGAGTGGAGTAGCCAAAACCTCGAGTATAAGAAACTGCATAAGGAATTCGAGAGCACGCTGCGCGAAAACCTGAAAAAGCGTTTTGACCGCTTTGCTGTCCTGCACCGCTACGACCACCAAAGCCCGCAGCAGTCTTTGTTCAGTGTGGAGCATCTGAAAAAGCAAGGCGCGCAAATCCCTGAAGGCATCGAGGAGACATTGATCAACGATCTCTTCGTACCTGAAGATTTTGAAGACCTCGTGCTTGAAGCCTCCTCAGAAAACGCATCAGTAGGAAAATTGCTGCGTGAGCTGCAAGAGCCTCGCCCAGCAGGACAAGACTGTATTCCTTGGCTGGGTGAAACAGCGATGAAGGAGCGTATCCTCCGCCTGTGTGCACGCGGCAAGATTGCCATCAACCTGCGTAACCTTGAAAACCTGCAAACTCACGCAGGCGAAGATGAAGATACCGCATGGCGACGTTTGCGGCCTAAGCTCTCCTTTACCGGACGTCAGCTTGATGAGGTGTATCTGATGGAGCCCTCGGCAGTATCCGCCACAGGAGGCAGCGCACCGTCTGTGCCACTGCCGCTCGTAGGGGACAATGGCGGTGACATCTTTGGCGGACGAACGAGTACATCGCAACCCTCGTCAGTCGATGGCGACAATCGTTTCGGGCGCGTCGCGCCGACGGACAACGGCGGCATTTTCGGTGGCAACACAGAGAACACCACTAAGCTACGCATCCCGTTCTCTAATCCGCCCACTTCGCCTCTCAACCTGATTGGCAAGCTTGAAGGCTGGGGCATAGGCCCAGCCACCCCTCTGGCAGAAGTCTCGCTAAAAGTATCTGCTGCAACAGGCGCGCAGCTAAAGGAACTGCTCAAAAAGCTACCTGATGGCATGACATTCGAGCTGAGCCTTGAGAAGGAGGACAACTGATGCCGCTCGATGCAGGTATATTGCAAAAACTGACCCAAGGCACGCCTTCCGAAGCTTGGCGCTTGATCATTGAACGCACCATCAACATTGCCTCCAGGCCACTAGCTGAGGGCAATGCGCCAGGGGAGGTGATAAAGCGCGAGCGCGAAATTGCAGAGCTCGATCTCTTCCTGGCGTCCAGCGGATGGGATTTGTGGCAGGCCTTCGGGCAGCCCAATATCAGTGGCGTAGAACGCACATCGGAGCGCCTCGCACGGTGGTGGGATGAGCCCTTTTCGGCCCGGGCAGTCTTAATACTGGATGCCCTGAGCCTGCGTGAGCTTCCGTGGTTATTGCAGGGAGCTAAAGAGCGCGGTTTTACTATTCATGGAGTTACTGCCACGGCATCTGAGCTACCCGGTGAAACAAACGAGTTTGCCCGCGCACTGGGATTGGCCAGCCGAAGTCAATTGCAAGCCAACGGCGGCGGCTTGGCGCATAAACTACAACCGGCGCAGACAGAAAGCATTGATCTCCCCTGGAAAGATTGTGAAGGTTTACTCGACAATGCCTCAGGCGCGAAGAACTGGGTGTTCTGGCACCACTGGCCGGACGCCAAGTTGCATGATTACGGTGCAGGCCAAGGGCTGGAACTACTGACTAAGGACGCCGCACAGCAGCTTTCCAGCGACGACTTCTGGGCTTTTGTCGAACACCTAGCCACCGGGAGACGTTTAATTATCACTTCCGACCACGGCTACGCCGCCACCGGCTACTTCCCAGATGCCGATGGTGATGTCGCGACACATCTAAAACAAACATTTTCGAGCGGACGCAGCAAGGTAGGCAGAAGTGGTCCCGGCCCCTTCGTCCCACCGGTCGCATTGCAAATAGACGGTCCGCATGGCCCACACCTGTTGGCACTGGGTCGAAGAAAATGGCGCAGCCAGGGCGGTTACCCGACGCTCACACATGGTGGCTTGTCGCTGTTGGAAGTTCTGTCGCCTTTCATAGAACTATCGAAGTAGGCATATAGCCTTCGTAGAGAACATGCGCGAACAGTCGTGCACGCAAGAAAAACTAAGGAAGCTTTGAATGGCCACCAAAAAACAGTTGCTCGCTCAAGAGGTTGCTAAGGCAGTCGGCGCGGGCAAGGCCGTCGCGCTAGAAACAGTCGATTTCAACGACCCCAAGCGCCCTAAGACCTGCCTAGAAGTGGACTTCCCCATCCTGCCTGTCAATCAGGTAGCGATCATAGAGGGCAATGCAGGCAAGCCGATCTACCAAATGTCGAAGTGGTGGGCACGACGTCGCTCCAGTGTGTTCCGCTCTATGTTGATAGCGGCGGCAACGAAGGCTCCGGAAGACAAATCGCATGCCGCCCGACTCGTGTGGGACAACTACTACGCCAACCATCAGAAGAAAGGCACATTCAAGCACCTGAAGGTGGCGGACATCTTCATGGGTGGCGGCACCACACTAGTGGAAGGCTCTCGCCTCGGTATGCAGATGGTCGGCAACGACCTCAATCCGGTAGCGTGGTTCGTGGTCAAGCAAGAAATGGCTGACGTCGATCTCGGTGATGTGAAGAAACTCCTCGCTGACATTGAGGCAGAGGTCAAGCCGCAGATCATGCCTTACTACTATTGCGACGGCCCTGATGGTGAAAAAGGCAAGTGGACCCACCTCCCAACGGACAAGGTAATGCCAGCCGGTTTCGACCCGCTCGCCATTCCGCGTGAAGAGCGTAAAAACTATAGCTATGAAGGACCAGAGATCATCTACACCTTCTGGTCCAAACACGGGCCTTGTCAGGTAACGGGTTGCGGTCATCGTACTCCGATCATGACCAGCCCGGTGATGGCGGTAAAAACACTCACGGTCAAGCACTGGAAACATTCGTGCGGTAAGTGTGGTGAAGCGTTCGACGTAGAGGAAGATGCCGCTCGCATGGCACCTGACGCATTGCTCTACGTCTCACCAAGCGAATATCCCTATTCCGTTCTCGACCGTAAGAAGGGCGTGATTTGTCCACAATGCGGCCACACGGCCTTGGTCAACCTCGGCAAAGGTAAGAATAAGAAGGTGGAACTGAGCCTGCTGGTCCATCCGCAGTGGCTCGCAGGCGAAGCAAAGCAAGATGCCAACGGCCAGCCCTTTGGTGGCTCTGCGCAGGATGACGTAGCGGCTACTACGCGATGGGATGCAGCACGCGCCAAAAAGATTCGCCTCTTGGAAGTGCGCGGCGCCCTGCCGGCAGAAGTGACCGACCCGGAAACCGGAATTAGTTTCGCTCCGGAAAGCGGCACCGTACCAAAGAGATCACACTACGCCTGTGGAGCCTGCGGCACGGTGCAGGATGTACTGACCACCGTCAAGGCCACTGGCAAGACAGGACCGATGGCAGCCTATGCAGTGCAAGGCTATGCGCCCAAACGCGGTGCGTCAGGTAAACCTTACAATGGACGCTTTTTCGCAGCCTACGGCACAGCGCAAGCACAGCAGCACGACACTGCGCTTGCTGAATGGGAAGCGCGCAAAGATGCCGATCTGAAAGAATACTGGCCACGTTCGGAGCTTCCCTACGGCTTCATGACCCACCACTTGCAAGGTGGCGTGCCAAATCACGGCTTCACCCACTGGTGGACCATGTTCAACCCTCGCCAGTTGCTTGTCCACGCACAGCTACTAAAAGCCATCGGTGAAGTAGGGAACTACGACTGGGCAGTACGGGAGTTTGTGCTAGGTGCGTTTCAGCAATACCTGCGTAATCAAAGTCTATTCACTTTGTGGAATGTCCAAGGCGACAAGCTAGAACCCCAGTTTGCGAACAACAACTATCACCCGAAATCGACGGTGGTAGAGAACTGCGTCTTTCCCTCATTGGGTCGAGGCAACTGGGCATCCAGTACTGAAGGTATTCTCGAAGGCCGCGAATGGGCTGTTCAGCCATGGGAGGCGGTGAGCATTGAGGCACTGAAGCGCAAAAACCCTGTACTGGCTGACCAACTGAGCGGCAAGAGTGAAAAAGTCATGCCGGGGGATCCGGTGCAGGCTGTGGATCTGTATCAGGGCTCGTCGACTGATCTGGCCCAGCTTGAAAGCAGTAGCCTTGACCTAATCATCACCGACCCACCGTTTGGCGGGCTGTTGCACTATTCGGAGCTTGCAGATTTTTTCTACGTCTGGCTGCGTTTGGCACTTAAGAATAAGTACCCAGAAATCTTCGGCCCAGAGTACACCCCCAAGTCGTTGGAAGCAGTGGCCAACCGCGCCCGCGAGCCGGAAGATCCAGATGGTTTCTACCAGCGATTGCTCACGCAGTGCTGGCGTGAGGCGCATCGGCTCTTGAAGCCCGGCGGCATTCTCGCCTTCACATTTCACCATAGCGAGGATGAGCCGTGGGTAGCGGTGCTGGAATCACTTTTCGACGCCGGCTATTACCTCGAAGCAACGTATCCGATCCGCTCCGACGAAACTAAAGGAGACGGCGAATTCGGCTCCAAGACTATCGAGTACGACATCATTCATGTCTGCCGCAAGCGAACCGAGGAACCTAAACCCGTGAGCTGGGGACGCATGCGCCGCGAGGTGATGGCTGACGTGCGGCAGTTACAGGCTATGCTGGAGAACCATGCCAAGGAAGGACTGCCTGCAGCTGATATCCAGGTCATCCGCCGCGGCAAGGCGTTGGAATATTTCTCGCGCCACTATGGCAAGGTCTATGTGGATGAAGGCCGGACTATTTCCGTTAGGGACGCGCTGGTCGGTATCAATCAACTCATTGACGAAGACGCCGATAAGGGTAAAGAACCTCCGCCCGTGAACGCCGAACCGATGACCCGTCAGTTCCTCCGCACCTTCGGTACGGCCACCGAAATGAAGCGCGACCAGTTACAGAAATTCTTGCGCGGCACGATTACTACACCTGATGACTTTGAGCAGCGTGGTTGGTGCAGCGAAGTGAAGAAGGTTTTCACCCGCACCGCGCCTCTCGATTTCGCCCGTGACTGGCAAGGCAAACACAAACGTAAGCTGATTTCCGACCTTGACCAGGCATTGGTGCTGATCGGTGCTTGTGTAGACGGCAGCGGAGTCAATGCCTCAGACACGCTAAAAAATGAGAATTTCAAGGCACACGTGGCCTTGAAACCGTTGTTGGAATGGCTGCAAAAAAATGGCCCAGATCAAATCACACGCAATGCTGCTTCACGTGCGCTGTCGATCTACATCACGTGGCAAAGTAGCCAAGCACCCAAACCACGGCAGGTATCGTTGTTCGATGACGATTGGGAGTATGCGCAATGAGGCAGGTCCTCGATACAGTGTGGCAACGGCGCGGCACAAGTTGGTTGTGGGATGAGGAAGCGCGCAATCAAGTTTGCAAGGCGGAAGAAGTATGGAGCTTGCGTCAGTTTCTATTGTCCGCGCAGGCACCGGGTAAGCCAAGCCATTGGCCCGATGACCTGCCCAGCAACAATAGCCGGACACTGATAGTGGCCGGACTTGAGGGTAGCCTTGACTTACTAGCCCCGGATCAGGGTGAAGTCTGGCTCGGAGATACCATCAAGCGTGCCATCCTCTCGTTTCAGGATGAATACGCCGGCGAGGCCGCATTGATATTCTGGTTGCCGCAGAAGCACGGACGTCTCAAGGTGCAAGCCTCGACCGATGCAGTGAGCTGGCTATGCGAGGCACCAAATCGAGGTCAACAGCTTGACTTTGGCCGCCTCCTCTGGGGGGAAGCCAATGAGTACCCACAGGAAATACTACTGCGCGAAGGGGCTCAAACTGCGGGTCTGTTCCATTTGCGGATTACTTGAGGTCGGCGCGTGCATACAGAAGACTTGTTCCAGCCCGGTGAGCGCATCACTCACCACGAGTATGGCCAAGGAGTCGTTCTTGATCTCCCACGTGATGGCTACGTGCGCGCGTTCTTTGGCGTCGGCGAACGACGAGTACCAGATGCGTCACTACGACGCGAACTCTCGCGCACTGAGCGCATCTTGCGCACCGTAGATGGTAGTGCAGAACGGGGGCGCAAAGCGTGGCTGTGCTATGAGGCGCACGCGCTGCCAGTGATGGAAAGCGCCTCGGCGCTTACTTCAGCTCGCATAGATCTGCTTCCACACCAGGTAGTACTCACCCACCGCATTGCCACCGCCTCGCCTCGGCGCTATCTGATTGCCGATGAGGTAGGGCTGGGAAAAACGATTGAAGCAGCGCTCATCCTGCGCGAACTGGCCAGCCGTGGCGAGTTGACACGAGCGCTAATGGTCGTACCTGCGGGCTTGGTGAACAACTGGCATCGAGAACTGAACGAGGTATTCAACCTCGATTTTGAAGTGTTCGGCTCCGAGGGCGATATCACCGACCGCAAAACCAATGCCTTCGCTAAACACGATCGACTGATTGCCAGCATCGACACCCTGAAGCGCCCGGCTCGAATCAAACGTCTGTTGGATGCCCCACGCTGGGACTTGGTGGTGTTCGACGAAGCACACCACCTGACTGCACATCGCATGGGCGGCAAGGTACGCAAGACCGAGAATTACAAGTTGGCCGAGGCATTGAAGGACCATGCACGTGATCTCTTGCTGTTGTCCGCCACCCCACACCAAGGGGATCACTTCCAGTTTTGGATGCTCGCACAGCTTTTGAATCCTACGCTGTTTGGTAGCCCGGAGGATATGCTTGAACACCGTCATCGGCTCAACACGGTGATGTTCCGTCGCACAAAGGCCGATGCCTGCCAACCCGATGGCTCACCGCTGTTTGCGCGGCGTTGGGTGCACACCGAGTCCTTCCTGATGAATCAGGAAGAGCGGCTGTTCTACGAAAAGCTGCGCGAGTATCTGGAGGACGGCTTTGATCTGGCGCGGCGCCAGGGTAACCAGGGACGTGCTCTGGGCTTTCTAATGGCGATTTTCCAGAAGATCGCGGCATCAAGCTTTTCCGCGGTTCGTCGCACGCTCAGACGTCGCCTGCTGATGTTGACGCTGCACGAGGCGTTGCTGCGCGACAAGGAGCTGGATATTGAGGGTCGCGAAAGGCTCACAGAAGAAGCTCGCGCTTTGATCCACGAAGATTTTGGTCTCGCCTATGACAACATCGGTCGCAGCGAGGTTGATCGGGTTCTAGCTGATCTCAAGTATAGGCTGGTGAAGAAACTGGACGAAGAGGCATTAGAGATGGCCTCTGACCCCTACGGTGGCGAGTATTTGTCCACGGGTGCCGAGGATGCTGCATCCACAATGATTGATTTGCATCTTCCTGAGGAGCGCTTGCGTATTGGCGACTTGCTGAACATCTTCCCGCAGCTGCGCGAGACCAAAGCGCAGAAGCTCCTTGACGGTCTGGGCCATCTATGGCGGCAAAACCCGAACGAAAAGATTGTAATCTTCGCCACTTACCTAGGCACAGTGGACCTGATTGCCCGTGAGATCGAGCACACCTTTCCTGGCCAAGGAGTGGCAGTGTTGCGCGGTGGCGACCACGGTACCAAGCTGGCAGCAGAACGACGTTTCCGCCAAAAGGATGGCCCTCGCGTTTTGGTGTGCACAGCGGCGGGGCGAGAAGGTATTAATCTGCAGTTCGCACGTGTCCTATTCAATTTCGATCTACCGTGGAACCCCATGGACATGGAGCAGCGTATCGGACGCATTCATCGCTATGGCCAGCGCGACACCGCACAGGTATACAACTTGGTACTGTCGGACACCATCGAGGGTCGAATTTTCTTACTACTTGATGAAAAGCTAGTCGAAATTGCGCGCACGGTCGGCAAGGTGGATGACCAAGGTAATATCGCTGAAGACTTGCGCGCCCAGATTCTTGGACAGCTTTCCGAGCGACTGAATTATGACCGGCTTTACCAAGAGGCGCTCTCGGATCCCGAACTGAAGCGAACTCAGGTGGAGCTTGAAGCCGCACTGTCAAATTCTCGCGAGGCTCGGCAAGTGGTATTCGACTTGTTCCAAGACCTCGATGGTTTCAGCCTCGACGATTACCAGCCGTTCTCGGACGTGTCGTCAAGCTTGAATAGGCTGGTCCGATTCTTGTCGGTAGCGGTGACAGATAACCAACAACAGTTGGTCAAGGTCGACGATGAAACATACGATTTGGTGTTTGCTGACGGAAGCCGTCGAACTCGTTTCACCCTGAACCGGGACGCGGCCACCAGTCAGAGGGATCTGGAGCTGCTTGGTCTGGATCACCCGTTGATGCAGGAGGCACTTGGCCGATGGCGCAGCGTACCGCCGGAAGACATCGGCATTTCAGTAACTGCTGATGTGGACGAACCTGTGCTGCTATCGTTGTGGATAGTAGATGCGTCCGCTGGCAACGGAGAGCGCCGCACCGTCGTCCAACCCATTGCTGTCAAGCTAGACGGTACACGGGTTCCTGGAGTCGAACGACAATGCGAACGGTATCTACAGGCTCCTACGACATCGCCGAAACTACTACTAGAGCATCGACTCACGCTATTTTCTAATATCATTGAACCTGCCTTGGAACGAGATCTAAAACACAAAGGCGGATTTCTCAGCGATGGAAGCTACTCATTCGATTTAATTGGGTATGCTGAGATATTTCCAAATAAGTAATATTTTTCGCCGCCCATCAGGGCGGATGCTCGGCGCTACGTCTGACGTAGCTTTATAATTTAAAGGAAAACTACGATGGCACTTAAGTCTAAGGAATGGTTTTACAAACAATGTTTGGCTGAAATCAAGACTCACACACCCAACTCACACATGGCGTGGGCTGTGGTTGAAAAGGGTATTGGCCAATCTGATGGTACCCGGGGCCATGTGACACAAGCAGTGGGTGTTGCCCAGCAGTTCCTGCAAACCCACCCCGAACACATTGAAAACATCAGGTCAACTGATCCGACAAAGCCATATGACGTGACAAGTAATCCAGATCTTCAGAACGATTTAAGGACATGGATTGCTGACCAGAGTGGCCCCCTAGGACGCGCTACCTATGGGTACGACTACGACAAATTTAAGAGAAACACAACTGCAACCTTGGGAGGGACGCGAACTGGCGGTGGGGGTGCAGACGACGAGTTTAAGAGAGTGCTCCGCTTGATGGCGGAATACCTTTGATACACATATAGAAGAGGCCGTGACTGGAAAACGTGAGCAAATATAACTCCTAGCTCAAATAGTTCCCATGGCATTCTTAGCTCAAAGGGAGCAAGCTAACAACGGAGGATCTCGATGAAGCGTGCCATCTTTACTAGTGGAACGCTTCATTGGTCATTTCGACAACTCGACCTTGCTTGTAGAAACCGGAGTGACTTCCCATAAGTCTCGGCCGCTACTTTCTGATTCACTAAAGTGCATGCCCAACTTCGTATCGACCTGTTACTCTTGTGCGGAAAAAAATAATACCCGTCACCAGTGATTTGCAGAAATTCCCTAAGAACGGTGATTACTTCCTCAAATAGCCCGTGACATTGTCGCATCGCGCCAAGTCCTGACGGCAGGCCGACGTCGCCTCGAAATTGAGATCCCTTTAGCGCGCTTTATCCACCTACAGTAGGTTAGTTATGTTAAGTAATATTAAGACCACCCAAATAGTGCACTTTCTTGGACTGGCATGTTGGATCTAAGAACTGTTTCTGGATAGTCAGAAAAAGAAATACCCTGCCCATCCGCATAAACTTTCCATTCATCATGCCCTAGGCATTTTCTAGGCAGAATCAAAGTCATTGCCCTGGCGCCAACTTTTGACGTATTCTTTGATCCTTTACCTGTTCATAACAGCCTATATCCAGGCAGAATCCTCACCCCAGCTATCATTGCACCCGAATTCTATGAAACTTCTCAACACTTACGAAGACCGTGACGAAGCCGAAGACGCCGCCGAAAAGGTGACTGGAGATAAGCGGCTTGCCAGTGAACGAGACGCTACAGTAACTATATACAATCTGTTCGGTATCCCCAACTGGGGCAATTTCCACCGCTTGGGAATGTACAATCTTGGAGAGCTGAAGATTCTGCTGGATCACCGAGACGACTGGAAGCCCGCCGACCAAGCCAGGCATACCGAGATCATTACCACATTGAGGATGGTAGAAAAGAGTTACGGGACCAAATTGCCGGCACACTGGCTATAAAATAGTACTCATGGAGTCCTAGTTTCAAACCTTCCCTTTGAAGATATTTATCTTAATCTCCAGAAAGCGGCTCAAATAAAGTTTTTTGTTGCCGCTGCCTTCTTGACAAGAATACGAATGCATATCCCCTCCGGCCAAAAACCAAAAAACTCACTTTCTGAGGAGCTTCCGTATCCGTCCGGCCAAGTCATCTACCCAGCCCCGCGAGGCCAGGACATGGTGTGCACTTAAAATGATCTGACCCCGAAATGTTGGACGCCATCTATGCCCGCCGTGCTTGAGTCCTGTATTCCACAGGGCTCAGGCCACTTAGCTTCAGCCTGATTCGCGAATGATTGTAGTAGTGTATGTAGTCCTCTA
>NZ_JAEKCY010000020.1:0-104048 GCF_016405475.1 Pseudomonas sp. MF6767 | reverse complement strand
GACCATAGAGCATTGGAACCACCTGATCCCATCCCGAACTCAGCAGTGAAACGATGCATCGCCGATGGTAGTGTGGGGTTTCCCCATGTGAGAGTAGGTCATCGTCAAGATTAAATTCCAAAACCCCTGTCTGCTAACGCAGACAGGGGTTTTGTTTATGTAGAAGCTCATGAATTTCACCGGCACGTTGCCAACGCAACGGTCTGGTACACAGAATTTCTTGACGACCATAGAGCATTGGAACCACCTGATCCCATCCCGAACTCAGCAGTGAAACGATGCATCGCCGATGGTAGTGTGGGGTTTCCCCATGTGAGAGTAGGTCATCGTCAAGATTGAATTCCGAAACCCCTGTCTGCTAACGCAGACAGGGGTTTTGTCGTTTAGGGCGGCCCACCGCAGCAAATCTGCCTTACGGCTACCGCCTGTCGGTTTCCTACGTTAAAAGAAGATGCTTCTCACAAATTCCTAAGATTTGTCGAAGTTTGGCCGAAAGCCTGACGAGCCATGCGTGCACCGAAATAGAGCGACCGCAGAGTCCGCCTATCCCGATACATGGAATGTTCCACTCGGCACGCTCACCCCCCTTTGGCAAAAGAAGTCGATGAAATGAATCTCAAGTTCAGTCATAAAATTCTGTTGGCCGCGTCAGGCGTCGTGGTTTTAGCCTTCGCGTTATTTACCCTCTACAACGACTACCTGCAGCGCAGCACCATCAGGCAAAACCTTACGTCGTCCATCCAGCAATCCGGCGAGCTCACCGCCAGCAGTGTGCAGAACTGGCTCAGTGGTCGCATCCTGGTCCTCGAGAACCTGGCGCAGAACGTTGCCCACCAGGGCAGCGCCGCCGACCTCCCAGGTTTGGTCGATCAGCCAGCATTCACCACCAATTTCCAGTTCACCTATGTAGGTCAAACCAATGGGGTATTCACACAGCGCCCTGACGCGAAGATGCCTGACGACTACGACCCCCGTCAGCGCCCTTGGTACAAGCAAGCAGTAGTGGCGGACAAAACCATGCTTACTCCGCCTTATATGGCGGCTGTGGGCGGTCAGATCGTGACAATTGCCATGCCGGTGAAAAAGAATGGCGAGTTGTTGGGTGTTGTCGGTGGTGACCTGAGCCTGCAGACACTGGTGAAGATCATCAACTCGGTAGACTTCGGTGGTATCGGCCATGCGTTCCTGGTCAGCGGTGATGGCCAGGTCATCGTCAGTCCGGACCAGGACCAAGTGATGAAGAATCTCAAGGACATCTATCCCGGCACCAACGTGCGCATTGAGAAGCTCAATCAGGACGTTGTCCTCAACGGTCAGGATCGCATCCTTTCCTTCACGCCTATCAGCGGCTTGCCTGGCGCTGACTGGTACATCGGCCTTTCGATCGACAAAGAAAAAGCCTATGCCCCGCTGGGCAAATTCCGTACTTCGGCCTTGATTGCGATGTTGATTGCCGTTGTGGCTATTGCGGTGCTCCTGAGCCTGTTGATTCAAGTACTGTTGCGCCCGTTGACCACCATGGGCGTGGCCATGCAGGACATTGCCCAAGGCGAAGGTGATTTGACCCGACGTCTCGACGTGACCAGCAAAGACGAGTTCGGCGAGGTCGGCAGCGCATTCAACCAGTTCGTCGAGCGAATTCACGCGTCGATTTCCGAGGTGTCTTCGGCAACGCGCCAGGTGCACGATTTGTCCCAGCGTGTGATGGCTTCATCCAATGCGTCGATCATCGGTTCTGACGAACAGAGCGCGCGTACCAACAGCGTGGCCGCAGCCATCAACGAGCTAGGGGCCGCCACCCAGGAAATCGCGCGCAACGCTGCTGACGCGTCCCAGCATGCCAGTGGTGCCAGCGAACAAGCTGACGATGGTCGTAAAGTGGTGGAGCAAACCATTCAGGCGATGTCGGAGCTTTCGCAAAAGATCAGCCTGTCCTGCACTCAGATCGAAACCCTTAATGCCAGTACCGATAACATCGGACACATCCTGGATGTGATCAAAGGCATTTCCCAGCAAACCAACTTGCTCGCCCTAAACGCGGCGATCGAAGCGGCCCGTGCTGGCGAAGCAGGGCGTGGTTTTGCCGTCGTGGCGGATGAAGTGCGCAATTTGGCGCACCGTACCCAGGAGTCGGCAGAAGAAATCCACAAGATGATCACTTCGCTGCAAGTGGGTTCGCGCGAAGCCGTGACCACCATGAACGCCAGCCAGGCTTCCAGCGAAGAAAGCGTCGAAGTCGCCAACCAGGCAGGTGAGCGTCTGGTCAGCGTGACGCAACGTATCGTTGAGATCGATGGCATGAACCAATCCGTCGCGGCCGCCACTGAAGAGCAGACCGCCGTGGTTGAAACCCTCAACGTCGATATCAACCAGATCAACTTGCTGAACCAGCAGGGTGTGGCCAACCTCAACGAGACGCTCAAGGACTGCGATGCGCTGTCCCAGCAGGCCAGCCGACTGAAGCAATTGGTCGATAGCTTCAAGATCTGATCCTGACCGCATCGGAGCGAGGCCTCTCGCTCCGATCGCTTGGTCTCACGTCCAGGGTGCTATTCAGAGGAAACTGATAGCGCTCAGATAGTCGCAGCCTTTGCGTAACAGCGCCTGGCTCTTGGGTGGATAGCACATGCCCATTTTTTCCACGCCCCACCGGGCATTGTCGTAACGGATCATCGATGTGTCACCGATGTCCTCGCCCAGTCCGTCCAGGTAAAAGCCCAGCACTCCGAACAACGCGTTATTGCGGCTCACTTTGCGCAGCGCCCGTTGCCAGTGTTCAATGCTTACTCGGTCAAAAGCGTGCCCAGCCTCGCTGAAGGCGTCGAGATACTGGTCCCAACTCAAGGGCAGTGGGTTGTGCAGGTTGAACACGTTTCGCCCAGGGTCAAAGCGCACGCTGTGGTAGGCGATGAAACGCGCCAGGAAGTCCACCGGCATCAGATCGAAATTGACGTCCAGTCGCGGGACCATCCCTAATTGCAGAGACCCCTTGAGCATCAACATCAAGCGGTTTTTCTGTGGCTGGCAAACGCCGTTCTGGCTGTTGAAGCTGATATTTCCCGGCCGATGAATATTGACCCAGGCCCCTTGCTCGACTGCCCGTCCTAATAGCCGCTCGGCTACCCACTTGGAGAGGTTGTAGCCATTTTTCACATAGAGCGGCAGTGCGCGTCGGGCAGGCGCTTCAAGCACGGACCCGTCGACGTCCACGCTGCTGCAGGCTGACAGCGTCGAGATGAAATTGAGGACCTTCTTGCAATGGGTCTCGCAAAGGCGCAGGCATTCCAGCACCGGCTCGACGTTGTCCTTGGCGAGTGAGGCGTAATCCATCACATGATTGACCTGCGCGGCGTTATGCACCACCACGCCGTAATGACGGGCGAGGTGCTCGTACACGTCGTCGGCCAAGCCCAGGCGAGGTTTACGAATATCGGCGGCGTATACCTGTACTCGGCTCAGGTCCAGATGTTCCAAGCGGTATTCACGCAATGCCTGGGCGAACCTTGTCGCTGCCGAATGGCCGGGCAACTCGCGCACCAGGCACGCCACGTCCTGCGCCCCGCCAGTCAGCAGTGCCTGGACAATATGAACCCCGACAAAGCTGTTCGCGCCGGTGACGATGGCTTTGCGCGAGTCTCCCGCAAGGGTCTCGGGCAGCATCTCGACCTCCAGTGCTCGCGTCGCATCTTGTTCCATCTGGTTGGATGGTGTATCCGGCAGTGCACTGCCATCCATGAGTGCGGCCAATGTGCGGATGGTCGGCGTCTCAAAAAAGGGGCTCAGGCAGAAGCTGCGGCCAAACTGCTCGCGCAGGCGTAGCAACAGGGTCGACAACAGGATGGAGTGGCCACCGAGGTTGAAAAAACTCTCATCAATCGAGAGTTCGCCTGCGGGTAATCCCAGCAGCTCACCCCACACGTCAGCCAGTTGTGCCTGCAAAGGGTCTTGTATGCGACAGCGATCCATCCCGATGGGTATGGGTATTGGCATGGCCAGCAAGGCCTTGCGATCGATCTTGCCGTTATTCGAACGGGGCATGCATGCCAGTTCGCTCCAAGCGCTGGGCTGCATATGCACCGGCAACCACTGTCGAGCATGTTCCTTCAGGCTTGCCAGCGTAGCGCCAGATTCCGGCTGGGCGGCAAAGCCGATGACTCTGTGTGCCGTATCGATCACCACTGCCACTTGGCGAAACAAGCGACTATCGCGCAAGCACTGTTCAATATCCTGAGGCTGAACTCGAAACCCGCGGATCTTGACTTGCTCATCCCTGCGGCCGCCCAGTTCGATGCCCTCTTGCGTCCATTTTGCCAAGTCGCCGCTGCGATAAGCCTGTAGCACTTGGCCATTTGGCAGTGTCAGCGCCACGAACGGATTGTCGGCCCGCGAGAGTGTATTCGAATAACCCAGGCTTACTCCGGGACCGACAATGTACAAGTCGCCCATTACCTGTTCATCCACGGGCTGCAGGTTCTCGTCGAGAATCAGCACCTGGCTGTTAGCGATGGGGAGGCCGATATTGCGATGGCTGTCACCTCGTTGGAATACCCGATGGGTCGCCAACACAGTGGCCTCGGTCGGCCCATAGAGGTTATGCAACTGGCATTGACCGGCCAGTTGTTCGATCACGCAGGGCTCGCAGAAATCACCTCCGGTCAGTAAATGAGTCATGCCCAACGGCTGATCCAGCGGCAGGATGCTGAGCAGTGCCGGTGGCACAAACCCATGAGTGACGCGTTGCTTGCGAATCAGTTCTACCAGTTGCTGAGGGTCGTGACGCTGGTCTGGGCTGGGCACAATCAACTCGGCGCCGGCGATCAATGCAGGGAAAATATCGATCAGTGAAGAATCGAAGCCCAGTGGCGAAAATTGCAGGACGCGACTGTGTTGATCCAACGCCACGCAACTGACGAGCCAGGCCGTGAAATGCGCCAGGTTGTATTGGCTCAGCAGTACCCCCTTGGGCTGGCCCGTCGTACCCGAGGTGAACAGTGCCACGCACGGCTCGTCGGCACGGGGGTGACGGTGCATCAGCGGTTGCGTCATGTCGGCGCTGTGCGCGGCCACCTGGCTCACATCAAGTGAAACGAAACGCTCTCGCAATGGGTGCTGGCCATTCTCCAGCAGCACACAGGCCTTGAGGCTGGTCAGCATGCAGTGCTGGCGTTGCTCCGGGTGGTCAGGCACCAGCGGCAAATACACGGCGCCACAGCCAAGCACCGCGAGAATACTGGCGTACAACTCGGCAGATTTCTCCAGGCATACGCCGACCACTTGTGGAGCCTCGGCATCCTCCAGCAAGGGAAGCAGGCGTTGTTGAATAGCCATGGCTTGTTGCTGGAGCTGCCGATAAGTCAGCGCATGACCGGCGATGTTCAGCACTGTTCGATGCGCGAAGGTATTGAGGCTGGCCTGCAGCCGTTCGATCATGGGCGTTCGGGCCGCGTGCAGTAAGGCAGGGGCCGCCGTGTGGTTGAACCGGTGCATGAAAGCCAAGGCATCCAGCTCTTGCAGGCCCTGTTCAGGCCAGGCGTTAGCAGCGGCCGTTGCCGAGAAATAAGCGGGGTCTCTTGAAAAACCGCAGACCAACAAAGCAGCCCACTCCACCACTGCATTCGTTGCCTGCTGACGCAACCGCTGCCCATTACCGCTGGGCTCCCGGGCAACGTCGTGCACCGTCAGCAGGCGCCGCTCCCGGTCGTAGCAGCGTAACTGTAATGAGGGCAGCCCGTGTTCGCAGAGCGGGCCGATACCCACGCGCAAGCTTAACCATGGCGCACTGGCGGGCGAGGGCGGCAGCGGCTGACTCCCGTCTTCAATAACCAGATCCACAGACCCCGTTCCTGCCACATGCCCATATTGCTCCAGCTCCTGCCTGAGCGCCGCCAGAGCGTTACCGGTACCACGCCACTCGATCTGCAAGCGCCTCATGCCAACCTCCTCGATACGGGCAGGTAGTCGCGCAGGGCTCGTGCCACGCTGGGGGTTTGCAGTACGCCGCTGTGGTGCAGGAGGCCCATGATATTGGCCAGCAGCGGATGTTGGGGGGTGATGGGAAAGTCCAGCGCCTGGATTTCGTCGCGCAGTGCTCGGCGCGTATCGGCACTGATAGCCAAGTGTTCGATCAGTTGCAGATCGAAGTCTTTCTGTAGGTCGTTGGTCAGGTAGTGCGTCAGGAACACGGGCAGGGCTTGAGCAATGTGGTCGCGATCTTCAGAGCTTGCCGATTGCCAGTAGAGGCGCACCAACTGTGTCCAGAACCGCGCATGCCGCCCTTCATCAAACAGATGATCGGCCATCAGGCCGCGGACAGAGGATTTGACGCTGCCATCTTTGGAAAACGCTGCGACGTCATGGGTGACGGTGTTCTCAGCGATGGCGACGCCGATCAACTCTACGGCATCGTGCAAGTATGCCGGTACCTGTGCCTGGGCTGCCGGCAGCGCGCGGCCCAATTCAATTTGCCCGGGTAGATCGAGCGGTTGGATTCCGGTCATCTGCACGGCTTGCTGCAGGAAATCCAGCGCGACCAGCGCGTGGTAATCCTCGTCGACAACGACCGTCATCGCATCGTAGCGGCAGGCGAGCGGGAAGGGCAGGGAGAAGCGATTTTTAGCGATGCTGCGCGCGGTTTTGTCGACGATCTCGGTTTCGAAAATCACCACGTCATTGATGAATTTATAGAAGCTTTGCACCAGCACGAAGTCGCGCCATTGCGGGCAGTGCTTGAGAAAGGTTGCACTCAGCACCAGAGGCTGACGGCACAGGGGGAAGATGAGTTTGTCGTCGTCTTCCAACATCCGCCGGGGGCGTGTGCGGATGGTTGCGCGACGCTCCCAGTCGTCGGCAAAGGATTGGTAATGAGCGGCGTTCACGGACGTACCTCTTGCATCGAGGCCAGTACGTCGTCCCAGAAGGTAATACGACTCTGCACGGCGCCCAGGGCGGCGTTATCGGCCTGTTGCTGACGGCTGGGGTCTGCGTCGACCAGGCGCTGTAGCAACTGTTGCGCCGCGGGCTCGTGATCATCGCTGTCTATTTCGATATGGCGGCTGAGGTAGTGACATAGCGTAGGGGCCTGCCGACCTATGAAAGCATGGCTATGCAAAAGCCTTTCGAACATTGACGGAATCACACACTCTCGGCCATGCAGGAACGCCGCCGCCACACAGTGGGTCGGAGCGCTCAGGGCAATTTGTAAGGTGCTGTCGACGAAGCGGACTACGCCCTGGGGCGCATCGATCATCTGCAAGGCTGCGCTTACCTCCACTCCCTGGCTTTGCAGGTCGATAAAGCGAGTGATTGCGACCGTGCTGGCGCCCACTTCCGTCATTGCGTCCAAGTACAGCTCGAAGTGGCTGCAATAGCCCCGCGTCGGGTGCTCGTCCGACTCTTCCGCCAGCACGATTTCGTTAATCAGGCGGGCAGCGTGCGGGTCAGTGGAGGGGAGCCAGGGCAACTGCATGCAAGTGAGGTCCTGTTGCAGGCGTTTGGTCAGGCTCATGAAATCCCAGACAGCAAATACATGGTGTTTCATGAAGTGTTGTAACTTGCCGAGGCTGGTTATTTCTATAAATAACGGATGATCAAAAAGTTGTCGTTTTTTTTGCGCGAGTGAATGTGGGTACATGGTTGACGCCTATGAGTTGTTGCGAGTGCTCTAAAAGCAGTGTTGAAATATTATAGTTGTGAGTGCGAGAGTAACTTGAGCGCGCCCACGCGCACGGCGAGGCCCTTGCACTAGGCAGACGCAGTGGATGGAAAGGTGTGTCTTGCTGGGAAAAGATAATAAGCTGGTTGAATGTTTGAACCGGTATACAAATGTATTAGATGTTTTTCCCGATATTTATGTGTGTGGTGATTCCCCAGCTATACGTGGGATTTTGCTGCGCGCTGAGTCGGCTCTAATTATGATTTGGTTCTTTGTTTTTTCTGATGGAGCAACAATCCCTGATAAGAAAGTTGCTACATCACCTAAGGATCAAGGGCAAAAGCGAAAAAACCTACTGAGTGGGGTTTTTTTCGGCGCTCTCAAGGCCGCTGAGGTAGGTCGCGATCACCTCCATGCCTCGCATCAAGTGGTTACGCAGCGTCAGGATGCTCTCCTCGACCTTCCTCTGCGCTACCAGGCTCAGCAGTTCGCGGTGATCCTCCTGGGAAGTCTCCCCCAGCCCCATCGCCTCAAGGTTGAAGCGCAGGAAGCGCTCCTCCTCATTCAATCCGTGCTCGACCAAAGTGAGCAGCCGCTGGTTGGGCGCCTTGCCGTACAACACCATGTGAAACAGGCGATTGAGCCGACCAATCTCGGTGTAGTCTTTCTCGCTTTCCAGTGCGTTGATACAGGCCTCAGCTTGAGCAAGGTCCGCGTCGGTGAGCAACGGAATCGACAGGCGCAGGGCCTCGGACTCCAGCAACATGCGCAGGGCATAGGTCTCGGCCGAATTGTCCTCGATCAAGGGAGCAACGACGGCACCCTTGTGAGTCACCACATGCAACAAGGATTGCGCCTCCAGCTGGCGCAACGCTTCGCGTACCGGCATGCGACTGACGCCGAACAGGCTGGCCAGTTCTTGCTGGCGCATGGCGGTGCCACAGGGCAATCGCCCATCAAGGATGGCATTACGCAACGTTTCTTCGATAACGGAGCGCGCAAGATGGGCGGGAATAGGCCCGCTGATTTTGATGCTGCTTAATGGGTTCGGCTTCTGCGTCACGGTTGCGCTATCCTCCTTTCTTGAATAATAGTCTGGCTAATTGGATCCAAAGAACACTAAAGATGGGCCAGGTGCTTGTCAAATAGCCAAAGTTTCCGTTTGTAAGTGCTTACACAGCATACTTTGTGTCTCTCACAAGGGCGGTTATAAAAACGCCGCCTCCTGCGATGATTGCACTGTGCCATTGTTTTTTGTAGGGCCAGGCTTCACCATCCCTGGAAATTCCGTCTCTTTCACGGACTGAACATTTTGGCGGTAAGTTTTAATCCCTATCGACTGCTTTGCTGGCTTTTATCAGCAACTTTACTGGCCGGCCTGATGCTCGGCGGGCTGCGTGCCGATTGGGATTTCTCGCAAATCAGCCGCAAGGCTACCGCCGTCTACGGGCCTTTGGGTCAAGGCCAGCAGCGTATCGACGCCTGGCAGCGGTTATTGGTGAGCGAAAAACAGGTCAGCGAGCAGGAGCAGCTCAAGGTCGTCAATTTGTTCTTCAACAAGCAAATGACCTACGTGGAAGACATCGATCTCTGGCACGTTGTGGATTACTGGGAGACGCCCGTCGAGGCACTCTGGAAAGGTGCTGGTGACTGTGAAGACTACGCCATCGCAAAATATTTCAGTTTGCGTCACCTGGGCGTGTCCAGCGACAAGTTGCGCATTACCTACGTCAAGGCCCTGCGGCAGAATCGGGCGCACATGGTCCTGACTTATTATTCGAGCCCCGACGCCGTCCCACTGGTGCTCGACAGCCTGATGGATGAGATCCTGCCGGCTACCCGTCGCACCGACCTGGTCCCGGTGTACTCATTCAACGCCGAGGGGTTGTACTTGCCTGGTGCCAAAGGCAACAAAAAAGTCGGTGATACCAAACGCTTGTCGCGCTGGCAGGATGTGTTGAGAAAAATGCGTGCGGAAGGCTTCCCAGCCGAGCCTGCCAACTAGGAGTAACTGATCGGATGTCTCTGTTCAAACAGCTATTGATCGCAATCTGTCTGTTCCTGGTGGTCGCCTTCAGCGGCAGCTTCATGGTCAGCCTGGAAAGCTCGCGCACCCAATACGTCAACCAATTGCGCTCCCACGCCCAGGATGCCGCGACGGCATTGGCGCTGTCGCTCACCCCGAATATCGATGACCCAGCCATGGTGGAGCTGTTGGTCAGCTCGATCTTCGACAGCGGTTACTATGCCAGCATCCGCGTCGTGGACCTGGCCACCGACAAAACCATCGTCGAGCGCAGCGGTATTCCCGACAACAACGGCGTGCCCAACTGGTTCGTCAAGCTGATCGGACTGGAGCCGGCGGGCGGTGATGCCCTGGTCAGCCGTGGCTGGGAACAGGCCGCACGGGTAGAAGTGGTCAGCCATCCGATGTTCGCCCTGGCCAAGCTCTGGCAAAGCGCCCTGGGTAGCCTGGGCTGGTTGCTCTTGTGCGGTGCGGTCAGCGTGGTGCTCGGTGGGCTGCTGCTGCGCCGGCAATTGAAGCCGTTGGACTATATGGTCAAACAGTCCCACGCCATTGCCCGCCGCGAGTTCCTCAGCCTGCCTGACTTGCCCCGCACGCCTGAACTGCGGCGGGTGGTGCAGGCCATGAACCAGATGGTGGAAAAGCTCAAGGCGCTGTTCCAGGAACAGGCCGAGCGTAGCGAAAAACTGCGCACCGAATCCTATCAGGACAACCTCACCGGCCTCGCCAACCGCCGTTATTTCGAGATGCAGCTCAACGCCCGCGTCAGTAACCCGGAAGAGACCAACTCCGGCTACCTTCTGCTGCTGCGGGTCAAGGACCTGGCCGGCCTCAACCAGCGCCTGGGTGGCCAGCGCACCGACCAGTTACTGCAAGCGGTTGGCGAACAACTACTGCGCCAGTGCGCGCCGTACCCGGAAACCCATAACCTCGTCACCCGTATTCGTGGCGGTGAGTTCGCCGTGCTGGCGCCGGGGTTGATGCGTGAAGAAGCGATGCAGCTGGCGCAAAACCTGGAAAGCACTTTGCTCAGCCTGCAAGCGACCGGCGCCAGTGACGTTACGCCGGTCGCCTATATCGGCCTGGCGCCGTTCAGCCATGGCGACGCGCCCCAAGCCCTGCTGACCCTGGCCGACCAGGCCCTGGCCCAGGCCCAAGCGCAGGGCGACACCAGTTGGGTGTGCCTGGACCGCAGCGCCGCCGCCAGCGTGGGAGACGATCACCATGCCTGGCACACCTTGTTGGACCAGGCCCTGACCCAGCAGCGCTTCCAGCTGTACTTCCAGCCGGTTGTCGCCAGCCAGGACCCACAATTGGTCTTGCATTACAAGGTACTGTCGCGCTTGCAGGACGAAGACGGCCACACCATACCGGCCGGGCGCTTCCTGCCGTGGCTTGAGCGCTTTGGTTGGTCCGCCCGCCTGGACCGCCTGATGCTGGAGCAGGTGCTCAAGCAGATGGCCAGCCACACCGAGAACCTGGCGCTGAATCTTTCGGCCGCAACCTTGCAAGATACCCAGGCCCTGAACCGCGTTTATGACCTGCTACGCCAGCACAGCAACCTGGGCCCGCGCCTCACCCTGGAGATTGGTGAGGAGCAACTGCCTGAGCAGCCCGTGCTGGAACAGATGACCCAGCGCCTGCGCGAACTGGGCTTCTCCCTCAGCCTGCAACGTTTCGGTGGGCGGTTCAGCATCATCGGCAACCTGGCGCGCCTGGGCTTGGCGTACCTGAAGATCGACGGCAGCTACATTCGCGCCATCGACCAGGAAAGCGACAAGCGCCTGTTTATCGAGGCCATCCAGCGAGCGGCCCATAGCATCGACCTGCCGTTGATTGCCGAACGTGTAGAGACCGAGGGCGAACTGAAGGTGATTCGTGAGATGGGGATTTTCGGCGTGCAGGGCCAACTGTTTGGCGAGCCCGCGCCCTGGAAATAATTCACCTGTAGGAGCGAGCTTGCTCGCGAAGATCGCCAACAATAACGCGCAAAACCTGATGCCCCGTGGCGATTTCAGTTTTTCGCGAGCAAGCTCGCTCCTACAGGGGTAGGAGCGGTTGGATTAAATCAATCCTTTCTCGTCATCATCGATCAACTGGCTCAACCCACCCAACGCTTCCCTCGCCTGGTTACGGTCCATCAACTTGGCCTGGGCTGCCGGCGGCAGGTCGGTCACGCTGATCACCCCCTTGCGGGTCAGCACCTGGATCAAGTCATCCAGCACCCGGATCATCTCAAAGTCGCTCTGCTTGAGCTGGGCCAGGCTGGTTTCCACCACTTCGTTGGCGTACCAGGCCTGTATCTCATGGTGATCGGCCGGCAGGGTTTCAGTGGATTCGGTAAAGGCAGCGGCCTCTACGCGAACCAGCGCGCCCTGTGCATCACGTTGCACGTAAAACATAACAACCCCTCGAAAATGCGCCACAGGCGTTCAACAGCATAGGTCAACGCTGCGTGTATGGGCGTGAGTATGCGATGCGCCGTCCGCCAGGGCCAGCGACCCGTAGGCCAAAAAATCGGCCGCCTGGAAGGGCGGCCGATCAATCGCGTCTTAGGTGTGATCGATCTTGATGGTCGGGTCGGCACCACTGATCAGCGAGTTGATGCTGGTGTGGGACCAATCGTTGCCTTCCAGTTTGATCGTCACATCAGCATTGGCCAGGCCACCGGCGGCGTTGAGCTTGCCTTCACTGCTCACTTGCAGGGTCGACACACCTTCTACCGTGGTGATCTTGAGGTAATTGTCGATGGTGCTGTCGGTTTCACCTTTCAACAAATCGCGCAGGTCAATGCGGTCGCCTTCGGACGCCTTGAAGTCCTTGATCACATCGTTGCCGATGTCGCCCGCCTTCCACACGAAGGTGTCGGCCCCCGAGCCACCGATCAGGATGTCGTTGCCCTGGCCGCCAATCAACGTGTCGTTACCCGTGCCACCCAGCAGGATGTCATTGCCTTTGCCGCCGTCCAGAAGGTCGTTGCCGCCCTGGCCGAACAGGATGTCATCGCCAGCCCCGCCCAACAGTGTATCGCCGGCATCTTTGGCGCCGGAGACGTCGAAGTCCACATAGTGCTCGGTGACGTACTGGTGAACGTTAGAGGCAGTCACTGCCGAGACAGCCACGCCGGTCTTCTGTGCGACAAAGGCCTGCAGCGCGTTGTAACCCTCGCCATTGATCCCGCTGAAGCTCACCAGGTCGCCGAAGAGGATGTCGTTGCCGTCGCCACCGCTGACGGTGTCCGCGCCCGGCAACGTCGCCTCTGTGTGGCCGAGGATAGCGTTGGCCAGGTCCTTCGGATCGATGTTGGCCTGTGGCTTGCCATCGCTGTCGTACGGTGCCAACTGATTCAGGCTGACCCCACTGTTGAGGCCGATGGCTTCTACGCCACCTGTGGACAGACCTTTAAGCAGTGCGAACGCGCTGTTGGAGTTGAGGGTGGTGGAGTAGTCGGTATCGTAGCCGAGGCCGCCTTGCACCGATATTTCATAGGTGCCATCCCCTTGGGCGTGGATGATTCCCTTGTTGTACCCCCAGCCGTAAGACCAGAGGGTTACCTTGCCGGCAGAGTTGATATCAAGGTAGTTATTCGAATCGATGTTGATCCGGGTGGCGGTACCTATGGTGTAGTTGTTCATGGTGACGACATCATCGAGCCTGACGTTGCCGTACAAGTATGGGTTGGTCTGCTCGGACGCTTGGTAAAACGTCGGCTGACCATCGGTGATGAAGTACGTTGTATTGATAGCGCCAGTGTTGCCAGTCGCCTGGGCACTCTTGAAGAAGTTGGCCGCGGCCTTGAACACGTCTTCGTAGTTGGTCCCGCCGGTAGACACCATGGAATCCAGGACTTTCTGCAGCGAGTCCAATGCACCTGGGTCTTTCAGGTTGACTGTCACCGTGCGATTGACCTGGTCGCTGAAATCCGCCAGGAAGATATTCACAGTGCCAGAAGTGCTGGCGCCGATACTGTTTTTCAGCGAGTTGAACGTGGTGGTCAGCGAGGTTTTTGCCGCTGCTATCGAGTCCGCACCCATACTGCCCGATGTATCGATCATGAACGCGATGTTGTAGTTCTTGCCCTGCACCACGTTCAAGCCGGCGACGTCGGCCACGACAATGTCGTTGCCATCGCTGCCATTGATGGTGTCGCTGCCCGAGGTGCCGGTGACCGAATTGTAGGTCGCTGGGTGCACCGTGACGGGCAATTGCGCGGTGGTGGTCGCTGAACCGCCGATGCTCTCGGTGGACGTCGAAGTGACCGTCAGGTTGAACTGACCGCTGTAGTAGGTCGGCGGCTTGATGGTCAGGGTGTTCAGGTCCCAGCCCGTGACATTCACTTCGCCCACGGTTTTACCCGCAGTAAAGGTGTGCCCAGACGCGTCGGTCAGTACCGAGCCTGCCGGAATGCCGCTGA
This sequence comes from Pseudomonas sp. MF6767, assembly GCF_016405475.1. Taxonomy (NCBI): domain Bacteria; kingdom Pseudomonadati; phylum Pseudomonadota; class Gammaproteobacteria; order Pseudomonadales; family Pseudomonadaceae; genus Pseudomonas; species Pseudomonas sp. MF6767. The sequence goes on along the minus strand of NZ_JAEKCY010000020.1, from coordinate 89,957 downwards.
TCTTCACGCTCAGGGTTTCGGAGCCGTCGGTGTCGGTCAGCGCGGTGGTGACCTTGGACAATTTGACCGTGCCGTTTTCCTGGCCTTCGTTGAGCTTGTAGCCCACGTAGTAACCGTCACCGTTGCTGCCATGCAGGTCGGATACGGTGACGCCGGCGTTGGTCAGGTCGGTAAGGCCGGTGTACAGCGGCACGGTGCTGGTGCTCAGGTTCTGCACCGCCCCGCCGTTGACCGACAGGTTGACGTCAAAGCTGCCAGGCCCCGCTTGGTTGGCCTGGTAGATCTCAAGGCTGTAGTAACCAGTGGTCGTTGGCGTGAACGAGCCGCTGAACTTGCCGCTGTTGGTACCCCACAAACCGCTCGCAACGTCTTTACCGCCAACGTTGACCACCACGCTGTCATCCGCGATACCGCTGAAGGTGTAGCTCTTGCCCGCTTCCATGTAGATCAGGCCGGAGATCTTGGAACCAGAGCCAGCGGCCACGTTGTCGACGGACTCGACGTTGGTCACCACAGAGGTGCTGTTGGGTGTGCCCGCGTTATCGATGGCTTTTTTCAGCACGTCCGGTGCAGCACCGTTGCCGTTGTTGCCGAGGCCGGCGATGCTGTTCCAGCCCTGTTTGACCAGGCCGGTCGAGGCAACGTTGTTGTCGGCCACGCTCAGGGTCGGTGCGTCGGCCACTGGGGTGATATCGACTTTCACCGTAGCGCTGGTGCCCAGGTCCTTGCCATCGGTTGGCTGGAACTTGAACTGCGCGTAATCCGCCTGCTTGTTACCCACGCCAGTGCCGCCGTAACCGTCGGCGCCGGACTCGTTGGCGTTCGGCATAAAGCGCAGTTGGCCGCCATCGATCTGGGCCTTGGTAAAGGTCTGGCCGCTGGTCACGTTGGTCCAGGTGCTGCCGTCCGCCGCAAGGTATTGCAGCTTGCCGGCTACTGGCAGGTCGGTGATTTTCACCCCGAGGCTGGCTTGTGGCGAGTCCACATCGCTCACGCCGAAGTTGGCCCAGGTCAGGGCCAGCGCCGTGTCTTCCGTACCGGTCACAGCACCGCCAGTGGCCACTGGTGCATCGTTGACCGCTACCACGTTGACGGTGGTGGTGGCCACGTTGGAGTAGTTGCCGCCATCGGTCACCGTCACGGTGATGGTGCGCGGTGTGGTGCTCGGGTCGTGGCTGTTGTTGGTGAACGTGATGTTCTGGATACGTTGCATGTAGTCAGCCAGCGTTGCGCTGCCGGACAACGTCAGGGTAATAGTGCCCGTCTGGTTGTTGGTGCTGACGCTGATGCCATTCACGCTATTGCCCAGGTTCAGGGCATCACCGGCCTGTGCGTTGGTCAGCGTGACCGTCGCGCCCGTCAGCAGTGTGCTGTCTGGGTCAGTGATCTTGATATCCGTATCGGCGATCGACACGCCCGGCCCGGCGGTACCCTCGGTAAATGTCGTCTTGTAATCGGCACCCGTGGCGCCGCTGGAGTTGTTGGCATCCAGGTCGATCACCGGCGGCGCATCGTTGTCGAGGATGTTGGTGGTGACGGTGCCTTTGTCGATCACCAGGTTCTCGAAGTTGCCTCCGGTGACCTTGTCGATGGTGATAACGATCTGTTCCGTAGGCTCGGTGATCTTGTCGTCGAGCGTGCGGATATCAAACGGCACGCTGCTGGAGCCTGCCGGGATCTTCACGGTGTACACGCCGGTGAAGTCCGAACCGTCAGTGGCGGTGCCGCTGTATTTGAGCGTCACGGTTACGTCGGTTTGCGGCGGGTTGGTCAAGGTCAGGGTGTAGTGGGCTGTGCCACCTTCAGTGACCGAGCCATCGCCCGTTATGCTGATTTTGGTATCCGTCACTACATCCGTGACCTTGGTGACCGCGGGGCTGGCGTCAACAATCAGATGCTCGTACTTGTCGCCACCGCTGACCACGCCGGTGATCTTGGCGCTGACATCATTGGCGCCGACATAGGCATCGTTCGGTGCGGTAGCTGTCGTGAAGCTGGTGGACTTGCCACTGCCGATGGTGATGGTCGAGCCGTTATCCAGCCTTACCACCAAGTCGGAGCCCACGTTGTTCACGGCCGCGCCGTTCTTGTCGACCAGGGACGCGGTGTAGACGATCTGCCCGCCTTCGCTGACCGAACCGGTGGCCTTGAGTACCACGGTCACGTCGTCGATGGTGTCGTTGATGGTGGTCGTGGCGCCCGCAGGTGTGATGGTCACACCCTCGAAATTGCCGCCGGTGGTGCCGGTGATCTTGACGGTCTGGGTGCTCTTGTCGATGAACACGTCATCGGTAGGCGCCGGGACGGTCACCGTGCCCATGGTCTCACCTTGCTTGATGGTGATGCTCGAACCGTTGTCGAGCTGGACCAGCATGTCGCTGCCGGCCTTGTTGCTCAAGGTGGCGGTGTAGGTGATCTGGCCGCCTTCGTTGACCGCGGTCGGGGCAGTCAAGGTGACGGTGGTCAGGTCGGTGGAGCCTGGTGTGTCGGTGACGGTGGTGTTCACCGCCGTCGTGCCCGGCACGAGGTTCTCGAAATGCTCGCCACCGGTCACGCCTTTGATGGCGGTGGTGACGGTTTGGTCGCCTTTGTAGACGTCGTTTGGCGCTACGGTGGTGATGGAACCGCTCGACTGATTCACACCGATGGTGATGGTTTTGCCATTGTCCAAGGTGACGGTCAGCGGATTGGTGATGTTGGTCACCGCTGCGCCGTTTTTATCCACAAGGCTGGCGGTGTAGACGATGTTGCCGCCTTCGCCAACGGTGGTGGTGGCGGTCAGAACTACATCCACCTTGTCGATGGTGTCGTTGATCGTGGTGGTTGCGCCGTTGCCTGCCACTTCCAGTTTTTCGAAGTTGCCGCCGGAAGCGTCGGTGATCTTGACGGTCTGAGTGCTCTTGTCGATGAACACGTCATCGGTAGGCGCAGGCACAGTTACGGTGCCCACGGTCTCGCCAGCCTTGATTGTGATCGACGAGCCGTTGTCCAACTTCAGCGTGACGTCGGTCCCCGCCTTGTTGGACAGCGTGGCGGTGTACGTAATCTGGCCACCTTCGTTAACAGCGTTAGGCGCTGTCAGCGTCACAGTAGTGGTGTTGTCGGTACCCGGAGTGTCCGTAACGGTGGTGTTCACCGCGGTAGTGCCAGGGACCAGATTCTCGAAATGCTCGCCGCCGGTCACGCCTTTGATAGCAGTGGTGACGGTCTGGTCGCCCTTGTACACGTCATCAGGAGCAAGAACCGAAACGCTACCGCTCGATTGGTTTACGCCGATGGTGATGGTTTTGCCGTTATCCAGGGTCACGGTCAGCGGATTGGTGATGTTGGTCACCGGCGCGCCGTTCTTATCCACAAGGCTGGCGGTGTAAACGATGTTGCCGCCTTCGCCAACGGTGGTGGTGGCGGTCAGGACCACATCGACTTTGTCGATGGTGTCGTTGATCGTGGTGGTGGCGCCGTTGCCTGCAACTTCCAGTTTTTCGAAGTTGCCGCCGGAAGCGTCAGTGATTTTGACGGTCTGCGTGCTCTTATCGATAAACACGTCATCGGTCGGCGCAGGCACGGTTACGGTACCAACAGTTTCGCCAGCCTTGATGGTGATGCTTGAACCGTTGTCGAGTTTCAGCGTGACGTCAGTGCCCGCTTTGTTGGACAGCGTGGCGGTGTACGTGATCTGGCCACCTTCGTTAACAGCACTTGGCGCAGTCAAGGTGACAGTCGTGGTGTTATCGGTGCCCGGTGTATCAGTAACGGTGGTGTTAACCGGGGTAGTACCTGGAACCAGATTTTCGAAGTGCTCGCCGCCGGTCACGCCTTTGATAGCAGTGGTGACGGTCTGGTCGCCCTTGTACACGTCATCAGGAGCAACAACCGAAACGCTACCGCTCGATTGGTTTACGCCGATGGTGATGGTTTTGCCGTTATCCAGGGTCACGGTCAGCGGATTGGTGATGTTGGTCACCGGTGCGCCATTTTTATCCACAAGGCTGGCCGTGTAGACGATGTTGCCGCCTTCACCCACGGTAGTGGTGGCGGTCAGAACTACATCCACCTTGTCGATGGTGTCGTTGATCGTGGTGGTTGCGCCGCTGCCTGCAACTTCCAGTTTTTCGAAGTTGCCGCCGGAGGCGTCGGTGATCTTGACGGTCTGCGTGCTCTTATCGATAAACACGTCATCGGTAGGGGCAGGCACGGTTACGGTGCCAACAGTGTCGCCAGCCTTGATCGTGATCGACGAACCGTTATCCAGCTTCAGGGTGACGTCAGTGCCCGCTTTGTTGGACAGCGTGGCGGTGTACGTGATCTGGCCACCTTCGTTAACAGCACTTGGCGCAGTCAAGGTGACAGTCGTGGTGTTGTCGGTACCCGGTGTATCGGTAACGGTCGTGTTAACTGGGGTAGTACCTGGAACCAGATTTTCAAAGTGCTCGCCGCCGGTCACGCCTTTGATGGCGGTAGTGACAGTTTGATCGCCTTTGTACACATCATCCGGCGCGATGGTTGTAATAGAGCCACTCGACTGATTCACACCAATGGTGATGGTCTTGCCGTTGTCCAAGGTAACGGTCAACGGGTTGGTGATGTTGGTCACCGGTGCGCCGTTTTTATCCACAAGACTGGCGGTGTAGACGATATTGCCGCCTTCGCCGACGGTAGTTGTAGCAGTTAGAACTACATCCACCTTGTCGATGGTGTCGTTGATCGTGGTGGTTGCGCCGTTACCTGCGACTTCGAGTTTTTCGAAGTTGCCGCCGGAAGCGTCAGTAATCTTGACGGTCTGGCTGCTCTTGTCGATGAACACGTCATCGCTAGGAGCGGGCACGGTCACAGTGCCAACAGTGTCGCCAGCCTTGATGGTGATCGAAGAACCGTTGTCGAGTTTCAGCGTTACGTCAGTGCCCGCCTTGTTGGACAGCGTGGCGGTGTACGTAATCTGTCCGCCTTCGTTAACAGCGTTAGGCGCTGTCAGCGTCACAGTAGTGGTGTTGTCGGTACCCGGAGTGTCCGTAACGGTGGTGTTCACCGCGGTAGTGCCCGGCACCAGGTTCTCGAAATGCTCGCCGCCGGTCACGCCTTTGATAGCGGTGGTGACAGTTTGGTCGCCCTTGTACACATCATCAGGAGCAAGAACCGAAACGCTACCGCTCGATTGGTTTACGCCGATGGTGATGGTCTTGCCGTTGTCCAAGGTAACGGTGAGCGGGTTGGTGATGTTGGTCACCGGCGCGCCGTTCTTATCCACAAGGCTGGCGGTATAGACGATATTGCCGCCTTCACCCACGGTAGTGGTGGCGGTCAGAACTACATCCACCTTGTCGATGGTGTCGTTGATCGTGGTGGTTGCGCCGTTACCTGCGACTTCGAGTTTTTCGAAGTTGCCGCCGGAAGCGTCGGTGATCTTGACGGTCTGAGTGCTCTTGTCGATGAACACGTCATCGGTAGGCGCAGGGACGGTCACAGTACCAACGGTTTCGCCAGCCTTGATGGTGATCGACGAGCCGTTGTCGAGTTTCAGCGTGACGTCGGTCCCCGCCTTGTTGGACAGCGTGGCGGTGTACGTAATCTGTCCACCTTCGTTAACAGCGTTAGGCGCTGTCAGCGTCACAGTAGTGGTGTTGTCGGTACCCGGAGTGTCCGTAACGGTGGTGTTCACCGCGGTAGTGCCAGGGACCAGATTCTCGAAATGCTCGCCGCCGGTCACGCCTTTGATAGCAGTGGTGACGGTCTGGTCGCCCTTGTACACGTCATCAGGAGCAACAACCGAAACGCTACCGCTTGATTGGTTTACGCCGATGGTGATGGTCTTGCCGTTGTCCAAGGTAACGGTCAACGGGTTGGTGATGTTGGTCACCGGTGCGCCGTTTTTATCCACAAGGCTGGCGGTGTAGACGATATTGCCGCCTTCGCCGACGGTGGTAGTAGCGGTCAGGACCACATCTACCTTGTCGATGGTGTCATTGATGGTGGTGGTTGCGCCGTCGCCTGCCACTTCGAGTTTTTCGAAATTGCCGCCGGTGGTCTCGGCGATCTTAACGGTCTGGGTGCTTTTATCGATAAACACGTCATCGGTAGGCGCAGGGACAGTGACGGTGCCAACAGTGTCGCCAGCCTTAATGGTGATGCTTGAACCATTGTCGAGTTTCAGCGTGACGTCGGTGCCGGCCTTATTGCTCAAGGTCGCGGTGTAGGTGATCTGACCACCTTCGTTAACGGCACTTGGCGCTGTCAGCGTCACAGTAGTGGTGTTGTCGGTACCCGGTGTGTCCGTAACGGTGGTGTTCACCGCGGTAGTGCCCGGCACCAGGTTCTCGAAATGCTCGCCGCCGGTTACGCCTTTGATAGCGGTGGTGACGGTTTGATCGCCTTTATAGACATCATCAGGAGCAAGAACCGAAACGCTACCGCTAGTCTGGTTTACGCCGATGGTGATGGTCTGGCCATTATCCAAGGTGACGGTCAACGGATTGGTGATGTTAATCACCAGCGCGCCGTTTTTATCCACAAGGCTGGCGGTGTAGACGATATTGCCGCCCTCTCCAACGGTGGTAGTGGCGGTCAGAACCACATCGACTTTGTCGATGGTGTCGTTGATGGTGGTGGTTGCGCCGCTGCCTGCAACTTCGAGTTTTTCGAAGTTGCCGCCAGTGGTTTCGGTGATCTGTACGGTCTGGGTGCTCTTGTCGATGAACACGTCATCGCTAGGCGCAGGCACGGTCACAGTGCCAACGGTGTCGCCAGCCTTGATAGTGATCGAAGAGCCGTTATCCAACTTCAGCGTGACGTCAGTACCGGCCTTATTGCTCAAGGTCGCCGTATAGGTGATCTGGCCACCCTCATTCGCTTCGGTCGGTGCTGTCAGCGTTACGGTAGTGGTGTTATCGGTGCCCGGTGTATCAGTAACGGTGGTGTTCACCGCGGTAGTGCCAGGGACCAGATTCTCGAAATGCTCGCCGCCGGTCACACCCTTGATAGCGGTGGTGACGGTTTGATCGCCTTTATAGACATCATCAGGAGCAAGAACCGAAACGCTACCGCTAGTCTGGTTTACGCCAATGGTGATGGTCTGGCCGTTATCCAAGGTGACGGTCAACGGGTTGGTGATGTTAGTCACCGGCGCACCGTTTTTATCCACAAGGCTGGCGGTGTAGACGATGTTGCCGCCTTCACCAACGGAGGTGGTGGCCGTCAGGACCACATCGACTTTGTCGATGGTGTCGTTGATCGTGGTGGTTGCGCCGTTGCCTGCAACTTCCAGTTTTTCGAAGTTGCCGCCGGAAGCGTCGGTGATCTTGACGGTCTGCGTGCTCTTATCGATGAACACGTCATCGCTAGGAGCGGGCACGGTCACGGTGCCAACCGTGTCGCCAGCCTTGATAGTGATCGACGAGCCGTTATCCAGCTTCAAGGTGACATCAGTACCGGCCTTGTTGCTCAAGGTCGCGGTGTAGGTGATCTGGCCGCCTTCGTTAACGGCACTTGGCGCAGTCAGCGTAACCGTGGTGGTGTTATCGGTACCCGGTGTGTCCGTAACGGTGGTGTTCACCGCGGTAGTGCCAGGGACCAGATTTTCGAAATGCTCGCCGCCGGTCACACCCTTGATAGCGGTGGTGACAGTTTGGTCGCCCTTGTACACATCATCAGGAGCAAGAACCGAAACGCTACCGCTCGATTGGTTTACGCCGATGGTGATGGTCTTGCCGTTGTCCAGAGTCACGGTGAGCGGATTGGTGATGTTGGTCACCGGTGCGCCGTTTTTATCCACAAGGCTGGCGGTGTAGACGATATTGCCGCCTTCGCCAACGGTGGTGGTCGCGGTCAGGACTACATCAACCTTGTCGATGGTGTCGTTGATTGTGGTGGTTGCGCCATTCCCTGCGACTTCCAGTTTTTCGAAGTTGCCACCAGTGGTCTCGGTGATCTGAACGGTCTGCGTGCTCTTGTCGATGAACACGTCATCGGTAGGCGCAGGCACGGTTACGGTGCCAACGGTGTCGCCAGCCTTGATGGTGATGCTTGAACCGTTGTCGAGCTTCAGTGTTACGTCAGTGCCCGCTTTGTTGGACAGCGTGGCGGTGTACGTAATCTGCCCACCTTCGTTTGCCTCAGCCGGAGCCGTCAACGTAACGGTGGTGGTGTTATCGGTGCCAGGGTTATCGGTGACAGTAGTGTTCACTGCCGTCGTGCCAGGGACCAGGTTTTCGAAGTGCTCGCCGCCGGTCACGCTTTTGATGGCGGTAGTGACAGTTTGATCGCCTTTGTACACATCATCCGGCGCGATGGTGGTGATAGAGCCACTCGACTGATTCACACCAATGGTGATGGTCTTGCCGTTATCGAGGGTGACGGTCAGCGGATTGATGATGTTAGTCACCGGTGCGCCGTTTTTATCCACAAGGCTGGCGGTGTAGACGATGTTGCCGCCTTCACCAACGGTGGTGGTGGCCGTCAGGACCACATCGACCTTGTCGATGGTGTCGTTGATCGTGGTCGTTGCGCCGCTGCCTGCAACTTCCAGTTTTTCGAAGTTGCCGCCGGAAGCGTCGGTGATCTTGACGGTCTGAGTGCTCTTATCGATGAACACGTCATCGCTAGGAGCGGGCACGGTCACAGTGCCAACCGTGTCGCCAGCCTTGATGGTGATCGAAGAGCCGTTATCCAACTTCAGCGTGACGTCGGTACCGGCCTTATTGCTCAAGGTCGCGGTATAGGTGATCTGGCCACCCTCATTCGCTTCGGTCGGAGCTGTCAGCGTTACGGTAGTGGTGTTATCGGTGCCCGGTGTATCAGTAACGGTGGTGTTAACCGGGGTAGTACCTGGAACCAGATTTTCGAAGTGCTCGCCGCCGGTAACACCCTTGATAGCGGTGGTGACGGTTTGATCGCCTTTATAGACATCATCAGGAGCAAGAACCGAAACGCTACCGCTAGTCTGGTTTACGCCGATGGTGATGGTCTGGCCATTATCCAAGGTGACGGTCAACGGATTGGTGATGTTAGTCACCGGCGCACCGTTTTTATCCACAAGGCTGGCGGTGTAGACGATGTTGCCGCCTTCACCAACGGTGGTGGTGGCCGTCAGGACCACATCAACTTTGTCGATGGTGTCGTTGATCGTGGTGGTCGCGCCGTTACCTGCAACTTCCAGTTTTTCGAAGTTGCCGCCGGTGGTTTCGGTGATCTTGACCGTTTGGGTGCTCTTGTCGATGAACACGTCATCGGTAGGCGCGGGTACGGTTACGGTGCCAACAGTGTCGCCAGCCTTGATCGTGATCGACGAGCCGTTATCCAGCTTCAGGGTGACGTCAGTGCCAGCCTTGTTGCTCAAGGTCGCGGTGTAGGTAATCTGACCACCTTCGTTAACCGCACTTGGCGCAGTCAGGGTGACAGTCGTTGTGTTGTCGGTACCGGGGGTATCGGTGACAGTGGTGTTCACTGCCGTAGTGCCAGGGACCAGGTTTTCGAAGTGCTCGCCGCCAGTCACGCTTTTGATAGCCGTGGTGACGGTTTGGTCGCCCTTATACACATCATCAGGAGCAATAACCGAAACGCTACCGCTCGATTGGTTTACGCCGATGGTGATGGTCTGGCCATTATCCAAGGTGACGGTCAACGGATTGGTGATGTTAGTCACCGGCGCACCGTTTTTATCCACAAGGCTAGCGGTGTAGACGATGTTGCCGCCTTCACCAACGGTGGTGGTGGCCGTCAGGACCACATCAACTTTGTCGATGGTGTCGTTGATCGTGGTGGTCGCGCCGTTACCTGCAACTTCCAGTTTTTCGAAGTTGCCGCCGGAAGCGTCGGTGATCTTGACGGTCTGAGTGCTCTTATCGATGAACACGTCATCGGTCGGCGCGGGCACGGTTACGGTGCCAACCGTGTCGCCAGCCTTGATGGTGATCGAAGAGCCGTTATCCAGCTTCAAGATGACGTCAGTACCGGCCTTGTTGCTCAAGGTCGCGGTGTACGTAATCTGACCACCTTCGTTTGCCTCAGCCGGAGCCGTCAACGTAACGGTGGTGGTGTTATCGGTGCCAGGGTTATCGGTGACAGTAGTGTTCACTGCCGTCGTGCCAGGGACCAGGTTTTCGAAGTGCTCGCCGCCGGTCACGCTTTTGATGGCGGTAGTGACAGTTTGGTCGCCTTTGTACACATCATCCGGCGCGATGGTGGTGATAGAGCCACTCGACTGATTCACACCAATGGTAATGGTCTTGCCGTTATCGAGGGTGACGGTCAGCGGATTGGTGATGTTAGTCACCGGTGCGCCGTTTTTATCCACAAGGCTGGCGGTGTAGACGATGTTGCCGCCTTCACCAACGGTGGCGGTAGCGGTCAGAACCACATCAACTTTGTCGATCGTGTCGTTGATCGTGGTCGTTGCGCCGCTGCCTGCAACTTCCAGTTTTTCGAAGTTGCCGCCGGTGGTTTCGGTGATCTTGACCGTCTGCGTGCTCTTGTCGATGAACACGTCATCGGTAGGCGCAGGGACAGTCACGGTGCCAACCGTGTCGCCAGCCTTGATGGTGATCGAAGAGCCGTTATCCAACTTCAGCGTGACGTCGGTACCGGCCTTATTGCTCAAGGTCGCGGTATAGGTGATCTGGCCACCCTCATTCGCTTCGGTCGGAGCTGTCAGCGTTACGGTAGTGGTGTTATCGGTGCCCGGTGTATCAGTAACGGTGGTGTTAACCGGGGTAGTACCTGGAACCAGATTTTCAAAGTGCTCGCCGCCGGTCACGCCTTTGATGGCGGTAGTGACGGTCTGGTCGCCTTTGTACACGTCATCCGGCGCGATGGTGGTGATAGAACCGCTCGACTGGTTTACGCCAATAGTGATGGTCTTGCCGTTATCCAGGGTCACGGTCAGCGGATTGGTGATGTTGGTCACCGGTGCGCCGTTTTTATCCACAAGGCTGGCGGTGTAGACGATATTGCCGCCTTCGCCGACGGTGGTAGTAGCGGTCAGGACCACATCTACCTTGTCGATGGTGTCATTGATGGTGGTGGTTGCGCCGTCGCCTGCCACTTCGAGTTTTTCGAAATTGCCGCCGGTGGTTTCGGTGATCTTGACCGTCTGCGTGCTCTTGTCGATGAACACGTCATCGGTAGGCGCAGGGACAGTCACGGTGCCAACAGTGTCGCCAGCCTTGATCATGATCGACGAGCCGTTATCCAGCTTCAGGGTGACGTCAGTGCCAGCCTTGTTGCTCAAGGTCGCGGTATAGGTAATCTGACCACCTTCGCTCGCCTCGGTCGGAGCCGTCAGCGTCACGGTAGTGGTGTTGTCGGTACCCGGTGTATCAGTCACAGTTGTAGTGACGTTATCTGTACCTGGGACCAGGTTTTCAAAATGCTCGCCGCCAGTCACGCCTTTGATAGCCGTGGTGACGGTTTGGTCGCCCTTATACACATCATCAGGAGCAATAACCGAAACGCTACCGCTCGATTGGTTTACGCCAATGGTGATGGTCTTGCCGTTATCGAGGGTGACGGTCAGCGGATTGGTGATGTTGGTCACCGGTGCGCCGTTTTTATCCACGAGGCTAGCGGTGTAGACGATATTGCCGCCTTCACCAACAGTGGTAGTGGCGGTCAGAACTACATCAACCTTGTCGATGGTGTCGTTGATCGTAGTGGTCGCGCCGCTGCCTGCCACTTCGAGCTTTTCGAAGTTGCCACCACTGGTTTCGGTGATCTTGACGGTCTGGGTGCTCTTATCGATGAACACGTCATCGGTAGGGGCGGGCACGGTGACGGTCCCAACAGTGTCGCCGGCCTTGATGGTGATGCTTGAACCGTTGTCGAGTTTCAGTGTTACGTCAGTGCCCGCTTTGTTGGAAAGCGTGGCGGTGTACGTAATCTGTCCACCTTCGTTAACAGCGTTAGGCGCTGTCAGCGTCACAGTAGTGATGTTGTCTGTACCTGGTGTATCAGTAACGGTGGTGTTAACCGGGGTAGTACCTGGAGCCAGATTTTCAAAGTGCTCGCCGCCAGTGACGCCTTTGATAGCAGTGGTAACGGTCTGGTCGCCTTTGTACACATCATCAGGAGCTAGAACCGAAACGCTACCGCTCGATTGGTTTACGCCAATAGTGATGGTCTGGCCGTTATCCAAAGTCACCGTCAGCGGATTGTTGATGTTGGTCACCGGCGCGCCGTTTTTATCCACAAGGCTGGCGGTGTAGACGATGTTGCCGCCTTCGCCGACAGTGGTAGTGGCCGTCAGAACTACATCGACCTTGTCGATGGTGTCGTTGATCGTGGTGGTTGCGCCGTTGCCTGCGACTTCTAACTTCTCGAAGTTGCCGCCAGTGGTCTCGGTTATCTTGACGGTCTGCGTGCTCTTGTCGATGAACACGTCATCGGTAGGGGCGGGCACGGTGACGGTCCCAACAGTTTCGCCAGCCTTGATGGTGATCGACGAGCCGTTGTCCAACTTCAGCGTGACGTCAGTGCCCGCTTTGTTGGAAAGCGTGGCGGTATAAGTGATCTGGCCACCCTCATTCGCCTCGGTCGGAGCTGTCAGCGTTACGGTAGTGGTGTTATCGGTGCCCGGTGTATCAGTAACGGTGGTGTTAACCGGGGTAGTACCTGGAACCAGATTTTCGAAGTGCTCGCCGCCGGTCACGCCTTTGATGGCGGTGGTGACGGTTTGGTCGCCCTTGTACACATCATCAGGAGCAACAACCGAAACGCTACCGCTCGATTGGTTTACGCCGATGGTGATGGTTTTACCGTTGTCCAAGGTAACGGTCAGCGGGTTGGTGATGTTGGTCACCGGCGCGCCGTTTTTATCCACAAGGCTGGCTGTGTAGACGATATTGCCGCCTTCACCGACGGTGGTGGTGGCGGTCAGGACTACGTCGACTTTGTCGATGGTGTCGTTGATCGTGGTGGTCGCGCCGTTGCCTGCGACTTCTAACTTCTCGAAGTTGCCGCCAGTGGTCTCGGTGATCTTGACGGTCTGTGTGCTCTTGTCGATGAACACGTCATCGGTAGGCGCAGGGACAGTGACGGTGCCTACGGTTTCGCCAGCCTTGATGGTGATGCTTGAGCCGTTGTCGAGTTTCAGCGTGACGTCGGTGCCGGCCTTGTTGCTCAAGGTTGCGGTGTAGGTGATCTGGCCACCTTCGTTAACTGCATTTGGCGCAGTCAGGATGACAGTCGTTGTGTTGTCGGTATCGGGGGTGTCGGTGACAGTGGTGTTCACTGCCGTCGTGCCAGGGACCAAGTTTTCAAAGTGCTCGCCACCAGTGACGCCTTTGATAGCGGTAGTGACGGTCTGGTCGCCTTTATAAACGTCATCCGGCGCGATAGTGGTGACAGAGCCACTCGACTGGTTCACACCGATGGTGATTGTCTTGCCGTTATCCAAGGTCACGGTCAGCGGGTTAGTGATGTTAGTCACCGGTGCGCCGTTTTTATCCACAAGGCTGGCGGTGTAGACGATGTTGCCGCCTTCGCCGACAGTGGTAGTGGCCGTCAGAACTACATCGACCTTGTCGATGGTGTCGTTGATCGTGGTGGTCGCGCCGTTGCCTGCCACTTCGAGTTTTTCGAAGTTGCCGCCAGTGGCCTCGGTGATCTGAACGGTCTGCGTGCTCTTGTCGATGAACACGTCATCGGTAGGCGCAGGGACGGTCACGGTGCCAACGGTTTCGCCAGCTTTGATGGTGATGCTTGAGCCGTTATCCAACTTCAGCGTGACGTCAGTGCCCGCTTTGTTGGAAAGCGTGGCGGTGTAAGTGATCTCGCCACCCTCATTCGCCTCGGTCGGAGCCGTCAGTGTCACGGTAGTGGTGTTATCGGTGCCCGGTGTATCGGTAACGGTCGTGTTAACTGGGGTAGTACCTGGAACCAGATTTTCAAAATGCTCGCCGCCGGTCACACCCTTGATAGCAGCGGTGACGGTCTGATCGCCTTTATAAATATCGTCTGGCGCCACGGTGGTAACGGTGCCGCTGGATTGGTTAACACCGATAGTAATGGTCTGACCGTTATCCAAAGTGACGGTCAACGGGTTAGTGATGTTAGTCACCGGCGCGCCGTTCTTATCCACAAGGCTAGCGGTGTAGACGATATTGCCGCCTTCGCCAACGGTGGTGGTAGCGGTCAGGACCACATCGACTTTGTCGGTGGTGTCGTTGATCGTGGTGGTTGCGCCGCTGCCTGCAACTTCCAGTTTTTCGAAGTTGCCGCCGGTGGTTTCGGTGATCTTGACCGTTTGGGTGCTCTTGTCGATGAACACGTCATCGGTAGGGGCGGGCACGGTCACGGTGCCAACGGTTTCGCCAGCTTTGATGGTGATGCTTGAGCCGTTGTCCAACTTCAACGTGACATCAGTGCCCGCTTTATTGGAAAGCGTGGCGGTATACGTCACCTGACCACCTTCGTTCGCCTCGGTTGGGGCTGTCAGCGTCACAGTGGTGGTGTCGATCGAATCGGTAATGGTGGTAACCGCTGGCGTGGTGCTCGGCACCAGGCTCTCGAAATTGCCGCCAGTCGCGCCCGTAATCGTCGTACTGACGGTGCTGCCGTTGACGTAGACGTCATTAGCTGGCGTATCAACGACAACGCTGCCTGTCGACTCACCGGCCTTGATGGTGATCACCGAGCCATTGCTCAAGGTGACATTCACAGGCGTCTGCGCCGGGTTGGTCAAGGTGGCGGTGTAGGTGATCTGACCGCCTTCGGTCACGGTCGAACCAGCGGTCAGGGTGACCGTGGTGGTGTCGATCGAATCGGTAATGGTGGTGACCGCTGGCGTGGTATTCGGTACCAGGTTCTCGAAGTTACCGCCCGTTGCGCCCGTGATCGTGGTGCTGACCGTCGAACCATTGTTGTAGACGTCGTTGACCGGTGTATCGACCACAACGGTACCCGTCGACTCACCGGCCTTGATGGTGATCACCGAGCCATTGCTCAAGGTGACGTTCACCGGGGTCTGCGCTGGATTGGTCAGGGTGGCGGTGTAGGTGATCTGGCCGCCTTCGGTTACGGTCGAACCCGCAGTCAGGGTGACCGTGGTGGTGTCGATCGAATCGGTAATGGTGGTGACCGCTGGCGTGGTATTCGGTACCAGGTTCTCGAAGTTACCGCCCGTTGCGCCCGTGATGGTGGTGCTGACGGTAGAGCCATTGTTGTAAACGTCGTTGGCCGGCGTATCGACCACAACGGTACCCGTCGATTCGCCCGCCTTGATGGTGATCACCGAGCCATTGCTCAAGGTGACATTCACAGGCGTCTGCGCCGGGTTGGTCAAGGTGGCGGTGTAGGTGATCTGGCCGCCTTCGGTCACGGTCGAACCCGCGGTCAGGGTGACCGTGGTGGTGTCGATCGAATCGGTAATGGTGGTAACCGCTGGCGTGGTATTCGGTACCAGGTTCTCGAAGTTACCGCCCGTTGCGCCCGTGATCGTGGTGCTGACCGTCGAACCATTGTTGTAGACGTCGTTGACCGGTGTATCGACCACAACGGTACCCGTCGATTCGCCCGCCTTGATCGTGATCACCGAGCCATTGCTCAAGGTGACATTCACCGGCGTCTGCGCCGGGTTGGTCAAGGTGGCGGTGTAGGTGATTTGACCGCCTTCGGTCACGGTCGAACCAGCCGTTAGAGTGACCGTGGTGGTGTCGATGGTGTCGGTGATCTGCGTCACGGCCGGGTTAGGGTCGATGGTCAATACCAGGTTGCCGCCACCGGTGGTGCCCGTAACGCCCACGCTGATCTGGCTCGGGTCGTTGTACGGGGTGTCGTTGGGCGCCAGGGGTACGTTGACCGTACCGGTCAGTTGGCCTGACGGGATAGTAATCACCGCGCCATTGGACAAGGTGACGGTAAGGTCGCTGCTGGATGGTCGCGTCACGGTCGCGGTGTAGGTCAGCACACCACCGGCTTCGGTGATGGTGGGGGTTGCGCTCAGGGACAGGGTCGAAGGCTGCAGCACCAGGTTGCCCGCGTCAGCGGAGCCTGGGGCACCGGTCAGCGCGTTGAGAGCCGAAGTGCCCTGACCAAGCGTACCGGTGGGGAAGCCGATGGTCGGATCGACACGGCCGGCGGTCGCATCCAGCACCACGAAGCTGTGGCCACCCCCGGCTGCGCCGTTACCGGCAGCGTTTGCGCCGGCGGCGGTGGCTTCCAGGTCGGTGGTCGGGTCGGCGCCAGCGGCGATGGCTTGTTGCAGCTCGGCAACCGATGGCGCGGCTTGCTCGCTGGCAGCGGCGAGGTCGAGGCTGGAGTCCGGCAGGTCGGCGCTCCACTGGGTGTCACGGCCCAGGTCCAGCATGCGACCGTCGGCCAGCTCCAGGCTCACGGCGCCCGACATACCGGTGTCGATCTGGTCGCCCGCGAACAAGCGATCACCTTCAACGAGGACGCGCCGAGCACCTTCCGGAGAAATAACGAAAACTTGACCAACAATGCTTTTGACGATGGCAACAACACTGCTCATTAAAATTTTCTCCGGCGATCCGTTTCGACAAATTCCATTTCGCAGCGCGCTATTAGGGCTGCCAATTGGGAGGGCGTAGTCTATATATGCATTGACGTCAAATAATTGGCTAGATTTTTTAGCTATCTAGTTAGTGCCAAACTATTGACCTTAGGGCCGCCATCCTAAACAATCGGCCCCGTAATGTCACATTGATATTTATGCGGCGAACCGTCCTACATGTGTGTGAAGCAGTTCCGCTTTTTGAACTTTCCGACGTACGGTCATTACGGTAGCCATTATCCGACGCAGCGGTGCCAATCGCTGTGATTTGAGACAAGAAGTCCTAGGGAATTTTAAATGCGTCTGCACCTGTTCAAGGCAATACCGTTCGTTCTCGCCGCCAGTTTCGTACAAGCCCAGACACTGCCCCAAGCCATGCAACAGGCATTGGATGTACACCCGGAAATCCAGGCAGGTGTTAACAGCCGCATCGCTGCCGATTACCAATTGCGCGCCGCACAAGGCGGCTACCTGCCGCGTGTCGACCTGAACGCCGGTTACGGCCGCCAAGGAACCGACAACGCCACCACCCGCGCCAACAACCCTGGCGGCAATCACTGGGACACGCTCAACCGCGGTGAATCCAGCCTGCGCCTGCAGCAAATGATTTTTGACGGTTTCGCCACCTCCAGCGAAGTCGGGCGTCAACAAGCCAACGTTAATTCCCGCGCTTACTCTTTGCTCGGGACTTCCGAGCGCACCGCGCTGACCGTTGCCCAGGTTTACCTGGAAGTATTGACCCGTCGTGAGTTCGTACGCCTGGCCGAAGATAACCTGCGCAACCACGAACGCATCTACGACCAGATCAAGTTGCGCACCGAGCGCGGCGTCGGCAACGGTGCCGACCAGGACCAGGCCGAAGCGCGCCTGGCCCAGGCCCGTAACAACTTGATCACCGAGCAGACCAACCTGGCCGATGCGCAGGTCAACTATCTCAGCGCCGTCGGCCAGATGCCCGACGAACTCGAGCGTCCGGCCCCATTCATGGCCATGCTGCCGGCAGACCTGAATGAAGCGCGTCGCCAGATGCTCGACAACAGCCCGATCCTGCGTTCGGCCGAGTCGGATATCTCAGCCGCCGAGAAGCAGTACGACGCCGCCAAGTCCAACTTCTATCCGCGTTTTGACGCTGAATTGGGTACCAACGCCGACAACAACGTCTCCGGTGATCCCAACCACAGCAATGGTTGGGAAGCCATGGTGCGCATGCGCTTCAACCTGTTCGCCGGTGGCAGCAACAAGGCCGACCTGCAATCGAAGTCCTACCAGGCCAACCAGGCGCTGGACATCCGTAACAATGCCTTGCGCCAACTCAATGAAGAACTAGGCTTGGCCTGGAACGCCCTGAACAACGCCAATGCGCAATTGCCGGTCGCCCAGCAGTACGTGGATCACAGCACCCGCGTACGCACGTCCTACCAGCAACAGTTCAGCCTTGGTCAACGTACGCTGTTGGATTTGCTCGACAGCGAGAATGAATTGTTCACCGCTTCCCGCCGCCTGGAAGAAATCAAGAACATTCAGTTATTTACTCAGTACCGAATCAAGGCGACCATGGGCGAATTGCTCAAGAGCCAGGGAGTGGTTGCACCAATGGCCTCCGTCGTGCAGAACGACGTGAAACCTAAAGTCCAACTGCCTGGGATGAATTGAGCCACCCCAATAGCCCCATCTGTTAGTCGAGAGTGCCCCGCGTGGAACCTGAAGTCAGTCGAGTTCATCTCAGTCATGATCCACGCGCACTGCACGACGACCCGTTACTCGACGGGTTGTTGGCGCTCTGCGCCCTGCATCAAAAACCGGCCAGTGCGGCCATGCTCACCACCGGCCTGCCGCTGCCTTCGCAACGCTTGAGTGCCGAACTGCTGCCGCGTGCCGCTGCGCGGGCCGGGTTGCAAGGCCGGCTGCTGCAACGCAAGTTGGAACAGATCCCGACCATTGCACTGCCGGCGCTGCTGCTGCTCAAGGACGGTCGCAGTACCGTGCTGGTGGGCTGGGAGGGCGAAGATGAAGCGCGGATCCTGCTCAGCGAAAGCGACGGCGGTGAAGTGCTGATCAAGCGCGAAGCACTGGCCGACGACTACATCGGCAAAGTCTTCTTTGCACAGCCGCAGCACAAGTTCGACGTCAACCACGGCAGCCTGATTCCGCGGGCGCGCTCGTGGTTCCGTGACACCCTCATGCGTTCACGCTGGCTCTACACCGACGCCATCGCCGCCAGTTTCCTGATCAACATCATCGCCATGGCCGCGCCGCTGTTCGTGATGAACGTGTACGACCGCGTTGTGCCGAACCAGGCCACCGCCACCCTGTGGGTGCTGGCCGTGGGCATCTGCGGTGCCTACCTGTTCGACCTGATCCTCAAAAGCCTGCGCAGCCTGTGCCTGGACCTGGCCGGTAAAAAGACCGACCTGATCATCTCGGCCACGCTGTTCGAGCGCATCGTCGGCATGTCCATGAAATACCGTCCGGCGCGGGTCGGCAGCTTCGCGCAGAACATCCATGAGTTTCAAAGCTTGCGCGACTTCCTCGCGTCGCTGACCCTCACCAGCCTGATCGACCTGCCGTTTACGCTGCTGATCTTCCTGGTCATCGCCATTCTCGGCGGGCACCTGGTGTGGATTCCGGTGCTGGCGTTCCCACTGGCCCTGGGCATCGGCTACGCCTTGCAAAAGCCCCTGGTCGCGACCATGGAACGCACCATGGCGCTGGCCGCCGAGCGCCAGTCGAGCCTGATCGAAACCCTCGCCGGGCTTGATGCGGTCAAGGTCAACAATGCCGAGAGCGAGCGTCAGTACGGCTGGGAACAGACCATCGGTACCCTGAGCCGGCTTGAGCTTCGGGTGAAGTTGCTGTCGGGCCTGTCGATGAACATGACCCTGCTGATCCAGCAACTGGCCGGCGTGATCATGATCGTGTTCGGCGTGTACCAGATCATCGACGGCAACCTCAGCATGGGCGGCCTGATTGCCTGCTACATGCTCAGTGGTCGCGCCTTGAGCCCGCTGGCCTCGCTGTCGGGCCTGCTGACGCGCTATCAGCAAGCCAAGGTCACCATGACCTCGGTGGACCAGATGATGGAGCTGCCCCAGGAGCGCAACTTCGAAGAGCGCCCCATGAGCCGGCGCACCCTGCAAGGCGCCATCGAGTGCCGGGGCCTGAACTTCACTTACCCGAACCAGCAGAACCTGGCGCTGAAAAACATCAACCTGGTGATCAAGCCAGGGGAAAAAATCGGCATCATCGGCCGCAGCGGCTCGGGCAAAAGCTCCCTGGCCAAGCTGATCGTTGGCCTTTACCAACCCGACTCCGGCTCCTTGCTGGTGGACGGCGTGGACGTGCGCCAGATCGACGTGAGCGAACTGCGCCACAACATCGGCTATGTCGCCCAAGACATTCAATTGCTGGCCGGCACCCTGCGCGACAACCTGGTCAGCGGTGCGCGCTACGTCGAGGATGAAATGGTCCTGCAAGCCGCCGAACTGGCTGGCGTGCACGAATTTGCCCGCCTGCATCCCCAAGGCTACGAGCTGCAAGTCGGCGAGCGTGGGCAGAACCTGTCCGGCGGCCAGCGCCAGAACGTTGCCCTGGCCCGTGCGCTGCTGCTCAACCCGCCCATGCTGCTGCTGGACGAACCCACCAGCGCCATGGACAACACCGGTGAAGAACGCTTGAAGCAACGCCTGCAAGCCGTGGTGCAAAACAAGACCGTGGTGCTGGTCACGCACCGAGCCTCACTGCTCTCCCTGGTTGATCGCCTGCTGGTGGTCGACCGTGGGCAGATTCTCGCGGACGGCCCGAAAGCCGTGGTCATGGAAGCGTTGAAGAAGGGGCAGATCAGTGTTGCTTAACTCCATCAAGAGTGCGGTCGGCCGCTACTTCAAAGGCTCCGATTCGCTGCAGGGCCAGCCGCTGCCCGAGGTCAACAAGGCGCTGATCGAAGATGCGCCACGGGTCATCCGCCTGACCATCTGGGCAATCATCGCGTTCTTTGTATTTCTGGTGGTGTGGGCCGGTTTCTCCCAGATCGACGAAGTGACCCGTGGCGACGGCAAGGCGATTCCGTCGTCCAAGCTGCAGAAAATCCAGAACCTTGAAGGCGGCATCGTCGCCGAGCTGTACGTCAAGGAAGGCCAGATCGTAGAGGCTGGCGCGCCGTTGATTCGTCTCGACGACACGCGGTTTGTCTCCAACGCCGGGGAAACCGAAGCCCTGCGCCTGGCCATGCAACTGCGTGTCGAGCGTTTGAGCGCCCAGGTGGATGACCGCCCGCTGAACATCCCTGACGAGGTGCTCAAGGCCGCGCCGAGCCAGGCCGCCAACGAGCGCTCCTTGTATGAAAGCCGCCGCCAGCAGTTGAAAGACGAAGTCGGCGGCTTGCAGGAACAACTCGTGCAACGCCAACAGGAACTGCGCGAGTTCACCTCCAAGCAGGGCCAATACCGCAGCCAGTTGTCCCTGCAACGCCAGGAAATCAACATGTCCGAGCCGCTGGTGGCCCAGGGCGCGGTGTCGCCGGTAGAAGTGCTGCGCCTCAAGCGCGCCGAAATGGAAACCCGCGGACAGTTGGACGCTACCACCCTGGCGATCCCGCGTGCTGAATCGGCGATCAAGGAAGTGCAACGCAAGATCGATGAAACCCGCGGCAAATTCCGCAGCGAAGCCCTGACCCAACTCAACGAAGCCCGTACAGAACTGAACAAGGCCGAGTCCACCGGCCGCGCGCTGGAAGACCGGGTCAGCCGCACCCTGGTCACCTCGCCCGTGCGCGGGATCGTCAAGCAGTTGCTGGTCAACACCGTTGGCGGTGTGATCCAGCCGGGCAGTGACATGGTCGAAATCGTGCCGCTGGACGACACCCTGCTGGTAGAAGCCAAGATCCGCCCGCAAGACATCGCCTTCCTGCACCCAGGGCAGGAAGCGGTGGTCAAGTTCACCGCTTACGACTACACGGTGTACGGTGGCCTGAAGGCCAAGCTCGAACGCATCGGTGCCGACACCATCACTGATGAAGACAAGAAGACCACCTACTACATGATCACTTTGCGCACTGACCGCAGCCACTTGGGTACGGATGAGAAGCCGCTGCTGATCATCCCCGGCATGGTTGCTTCGGTGGATATCATCACCGGCAAGAAAAGCATCCTCAGCTACCTGCTCAAGCCGATCATCAAGGCGCGGGCCGAGGCGTTGCACGAGCGTTGAACTTCAGCGCCTGTCCGACCTTATCGCAGGCAAGCCAGCTCCCACATTGGAATATATTCACCAATCAGAATGTGGGAGGGGGCTCGCCCCGGTGAGGCCGTCAGCATCACGCTACAGCTCAAACCAAACGCCATATCCATATGCGCTAACGGTATTTAAGCTTCCATCCTTATGCCTATAAATTCACTCCCCTGTCCGCCGGGAATGAATCAAATGTCTGCCACCACCGCCCTCCAAACCTTCGACATCCACCCCTTCCCCGGCAGTGTCGGCGCCGAGATCATCGGCCTGGACTTATCCCGCCCAGTCAACGACCAGGACTTCGCCCGCATCCATCGCGCACACTTGGACTACCACGTCATCGTGTTCCGCGACCAACGCATCACCCCCGAACAACAGATCGCCTTCAGCCGCCGTTTCGGCGTGTTGCAGATCCATGTGCTCAAGCAGTTCCTGTTGGCCAACCACCCCGAGATCCTGATCGTTTCCAACATCATCGAGAACGGCCAATCCATCGGCCTGGGGGATGCAGGCAAGTTCTGGCATTCGGACCTGTCATACAAAGAACTGCCCAGCCTGGGTTCGATGCTGCATGCCCAGGAACTGCCATCTGAAGGCGGCGACACTCTGTTCGCCGATATGCACAAAGCCTGGGAGCACTTGCCAGGTCACCTGCGCAACGCGGTCGAAGGCCGCAGCGCCGCGCATTCCTACACGGCGCGCTACAGCGAGACCAAATTCGAAGGCAACTGGCGCCCAACCCTTACCCCCGAACAGCTCGCCCAGGTTGCCGAAGTGGTGCACCCCGTTGTGCGCACCCACCCGGAAAACGGCCGTAAGGCGCTGTTCGTCAGCGAGGGCTTCACCACCCGTATCGTCGGCTTGCCCGATGACGAAAGCCGTGACCTGCTGGCCCAGCTCTATGCCTACAGCGTGCTGCCGGAAAATATCTACCGTCATCAGTGGCAGCCCCACGACCTGGTGTTCTGGGACAACCGCTCGCTGATCCACTTGGCCGCTGGTTGCCCAAGCCACCTGCGCCGCAAGTTGTACCGCACCACGATTCAGGGTGATGCGCCTTTCTAACCCGATAAAGCCTGCTAGGATTGCGCCCAGTTCACTCCCAACGGATCACGAGTGCTTGGCATGCAATTACCGGACATGAACCTGCTGGTCGCCCTCGACGCGTTGCTCGACGAGGGCAGTGTGGTGGGCGCCGCGCGGCGGATGAACCTCAGCCCGGCCGCCATGAGCCGCACCCTCACGCGTATCCGTGAAGCGGTCGGTGACCCGATCCTGGTGCGTGCCGGCCGTGGCCTGGTGCCGACGCCCAAGGCGCTCGAGCTGCAAGGTCAGGTGCGCAATGTGGTGGAGCAGGCTGCGTTGCTGTTCCGTTCGGCGGACCAAGTCGATTTGAGCACCTTGCGCCGCCGCTTCAGCGTGCGCGCCAATGACTTTTTCATCGGCGTGTATGGCGGGCGACTGTTCGACACCATGGAGCGTGTGGCGCCGTTGTGTGAGCTGCGCTTTGTGCCCGAAGGCGACACTGACGATGAAGCCCTGCGGGAAGGGCGGTTGGACTTGCGGGTGAGCAACACCATGCCTGCCAGCCCGGAAGTGAAGGTGCAGAACCTGTTCTCCACCACCTTTGTCGGCCTGGCACGACAAGATCACCCGCTGTTCGACGAAGAAATCACGGCGGCACGCTTTGCCAGCTACTCCCACATCAGCATCTCCCGGCGCGGCATCGCCCGTGGGCCCATCGATACCGCGTTGAATGCCCAAGGCCTGGAGCGCCGTGTGGCCATGATCGCCCCAGGCTTTCACGGTGCGATGTTCATGCTGCCCGATTCCGACCTGCTGTTGCCGGTACCCAAGGAAGCCCTCCTGAGCGCCAAGCGTCTGAACCTGCCACTGCGCGCATTTGCCTTGCCGATTCCACTGCAAACCCTGGTCCTGGCGCAATCCTGGCACCCACGCTTCGACAAAGACCCGGCCCATAAGTGGCTGCGCGAAACCATGCGCGAGAGCTGTCATGCCACCTGGCTAGAAGCCCAGCCGGTATAAAGCGAACGCGGATGAATGTGGGAGCTGGCTTGCCTGCGAAGGCGGGGTGTCAGTCACTGAATCTGTTACTGAACTGGCGCTATCGCAGGCAAGCCAGCTCCCACAGGGTTCAGTGTTGATGTTCAAAGTTGCGTCTGACGCACTTATAACCTGCCAACAAGTAACTTTTTGTCATGAGAGTGCCCGATTAAACTGCTCAGGTATTTCTCATTCCGAGTCACCTGTTCATGACGTCCCTCGCTGCCCCCGTCCTCCAGGCCGCAGCCAAACCTACGGCTCTGAGCCCACCCGTATTCGGCCCGCGCATCATCATCGGCTTGCTCGGCGTATTGCTGGCGGTACTGGTTTCCGGTCTCAACGAGATGGTCACCAAGGTTGCTCTCGCCGATATCCGTGGCGCGCTGTACATCGGCTTTGATGAAGGCACGTGGCTGGTCGCCGCCTACACCGCCACCTCCGTGGCAGCCATGGCCTTCGCGCCGTGGTGTTCGGTGACGTTTTCCCTGCGCCGTTTCACGCTGTGCGCCATCGGTTTGTTCACCGTGCTGGGCATCCTCTGCCCGTTCGCGCCGAACTACGAAAGCCTGTTGCTGCTGCGTACCGTGCAAGGCCTGGCCGGTGGCGCGCTGCCGCCGATGCTGATGACCGTGGCGCTGCGTTTTTTGCCGGCCAACGTCAAGTTGTACGGGTTGGCCGGTTACGCGCTGACCGCCACCTTCGGCCCCAGCCTGGGCACGCCGCTGGCGGCGTTGTGGACCGAATACGTCGGTTGGCAGTGGGCGTTCTGGCAGATCGTCGCGCCGTGCCTGCTGGCCATGGCGGCCGTGGCCTATGGCTTGCCACAAGACCCGCTGCGCCTGGAGCGCTTCAAGCAGTTCAACTGGCGTGGTTTGCTGTTGGGCTTCCCGGCGATTTGCATGCTGGTGATCGGCCTGTTGCAAGGCAATCGCCTGGACTGGTTCGAGTCGGGCCTGATTACCTTCCTGCTGTGTGGCGGCACAGTGTTGCTGGTGCTGTTCATGCTCAACGAATGGTCACAGCCGCTGCCCTTCTTCAACCTGCAGATGCTCGGCCTGCGCAACCTGGCCTTCGCCCTGATCGTGCTGGCCGGCGTGCTGATGGTGCTGACCTCGGTGATCATCATCCCGTCCAGTTTCCTCGCCCAGGTCCAGGGTTACCGGCCGCTGCAAACTGCGCCGGTGATGCTGCTGATGGCGCTGCCACAGTTGATTGCACTGCCGCTGGTGGCGGCGCTGTGCAACCTGCGCTGGGTCGATTGCCGCTGGGTGCTGGGCATTGGCCTGAGCATGTTGGTGCTGTGCTGCATCGGCAGTTCTCACCTGACTTCGGCGTGGATTCGTGACGACTTTTACGGCTGGTACCTGCTGCAGATTTTCGGTCAGCCGATGGCCGTGCTGCCGCTGCTGATGCTGTCCACCGGCAGTATCCAGCCCATCGAAGGGCCGTTTGCCTCGGCCTGGTTCAATACCGTCAAAGGCCTGGCTGCTGTGATCGCCACTGCGGTGCTGGATACATTGACCACCCAGCGCGGGCATTTCCATTCAACCATGTTGGTGGACCGCCTGGGCAATTCGCCCCTGGCCGACGCTGACGCGCCGGGCCTCGCCCATCGCTTGCACGAGCAGACCGTGGTGCTGACCTCTTCGGATCTTTACGTCGTCATGGCCGGTGTCGCGGTGGCGTTGATCCTGCTGATTTTCTGGATGCCCACGCGGATCTATCCGCCTCGCGCTCCGGCCTGACCACAAGGACTCTCCATGAAACGCAAAGACAAAATTGCCGTCTCCGTTATTGCTGTATTTGCCGTCGGTGTGCTGGTTTACCTGGTTGCGCCGGGCGTACTGGGCAGCAAGCACCAGACCACCAACGACGCCTTCGTCGCGGCGGATTTCACCCTGGTCGCTCCCCGCGTTGCCGGCTTCATCAAGGAAGTGCTGGTGGAAGACAACCAGCGTGTCAAAGCCGGGCAACTGCTGGCGTTGATCGACGACCGCGATTTTCGCGCCGCCGCCCAGGCCGCCGATGCCGACACCCTGGTCGCCCAGGCCCAGCTGAAAAACGCCAGCGCGACCCTGGAGCGCCAAAGCTCGGTGATCGCCCAGGCCCAGGCCACCGTGGCAGCAGATCGCGCAGAAGTGGCGTTTGCCGAGCATGAACTGAATCGCTACAACCACCTCGCTGGCGTCGGTGCGGGCACCGTGCAGAACGCCCAGCAAGCCAAGACCCGCATCGATCAGGCTACCGCGCGCCTGGCCAAATCCACCGCCGTGCTGGCCGCCGAACGCAAGCAGGTGGAAATCCTCACCGCCCAGCGCGACGCCGCCGAAGGTGGGCTCAAACGCGCCCAGGCCGCGCTGGAAATGGCCAGTTATCAGCTGTCTTACACGCGCATTGTCGCACCGGTGGATGGCATGGTCGGTGAGCGTGCGGTGCGGGTCGGCGCCTATGTGACACCGGGCAGCAAGATCCTCGCGGTGGTGCCACTGGCCGAAGCCTACGTGGTGGCCAATTTCCAAGAGACCCAACTGTCGCATATGCACGCGGGGCAAGCGGTGCAAGTCAGCGTCGACAGCCTTGACGGCGAACTGCTCAAAGGCCATCTGGAAAGCCTGGCGCCTGCCACCGGGGTGACCTTCGCCTCGGTCAAGCCCGACAACGCCACCGGCAACTTCACCAAGGTGGTGCAGCGTATTCCGGTGAAGATCGTCCTCGAACCGAACCAGCCACTGACCGAGCGTTTGCGCGTCGGCATGTCGGTGGAAGCCAGCGTCGACACCCGGCCGGTCGCGCAACAGCGTGAGGTGGCCCAGCAATGAAACATCTCGCCTGGCTCACCTTGAGCCTGATCAGCCTGAGTGCCTGCACGGTCGGTCCCGACTTCCAGCGGCCCGAGAGCCCGCAGATCAATCAATGGAGCGAACCTCAGGGCCGACAAGCTGCCAGCCGTGCCGTCAGCGATCCCTTGCAGGAGCGCTGGTGGGACGTGTTCCACGACGCGCAGCTCTCAGCCCTGACACGCCGCGCCCTCAGCGATAACCTCGACCTGAAGTTGGCCAGCAGCCGCCTGCAACAGAGCCGCGCGGTACGTGAGGTAACCACCGCCGAGCGCTACCCGAATGTCGATGCGGGCGGCGGTTACCAGCGCAAGCGCAACAGCGGCAAAGGTTTGAACGACCCTTCCGGCGAGAATGGCCGCGCAGCCTTCAACCAATGGGACATGGGCTTCTCCGCTTCTTGGGAACTGGACTTCTGGGGCCGGGTCAAGCGCGAAACCGAAGCCGCCGACGCCACCCTGGAAGTCGCCGAAAACGACCGTCGCGCCGTGTTGTTGTCGGTACTGGCCGAGACCGCCCAGGACTACATCCAACTGCGCGGCGTCCAAAACACCCGCGCTGTCACCGAGCAAAACCTCGACGTTGCGCGCCACAGCCTCAAGCTCTCGCAATTGCGGTTGGCCGACGGCGTGGCGACCGACTTGGACGTGGCCGAAGCCGCCGCCCAGGTCGCGGCTATCGAAGCGCGCCTGCCGGATCTGCAGCAGCGTCAGGACCAGTTGATCAACGCCCTGAGCCTGCTGATGGGCGAGCCACCCCAGGCGCTGTACGCGCAGCTGTCCAAAGACGCCCCTGTGCCGCAAACACAGCGCCAGGTCGCGATCGGCCTGCCATCGGAACTCGCCGAGCGCCGCCCAGACATCCGTCAGGCAGAGGCTCGCTTGCACGCCGCCACTGCCAGCATCGGCGTGGCCAAGGGCGACTTTTACCCACGTATCACCCTGTCTGGCAGCCTGGGCTCCCAAGCCATGCAACTCTCGGATTTCGGCTCCTGGGGTTCCCGTGCCTTTGCCTTCGGCCCGCAATTGAGCCTACCGCTGTTCAACGGCGGGCGCCTGCAAGGCATGGTCGATTTGCGTGAAGCCCAGCAACAGGAAGCGGCGCTGGCCTACCAGCAAACCGTGCTACGCGCCTGGCATGAAATCGATGATCAACTGTCCCGCTACAACGCCAGCCAACTGCGTCGCGACAGCCTGGCCGAAGCGGTGCGCCAGAACCAGATCGCACTGACCACTGCGCAACATCAGTACGTCGAAGGCGTGGCGGATTTCGTCAACGTACTCACCGTGCAAAGCGCATTGCTGGCGACGCAGGAGCAGTGGGTGGAAAGCTCCACCGGCGTGTCGTTGGCCATGGTCGGGCTGTACAAAGCGCTGGGAGGAGGGTGGGAGTCGGTGTACCCGTTGCAGACCGCTGTGCGCTGAGCGAGAAAGAGTTTTTGTCAGTCGCCAAATAAGATGTAATGATAATTGCTCTCAATAACACTTCTGAGCTTTTCATGGGCATCGCGACTGACGGCCAGCAACAGCTTCACATCCTGTACCGCGACCATCATGGCTGGCTGCAAGGCTGGTTGCGCAAGCGTCTGGGCGACCGGGAACAGGCCGCCGATGTGGCTCAGGACACCTTCCTGCGCCTGCTGGTGGCCGGGCGCTTCCCGGGTGACAAAGAAAGCCGCAGCTACTTGGCGCAGATCGCCCGCAACCTGGTGATCGACCAATGGCGCCGCCTGCGCATCGAGCGTGCATACCTGGAAAGCATCGCGCATTTGCCCGAGCCCGAGTCGCCGTCCCTGGAAACCCGCGCGCTGATCCTCGAAACCCTGATGCAGATCGACGCCATGCTCGACCGCATGCCCGACAATGTGCGCCGTGCGTTTTTGCTGTCGCAGTTCGAAGGCTTGAGCTATGCGCAAATCGCCGAGCGCCTGGGCGTCACCGTCAGCTCGGTGCAGAAGTACATGACCCGGGCCATCGTCGCCTGCTACCAGGTGGTGTACGAAGAATGAAGCGCGACGCGCCCATCGCCCCTGCGATTGTCGAGCAAGCCAGCGAGTGGTTGATGCTGCAATGGGGCGGCGAGCTCAAGGGCGAGCAGCGCCAGGCGTTCGCCCGCTGGCAGGCCGCTGACCCGGAACACCGCCGCGCCTGGCAGCGCTTGCAGCAGCTGCAACACACCCTTGGCGGCGTACCCGCCGACAGCGCTCGCGCCGTATTGCGCGACACCCCGGATACCCAGCGCCGCGCCGCGCTCAAATTGCTCGGCCTGTTGTTGGTGGCCGGTGGCAGCGGCTATCTGGTGCAACGCAGCGAGCCCTGGCAGGCGGCCTTTGCAGAGCTGCGTACCGCCACGGGCGAAATTCGCCATATGACCTTGAGCGACGGCACGCAACTGGACCTTAACAGTGACAGCGCCGTAGACCTGCGTTTCAGCGCTACCGAGCGGCGTATTCGGCTGATCCGAGGCGAGGTCCTGCTGACCAGCGGCCACGACGCCTCGCGCCCGTTGATCGTCGAAACGCCTGCCGGTGATGTGCAGGCGTTGGGCACGCGCTTTGCGGTGCGGGAACTGCCCGACGGCAGCCGCGTGGATTTGTACGAAGGTCGCCTGCGGGTCACGCCGTTGCAGGGTGCGCCGGTGCATATGCAGGCAGGGGACAGCCTATGGTTCAACGCGCGTCAAAGCACCGCGTTGCCGGCAGTGAGCGCCAATGCCGGCAGTTGGACCGAGCACCGTCTGGTTGCCGAGCGCCAGCCGTTGGGTGAGTTCGTGGCGCAACTGAGCCGCTACCGCCCGGGCCTGTTGCGCTGTGATCAGGCGGTGTCGAAGCTGCTGTTGACCGGCGTGTTCCCGCTGAACGACACCGACGCGATCCTGGCGGCCTTGGAGCGTTCATTGCCCGTGCACGTGCAGGCGGTGACCCGTTACTGGGTAACGATCAAGGCGCGGGTCTGAAAATACTTTGTACAGGGCTTGTCGGTTTCTGCGGCCCGTTCGGGATACCTCTTGAAAGCCAATCAAGAAGCGTTCTCACGGGGAGTCCTGCCATGTCGCACCACCCAATCCAACCTTTGGCCCGCGCGCTGCGTCGTGGCCTGTTTGCCGGCCTGCTGGCAACGGCTCCGGTACTGCCGAGCATGGTTCAAGCCGAAGAAAGCACCGAAGCGCTGCGCAGCTATGACATTCCGGCGGGCAGCCTCGACCAGGCGTTGAACCGTTTCGCCAGTGCCTCAGGCATCTTGCTGTCGGTTGACGCATCGCTCACCGACGGCAAGCGCAGCGCCGGCTTGAAAGGGCGTTACGGTGTAGGTTCGGGATTGCAGCGCTTGCTGGCGGGCAGTGGTTTGGCGGCGGTGCAATCCCAGGGCGGTTGGTCGTTGCAGGCCCTTTCCGGCGACGGAGCCTTGCAGTTGGGCGCGACCCAGATAAGTGGCCGGCAGGAGCAGGAAAGCGCCTGGGGCCCGGTGGACGGTATTGTCGCCAAGCGCAGCGCCTCGGGCAGCAAGACCGACTCGGCGCTGGTAGAAATCCCCCAGACCATCAACGTGATCACCGCCGCCGAGATCAAGGCGCGTGGCGCCCAGAGTGTCACCCAGGCGTTGCTCTACACCCCAGGTATGAGCGCTGGTGGTTTTGCCGACCGAGTCAAATTGTTCGATGAGCCGACGTCACGCGGCTTCTCGCCCACGCCGCTGTACCTGGACGGGCTGCACCTGCCTTATGGCGGCGGCAGCACAGGTGGCGCGTTGCAGATCGAGCCGTATTCCCTGGAGCGCATCGAGGTGCTGAAGGGCCCGGCGTCCGTACTTTACGGCCAGAACCAGCCGGGCGGTATCGTCAATATGGTCAGCAAGCGCCCCAGCGAAACGCCGATACACCAAGTGGTACTGGAAGCCGGCACCTACGAACACAAAAGCGCGGCCATCGACCTGGGCGGCCCGCTGGACGAGGAGGGGCAGTTTCTCTACCGCCTGACCGGCCTGGCGAATGACGCGCAAGACGAAATCAACTACGTCGAAAACAAGCGCCAGTTCATCGCCCCCAGCCTCACCTGGCGCCCCAACGACGACACCAGCCTGACCCTGTTCGCCCAGTACCAGAAAGACAAAGGCGTGCCCGAAGCCCAAGGCCTGCCGGCGTCCGGCACGCTGTGGGACAACCCCAACGGCAAGATCAAGCGCGATGTGTTTATCGGCGAGCCGGGCGTCAACCAGTACAACCGCGAGCAATACGTGCTGGGTTACGAAGTTTCCCATCGCCTCAACGACATCTGGACCCTTAAGCAAAACGCCCGTTACGCCGAGGTCGACGACCGCTACACCGCGCCCTTGCACGGCTACCGCTTTGTCGCCAACCCCAACACCGGCGTGCAGGACCAACGCTACCTGCAACGCTTCGGCGTGGACTGGTCGCAGACCAACAAAGTGTTCGGCGTGGACAGCATCGCCCAGGCTGAATTCGACACGGGCGCACTGTCCCACACCTTCATCGTTGGCCTGGACTACTACCATTCCAACTCGCAGTTCCATGGCCTGTATGACCGCAACCCGCCGATCATCGACCTGTTCAAACCGGTGTACGGCCAGCCCTTGAACTTCGGCCAACCGTACCGCTGGGACCGCACCATTACCCAGACCGGCCTGTATCTGCAGGACCAGATCAAGCTGGATAAATGGGTGCTGGTACTCGGTGGCCGCTATGACTGGGCGAATGTGGTGAACAAGGAGCCGATACAGGACACCCGCTTTGCCAGCAAAGACCAGGCATTCACCGGCCGTGCGGGCCTGGTGTACCTGTTCGATAACGGCGTGTCGCCCTTCGTCAGCTATTCGGAATCCTTCCTGCCGCTGGCCGGCACTGATGCGAACCGAAAACCCTTCGAACCCTCCACCGGCAAACAGTACGAAGTCGGCGTGAAGTTCCAGCCGCCGGGCCAGAAGAGCTTCATCCAGGCCTCTGTTTATCAACTGGATCAGGAAAACGTGCTGACCACCAACCCGGTGGACACCACCTTCAGCACCCAAAGCGGCGCCCTGCGCTCGCGAGGTGTTGAACTGGAAGCCAAGGCCGTCTTGAGTGATGCCTGGGACGTGGTCGCCTCGGCTGCGCGCAATGACGTCAAATACACCAAGGACAACGATGGCCGCCAAGGTCGCCACCCGGCCGGCATCTCCCCACTCACCGCCTCGATGTGGGTCAACTACACCGTGCTCGGCGACACGCCCTTGGCGGGGCTGGGTGCAGGGCTTGGCGTGCGTTACGCCCGTCAAAGCCTGGGCGACTACTACGAAGGCGCCTTCAACGTGCCGTCCTACAGTGTCTACGATGCAAGCCTAAGCTACGACCTGGGCGCCTCGCCGCTCAAGCTCAAGGGCGTGAAGCTGGCGATGAACGTGCAGAACCTCAGCAACAAGACCTACGTCTCGCAGTGCACCAGTGATCTGGATTGCTACTACGGGGAAGGACGCACGGTGGTGTCGAGCCTGACCTACGATTGGTAACTTAGCGTTTAGGTGATATTTGCTGCGGCGCGCACCCTTCAAGGGTGCGCTCTGTTGCCGCCCTACACCAGGTCCGCTGCAAATCGTGTACACACATTGGAAAGCATGCGCACCTCGGCACCGCTGCAGCCTGCTGCTTCGAAAAAACCGGAGGCTTCTCGCACGACGGCATACATATCCGTGACGATGGACCTTGCTTCATCGGCCCCCAACCCAAAGCGTTCAGGCGTACTCAGCAAATTACTGACAGACGATAACCGGCCTTCATTGCCGATGATGAGCGCCTGCAAGCCTAGTTGGGTAGGGTGGGGCAACACGTCAAATACTGGCGCAAGGGAATAGCCCGAGGCGCTGGTCAGCAGTAGCCCGGTTTGTTTCAGGTGGTCGTCGCTATTGCCGATGAGCACATTGAAAGCCATACGCTTGTAAAGCTCACGCATGTCAAAGGTGGCATCGTCGCTGACCTTCTTCAATACGTCGGCGATCCTGGAGTAGGAAACGGCACCGTCAGCCGCATCAACCCGCATTCTCGGCTTCTCAGTGCTTACCAGAGAGTTGCAGCTGACATAGTGCTCGCGACCAGCGGCTTCATGTCGGTCAAAACGCTCGACCATCAACACCGGTTTGCCGGCGACCTCTACCAACTTGTGCTTGGCTGCGGGTAGACCTGCTGCATCCGCCATTTGAAGGCTGGCGAATTCCGCCCGTGGCTGGTCGAACACATCGTCGCTACGGCCGAGTTTAGCTATCCATTCCTTGCCTTCATGGGTCACGGTGACCTTCGGCCTGGCGCCGCCCATGGAACTCCCAAACTCGAATAACCGTGCGATTTCCGCAGGCAGGTCGACGTCACCCTTCTCGACTCGATCAAGGCCCACCGTGATTTTCTCAAGGTCTTCAAATTGCGGGGGTTGGTGCAGGGTTGGCAGCTGACTTCTTGACGCACTGAACAGCAGGCAACCCACTCCTGCTCCCCGCGAGGCAAGCAGCCATTCAACTTCGTTTTGTGGATGCTGTTTGTGGGTCGCCAGCAGAACACGCCGACCCCAATTATCGGGCGTTGCATCGTCGAGCACACCAAACATGCGCGTCGAGGAATACTGGTTAGGGGTCAGTGGCAAACTCAGCGGGTCAATCGCAAATGCGTCGGGCCGCGCGAGCCAACTGTTGGCGTAGCGAAAAACGAATCCATTCCCATGCATGGCCACCTCGCCAACAGGGACCGGGTCACCGACTAAGTGAGCTGAAAAAACAAAGGCATTACCAATCGGCTTCCAGGACATCGTGTTCTCCTTCAGTGCGAATTCGCTCAGGCTCACGGGCGAGGCTCATGGTAATGCCAACCTGGTCAAGTTCTGGTGACGCAATGCTCGCCATACCTTCTTCCAAGTCCATCGCGCTAAGCACATTCATCAGCACGCCGAGGGATACGCCGGCCTCGCCCTGCCTCAGCCGCTGATACGTCTGCCGTGTAATGCCCGCGCGGCTGCATATGGTGGAGATTTTCAACCGGCGACGAATGCGGGCTATTTCGATACCGTTCCCGATACCTCTCATTAGCTCAGCGCTTCTCTCTGAGATGTACCCTTTGTGCGGGTAGGGCTTCGCTGTTTCTTGCATGATATATCACTCTTTAAAGCAATAAAGGTAACTTATATCATCCAAGCCTCTAAGGCTACCTGCAAAAAACCGGCTCGATGCTAAGGCTTTTTGTAGGAGCGAGCTTGCTCGCGAAAAACTCACAGGCGCCGCGTTCAATCAGGAAACACGCGTTGTCGTTGACGTTTTTCGCGAGCAAGCTCGCTCCTACAGGTGTTACCAAACTTCAAAGATTCTGCAAAAACACCACATACCCCCGAAACCACTCATTGCCCCGCAGATACCCCGGCTCTTGCCACTCCCCGCCCTGAATCAAGCCAATCTTGAACGGCACGCCCAGCCGATTCATCCGCGGCAAATACGCGGCATAGTCAGGGATGCTGTGCCGCCCCTGATACGTCTGCACCACCACTTCATCCACCACGCCTTTGAGCTGGGCGATGGCGGCCGGGTCGGCGTTGCTGCTCCAGTCCATCAGGCCGGTGATGCTCAACCGCAGGTCGGCAGGCAGGCGCTGGCGCAGGTCGCGCAGAAAATCGGCGTATTCGTGCAGGTATTGGGTGCGAGCATCGAAGTCGATCTGGATACCGATCACTGGGTTACCCGTGTCGCGCCAGCGTTGCACCTGGCCGAGCACTTGGGTGTAGACCTGTTCCGGCCAGTGCAAGGTGTGGGCGCGATAGACCACCCAGATTTCGCCTTGGGTAATGCGGGGCACACTGATGCCCTGGGCGATCAATTGCACGCCGCGCTGGGGCGCGCGGCGGGTGGAGTTGATCTGGCCTTGCAGGATGTACAGGGTTTTTGCCTGCTTGATCACCGGCTGGGGCGTGACGCCACTCCACAGCCAGAAGGCGTCGTAGTCGCCTGCGTCAACGGCGCCAAAAGCCGGGCTTGCCAGCAACAGCAAGCCTAGCCACAGCGATTTCACCAGTAGTACTGCAGCGATTTGCCCCACTGGGTATCGGCAAAACCGCTCTTGAGTTGGCGGAACCATGCTTTGCGCACTGCCGGCGCAACGTCTTCGCCGCCGCAGCTGTTGTAGCCGGCCGGCGCGTAGCAGTTGATGGCGCGGAACAACGCATAGGCCTTGTCGGTTTTCGGCGCCTTGGCGTTGGCGATCACCTGTTTGTAGCCGTCCAGGCGCGAGAAGGTTTCACCCTTGAAGTCCGAGGCGGTACTGCCCAGGCTGCCGGCGGCGCGGGGTTGTTCCAACGGCATGCCGTCCAGGCCGTTGCGCAGGATGAATTCACCGAAGCAGTTCAACGCGTGCGGGTTTTTGGCCTCGTTCTGCAGGGTCGCCGCGGTTTGCGCGATGCTTGGGCACGCGTACCCAGATTCGGCCTTGTCGCCGTTCCATTGGAACAGCTTCAAGGTCTGGCCGCTGGTATAGGTGTAGCCCAGGCTGGTGCCGAGTTTGTCGTCAGAGAGCGAGGCCTGCTTGAGGTCATCGGCGAAGGTGGCGTACTGGCCGCGCAGCAGGTCTTTGTAGAGGAGCACGAATTGCGCGCTCTGACGCTCGATCGGGTCGCTGGCGTTGGCGATCTGCTGGCGTAGCAGGTCGGGGCCGGCGACGTTGCGCAGCAGGATGTAGCGCACTTGCTTGGCGCTGATCGGTGAGTCGGCGGCGAACACCTTGGCCAGTTGGCCGCTGCGCTCGTAGTTCATGGCCAATGCCAGCTCCAGCTGGTCACGTTGCAGCGGTTGCTTGGCCAGCGGCAGCAGTTGCAGCCACAGGGCTTCGGCGCCTTTCCAGTCCTGCTTGGCCTCCAGGGCGAGGGCGCGCAGGGTCTGTTGGCTGAAGGCGAAGTAATCCAGGCTCGATGGCACATCCGCAGGCAGGTGCTTCAAGGCCGTGTCGGGTTGGTGTTCGACGTACAGGGCATAGCTGGCTTGCAGGAAGTCAAACAGCGCGGGCTCAGTGGCGAAGGTGCTCTTTTGCTTATCCAGGTCTTCGCGGCTCAACAGCGGCGGGGTGTGGGCCCGCATCGCCATCAGGTCGCTGACCACTTGCAGCATCGGGCTGTTCGCGGCTTTGTTGCCGACCATCAGTAACTTGAGGTCGGCCTCTTCCACCAGTTCGTCCACGCTCACATTGCGCTGGGCGTCGGTGGCCTCGGTGAATTGCCAGGTGAAGTCTTCGGCAAGCTTGGCGTCGTCGTTCGCCAGCCAGTGCACACGGCGCAAGAGCCCACGGGCGGAGGCGACGTAATCGCCCTGTGGGTAAGTTTTCAGGTAACCGAGAAAGCCTTGCTCGGCATCGCTCAGGGCCGACTTATCCACATGCTCGCGTTGCGGCATGCCGTATTCGTCGAAGGCTTCGGCCTGGGCCTGATTCAGCGACGTACGCGCAGTCATGTACAGCGCCGTTTCCTTCAGCCACGGCACATCGCTGGTGGCGGCGGCGGCGAACCCGCGCTCGGCGTAATCGAAGCGCCCGCTGTAGAAATCGCCGGCGGCCTGCAAGTAGGTACGAAACAACTGAGCATTGGCCGACGGGGTCAGCTGCGCGTCCACCACCTGGCGGCTCCAGTCACAGGTGCTCAGTAATTGCAGGCGTGCTTTGACCAACACATCGCGCTCGGCGGGCGGCATCTGGGCCTTGATCACCTGGCTGATAAACGCCGTGGCGCTGTCATCGTCATTGCTGCGGCAACGGCTGCCTTCGCCATTCAGGAAGGCCTGGCCTGCGGTCTTGTACTCCTCGCGCTTGATACCCAGGGGCTGGAGCAAAGTGTCGAGTTCGGCTGTGCGTGAATCGTCAGCCTTGTTGTCAGGCTCCTCATTCGTGGCCGGAGCCGGCACCAGGCGGTACACCGGAAACGGCACCGGGCCGAACCCTTGCGCCAAATCGTCTTCGCCCAAGGCATTGGGGGCCAGGGGTGCTGCTTTTTTGTCGGCCAGCAACAGGCGCAGGTTCACTCGGCTGTCGTTGCCAGGGCTGAGAAACGGCTGGTTGCTGCACGGCTCGTAGCTGTCACGCGATACCCGCCAGTCGGGGTAGCACGAGTCGTCAGAACTGGCCTGGGCCGGTAGGGAAAAACCGGCCAGCAGGGCCAGGGCCAGAGGTGACAGCAAACCGATACGCATAACGTTTCCTTGATCCTGAGTCCTTGGAGAAGGGGCAATAATAGCCTGATCCGGCGAGTGCTTCGGTGAAGGCCTACACAAATTGCTGATTTGTCCGATTCCAGCAGCGAGGCCAGGGCTTTTGGCCTAGAGTGGCGGTGTTTGCGCATGCGTAGTGTTTGTCCTGTAAGAGGGGCAGTAGTAGCGGAGTCGATATGCGTCGGTCTGTGGTAGAGCAACACGAAAAAGACGGGGCATTGCCTGCCTTTCATCGCTTGAGCTGGGAAGGTGCCGGCTGGCTCAGCCGCCTGTGGTGGGTGCCGATCCTGGCGCTGGCCATGGCCCTGCGGTTTTACCACCTCACCTCGGCGGCGATCTGGGGCGACGAAGGCTCCAGCCTGTTGCTCAGCGAATACGCCCTGGCCGACCTGTGGTTTCACGCGGCCCATGATGTGCACCCGCCGCTGTACTTCTTGCTGCTGCGCGGTTGGATCGAGGTGTTCGGCGACAGCATCGGCTCAATTCGCAGCCTGAGTGCGATCCCCGGCGTGGCCGTCGTGGGCCTGGGCATCTGGCTGACACGGCAACTGTCCACCCGACGCGCAGCCGTGCTGGCGGGGATCCTGCTGGTTCTAATGCCCACTGCGGTGCGCTACAGCCAGGAAGTGCGTATGTATTCGCTGCTCGGCGTGTGGCTACTGGGCGCCACGCTGGCGCTGGTGTACTGGGTGAGGCAGCCCGAACGCGCGCGCTATTTGGCTGTGTATGTGCTGCTGATGAGCGCCGGGTTCTATACCCACTACTTCACTGCGCTGTGCGTGCTGGTGCATTGGGCGTACCTGGGGTTGCAGGCGCCGGGTCAGCGCTTGATCACGCGACCTGCCTGGTGGGTCGCCAACGTGGCGATAGTGTTGCTGTATCTACCCTGGCTGCCCAACCTGCTGGACCTGGTGCAGCACGTCGAACAGCTCAAAGTCGGCGGCGACATTGGTTGGGAAGAACCGGTCAATCTGCTGTCACTGCCGTCGATGGTCTGGCAGTTCCTGTTGCAGGATGACGGTCTCGGCCTGTGGCCGCCGCTGTTCTGGCTGTTACCCCTGCTGCTGGCCGTGGTGGTTGTATCGACGGCCTGGCGCAATAACGCGGCGCGCCTACCGGCACTGTTTTGCCTGCTACCGCTGCTGCTGGTCTATGGCGTGTCCTTTATCTCGCCCGTGTTTATCGAGCGCTACCTCACGGTGTATGCGTTAGGCCTGCCGATAGTCCTGGCGCTTGCCATCGACCGTTTGCCGTCCCGTTTGTCCTGGCTGGGCGTGGCGTTGTTCGCACTGTTTGTTGGCGTAGAACTGCTGGGGTTAAAAAACAACTTCGAGGTGGATGAACACGACCAGTTCAACGTGCCGGTGGAGTTCGTCAATCGCAACTACCAGGAAGGCGACCGCATCGTCCTCAGCGACATGATGTGGTACCTCAGCTACGTGTATTACGACCAGACCGACGCGCAACTTCAGCTCTACACCCCCCCCAAACCCGACGGGACTGCCACTCGCCCGAACGCCTATGGTTTCGGCACACTGGTGGACCAGGACGGTGGCCGCATCTATTTGGACCGCCTCTCAGCACTGCCTGCTCAAACGCGACGGGTATGGTTGATCAGCAGCAACGAAGCCCCGGATGAATTCGCGCCGCTGCCCACCAGTTGGCACGAACTCAGTCGCCAGGACGGCGGTGGCGCCAGGGCGCGGTTGTTCGTGCTATGCAACGCACCGGCGCCGCAACCTGAAGGCTGCCGCTAGACTCACTTCAACCTACTTATGAGGAACCCTCCATGGAATCGCCAGTGCACAGCCTACCGGCTTTGTTCAAACAGCTTGGCTTGCCGCACGACCCGGTCAGTATCGAGCAATTTGTCGCCTCTCATTCGCCGCTCAAGCCGGAGTTGAAACTGGCGGACGCGTTTTTTTGGAGCGACGCCCA
This sequence comes from Pseudomonas sp. MF6767, assembly GCF_016405475.1. Lineage (NCBI taxonomy): Bacteria > Pseudomonadati > Pseudomonadota > Gammaproteobacteria > Pseudomonadales > Pseudomonadaceae > Pseudomonas > Pseudomonas sp. MF6767. Next base: position 51,186 of record NZ_JAEKCY010000020.1, on the reverse strand, counting down.
GAAGGCATTTTTGCGTGAAGAGATTCTGGATGATGCGGATTGGGCGGTGGTGGTGGATGAGTTGAACTTGATGTTGCGGAGTGGGCGAGAGGTGTAAAAAAATATCCAAATAAGGGCGAGTATGTAAAAAAAAATGGTGAGCGGTAAAAAAAACTGGGCTTTAATCGCCTAAGTGAATTTTTTCTGGAAAGCTCGCCATGCCAACAGTCGGATACGCTCATCTGTGTGAGGCGCTGGATCTAAAGGTTATCGCACCCTTGAGGACTGCGATGATCAAGCCGGTGACCAGGATTACCTTGATCGGCGACTGCCTGGCAGTTCCCCATTCGGTGGCGCCCGCCCAACATGCGCTGTTTGAGCATGTGTTATTTGCGCTTAAGCATGAAGGCGTGAACCTGGCGATACTTGCCCAGGTGTTTGAACAGCTCGGCCCAGAACCGTTTTTGGACGCGCTGGCCGACTCGCCTAACGGTGCGTTTATCCGAAAAGCCTGTTTTCTGTGGGAAGGCTTTACCGGGAAAATGCTGGATCACACCCTTCCTGTTCGTGGTCGCGTTGTTCCCTTGTTCGATCCCCAGCGCTATGTAACCGGCCCGAGCATTCGCAACAGTCGTTGGCGAGTGGATTTCAACGGTTTGGGCTCTTTGCATTATTGCGCCACCGTAGAGCGAACGCCTGAGCTGGAAGCGTTGTTGGCGCTTGATGTATTGGCTCGTGCCAAATCCTTCATGGCCACCCTCCCTCCGGAAATGATGGACCGCGCCATCCAGTGGGCATACCTGCACGAAACCCGCGACTCATTTGCCATCGAAAAAGAACAACCCAGCGAAGAAAAATCCCGCCGCTTCGTCCAACTCCTGCGCCAGGCCCACGAAGGCCGTTTGCTCACCGAGGACTACTTGGTCGAGCTGCAAAACAGCGCCATCTCCAATCCGTTTGACAAAGCTGTCGCGTTTCGCCACGAACAGAACCATCTGCACAACGGGCTACGCGGCGCAGCCGGTGTGAGCTACGTGCCGCCAGCTCCCGCGCTTTGCCAGGAATTGATGGAAGAGCTGATGGCCTTCGCCAACCAGCCCGTGCGAGACGTCGATCCTTTAGTGGCGGCCGCGGTCACCGCTTTTGGTTTCGTCTTCCTGCACCCGTTCATGGACGGTAATGGGCGCCTGTCTCGCTTCCTGATTCACCAGACGCTCTGCCACTACGGCGCACTGGAAAATGGTTTGCTGCTACCGGTCTCTGTCGCCATGAAGCACGAGGAACAAGCCTATCTGGAGGCACTCAAGACCTTCTCCCAGCCGACTCGGGAATTCTGGAACGTCACCTGGCTGGACGCCGACCACATGGCGTTCGACTTCATCGGCCACTCCTCGATCTATCGCTACTGGGATGCGACCCGCAGCGTCGAATTCACCCTGCAAATGGCCCGCCGCGCACTGGAAGTGGAACTGCGCGAAGAAACCGAATTCCTCGACCGTTATGACCAAGTGATCAAAGCGGTGAACCAACGCTACGACGTGCGCGGCAGCGATCTGTCGAAGCTGGTGATGATGTGCCTGGATAACGGTGGGAAGCTTTCCAAGCATCGGCGTAAGCAGTTTCAGTACAGTGTGGCGGAAGAGGTGTTTGGGTTTATTGAGGAGGAGAGCTTGAGGTTGATGGGCGAGTAAGAGGTCATCCAGTCACGCCAGATGAGGCGTCTGAAAAAAAGGAATTCCGTATCTGAGTGATGTGATAAGCGCCTCAGATGTTTTGCGAGAGCACAGTGATGTGCAAATTGTCATGTTTATGGGGGCGTTGGTTGGTTTTACAGGCCTCAATTTTCGCATCCTGTGCCATGTTTTTTCTTCAGAAAAAATCAGTCAGGTGGCTTGTCTTTTTTCAAACCCCCTTACGACTTGTGCACATTATTCCGTCCGTTTCGCTCCTGTTGATTGGCGCTCGAGTTTTCCCGCATTACAACGTACTGGCAATGGCTGGATTGATCGCTGCGTCGGAGATTTTAAAAGTCTGGAGCGTGTGGCGATGGAGCAAAAAATGCTGACGCTGACCTAATGTGGGAGCGGGCTTGCCCGCGAAGGCGGCGTGTCAGTCACTGAATATTCAACTGAACCACCGCTTTCGCAGGCAAGCCAGCTCCCACATTTTGTTTGTCGTATGGCGAATATCAGCGATTTGCTGATGCCTACCCTAAAACCCGCTTTACTCAAGCCACATCCCACCACTCATCTGCGAAATTGTTTCAAAACTTGACGATGCTCCATGCATCGACCATATTGATAGTTAGCAAACTAACTGTATGCGAACTATCCAGTGCCTCAATCCCTCGAACAACTCCAGATGAGCCTCAGCAGCAGCATGGTGGTGGGCGCCCGTAATTGGCGCAAAATCTGCCAGACCACGCTGGTGAGCTATGGCATCTCCGAAGCCTGCGCCGTGCCGTTGTTGATGATCGGTCGCTTGGGCGACGGGGTACACCAGGTCAAAGTAGCCCAGGCTTCCGGTATGGAAAGCCCATCACTGGTGCGCCTGCTCGACCGACTGTGCGGTGACGGCTACGTATGCCGCACCGAAGATATCCACGACCGCCGCGCCAAGGCTCTGAGCCTTACCGAGCGTGGCCGTGAGCTGGTGCAGGCGGTGGAGGCGCAACTGGTGCGCCTTCGCAAGGACGTGTTGGCGGATATCGCCCCCGACGATCTGCAAGCGGCACTGCGTGTATTGCGCGCCTTCGAAGCGGCCGAGGCTGTGTCGCCTTGAACGGATTTTTTACCGGCTTCCCGCCTGCCCGCGATTGGTTCTACGGGGTGCGTACTTTCGCCGCGTCGATGATCGCGCTGTATATCGCCATGCTCATGCAGATGCCGCGTCCGTACTGGGCGATGGCCACGGTGTATATCGTATCCAGCCCGTTTGTCGGCCCTACCAGTTCCAAAGCCCTGTACCGCGCCATCGGCACCTTGATGGGCGCGGCGGCGGCGGTGCTGTTTGTGCCGATGTTCGTGCAGTCACCCTACATTCTGGTGGTGGTGATTGCGTTGTGGACCGGCACCTTGCTGTTTCTGTCCATGCACCTGCGCACCGCCAATAACTACGCCCTGATGCTGGCCGGCTACACCTTGCCGCTGATTGCCTTGCCGGTGGTGGATAACCCCTTGGCGGTCTGGGATGTGGCGGAGGCGCGTACCGAAGAAATCTTCCTCGGCATCGCGGTCGCAGCGGTGGTGGGCGCGATGTTCTGGCCTCGGCGCCTGATGCCGGTGTTCGATGGCTCGGTGGCCAAGTGGTTCAGCGACGCCCAGGTCTATAGCCAGCGCTTCCTCACCCGTCAGGTAGACCCAGAAGAAGTCAGTAACCTGCGCGGCGGCATGGTCGCCACCTTCAACACCCTTGAGTTGATGATCGGCCAGTTGCCTCACGAAGGCGCGCGGCCACAAACGGTGCGCAACACCAAGGAACTGCGCGGGCGCATGATCCATCTGCTGCCGGTAATCGATGCACTGGATGATGCGGTGTACGCCATCGAGCATCGCGCACCGGAGTTTCTCGACCGGCTCAAACCGTTGCTGGAAGAGGCCAACGCCTGGCTGCAAAGCACCACCGAACAAGCACCCCTGGAACGCTGGCGCGTGCTGCGTGACCAGATCGACGCCGCCCAACCCCAGGGCGAAGCGCTGGATGACCGCCACACGTTGCTGTTCTCCAACGCCCTGTACCGCCTGGGCGAATGGGTCGACCTGTGGCAAGACTGCCGCAGCCTGCAAGCCGCCATCCAGTGTGAAAGCCAGGACACCTGGCGCGCCGTCTACCGCCACTGGCGCCTGGGCCGGCTCACGCCGTTTCTCGACCGTGGCCTGATGTTCTACTCGGCGTTTTCCACCGTGACCGCGATCATCGTCGCCTCGGTGCTGTGGATTCTGCTGGGCTGGACCGACGGCGGCAGCGCCGTGATCCTTGCCGCCGTCGCCTGCAGCTTTTTCGCCTCGATGGACGATCCGGCACCGCAGATCTACCGGTTCTTTTTCTGGACCGCCATGTCGGTGCTGTTCGCCAGCCTGTACCTGTTTCTGGTGCTGCCCAACCTGCACGATTTCCCCATGCTGGTGCTGGCCTTCGCCGTGCCGTTTATCTGTATCGGCACCCTCACCGTGCAGCCACGCTTCTACCTGGGCATGTTGCTGACGCTGGTGAACACCTCGTCGTTCATCAGCATCCAGGGCGCCTATGACGCGGACTTTCTCAACTTCGCCAACGTCAACCTGGCCGGGCCCGTTGGCCTGCTGTTCGCGTTCGTGTGGACGTTGATCGCCCGACCCTTCGGCGCTGAATTGGCAGCCAAGCGCCTCACCCATTTCAGCTGGCGCGACATCGTCAGCCTCACCGAGCCCGCCACCCTGGCCGAGCACCGGCACATGGCCGTACAAATGCTCGACCGCCTGATGCAACACCTGCCGCGCCTGGCCCTCACCGGCCAGGACACTGGCATCGCTCTGCGCGACCTGCGCGTGGCGCTGAACCTGCTCGACCTGCTGGCCTACTCGCCACGCATCCTCGGTGTGCCACGGGTGTTGCTCAACCAGGTGGTGGAAGGCGTGGGCGGTTACTTCAAGGCCTGCCTCAAGGCGGGTGAACGCTTGCCCGCGCCCAGCGGTCTGCTGATGACCCTGGACCGCACGCGTCGCGCCCTCAATGGCCAGGGCCTGCAAGACGAAGACGACACGCGCCTGCATCTGCTGCACGCCTTGGCCGGCCTGCGTCTGGCGCTGTTGCCCGGTGTGGAGTTCATTGGCGGTACAGAGATGCAAGCGCCGTTACCTGATGGAGCGCCTTTATGATCGGTGACCTGGATATCAGCGGGGTGTTCCTGCCCACGCTGCTGGTGCTGATGGGCATTACTTATGTGTTGTTTCTGGTGGTGCACGGGCTGTTGACGCGCATGCACTTCTATCGCCTGGTCTGGCACCGGGCATTGTTCAATGTGGGGCTCTACGCGCTGTTGCTGGGCGCGGTGGACTCACTCAGTCGATATTTGATGACATGAAAAAACCTTTTTTGACTATCGGCCGTGTCGTCCTGACGTTGTTGATCGTGAGTTTCGCGGTCGTCGTTGTGTGGCGCATGGTCATGTACTACATGTTTGCGCCCTGGACCCGTGACGGCCACATCCGTGCCGACATCGTGCAGATCGCCCCGGACGTTTCCGGGCTGATCCAGCGCGTTGACGTGCGCGACAACCAGTTGGTGACCAAGGGCCAGGTGCTCTTCGCCGTCGACCAGGACCGCTTCAAGCTGGCCCTGCGCCAAGCCCAGGCCGCCGTGGCCGACCGCCAGGAAACCCTGGCCCAGGCCCAGCGCGAGTACAAGCGTAACCGTGGCCTGGGCAACCTGGTGCCCAGCGAGCAACTGGAAGAGAGCCAGTCCCGCGTCGCCCGCGCCCAATCGGCACTGGCCGAAGCGCAAGTGACGGTGGACTCCGCCCAACTCAACCTCGACCGCTCGGTGATCCGCAGCCCTGTGGACGGCTACGTCAACGACCGCGCACCGCGTACCCAGGAATTCGTCACCGCCGGGCGCCCGGTGCTGTCGGTGGTGGACAGCAATTCCTTCCACATCGATGGTTACTTCGAAGAGACCAAGCTCGACGGCATCCACGTCGGCATGGGCGTGGACATCCGTGTGATCGGCGACAACGCGCGCCTGCATGGCCACGTGCAGAGCATCGTCGCCGGTATCGAAGACCGCGACCGCAGCAGCGGCTCGAACCTGTTGCCCAACGTCAACCCGGCGTTCAGCTGGGTGCGCCTGGCCCAGCGGATTCCGGTACGTATCGCCTTTGATGACGTGCCGGCGGACTTTCGCATGATCGCCGGGCGCACGGCGACGGTGTCGATCATTGACGACAAAGTTAAAGACGGGGACAAACCATGAAGCGGCTTCTGGCAACCGCTTCCCTGGGGTTGTTGCTGTCGGCCTGCCAAGTTGTAGGCCCGGATTACAAACTGCCGGAACAGGCCGCAGTCAACCGTGGCGACCTGCAAGGGCCGATCATGGGTGAAGGCAAAAACGTGGTGTCGGCACCGGTGCCGGCGGATTGGTGGAAGCTGTACAAAGACCCGCGCCTGGACGAACTGGTACGCCAGGCCATGGCCTCCAACACCGACCTGCGCGTGGCCGCCGCCAACCTGCAGCGCTCGCGTTATCAGGTGCAGCAGGCCGAATCCGCTGGCGGCTGGAGTGCCGGCGTCAAGGCCGAGGCCCAGCGTTTACAGGAGTCTGGCGAGGCCTTCTTGCTGCCGGACAAAGTCCCGGTAGGCAATATCGGTAGCGTCGGGATTACCACGTCCTATCAATTCGACCTCTTCGGCACCTTGCAGCGCGGCATCGAAAGCGCCCAGGCCAGCGCCGATGCCACCCAGGCCGCGGCGGATATCGCCCGCATCACCCTGGTGGCCGATGTGGTGCGCTCCTATACCCAGGTGTGCGCGGCCAACGAAGAACTGGCGATTGCCAACGAGTCCCTCGACCTGCAAGCCCAGAGCACCAAACTGACCCAGCGCTTGCGAGATGCCGGGCGTGGCGATGAGACCCAGGTGACTCGTTCGCAAACCCAATACAAATCCCTGCGCGCCGACATACCGCGCTATGAAGCTTCGCGTCAGGCGGCGCTGTTCCGGCTGTCGATGTTGCTGGCCAAACCTGTCGACCAACTGCCAGCCGGCACGGGCACCTGTGCCGAGCTGCCACATATTGCTCAACTGCTGCCGGTAGGCGATGGCGCCACGCTGCTCAAGCGCCGCCCTGATGTACGCCAGGCCGAACGCCAGCTGGCCGCCGCCACGGCGCGTATTGGCGTGGCGACCGGCGCGTTGTACCCGGATATCAGCATCGGCGCCACGGTCGGCACCGTCGGCTTGTTGGAGAACCTCGGCACGCCTGCCACCAACCGCTGGGGCTTTGGCCCGATGATCAGCTGGACTGTACCGACCAACGGCGCTCGCGCCCGCGTGCATGAAGCTGAAGCCGCGACCCAGGGTGCCCTGGCCCACTTCGACGGCGTGGTGCTCAACGCCATCCGCGAAACCCAGACCGGCCTGGCCCAATACACCGCCGTGTTGCAACGCCGCGACGCCCTGGCCGACGCCGAACAGTCGGCGCGAGAAGCCGCCGGCCAGACCCATCGCTTCTTCCAGGCCGGCCGCGAATCCTTCCTGGCCGACCTGCAAGCCACGCGCACCTACACCGATATGCGTGCGCAACTGGCGGCGGCCAACACCCAGGTTGCCATGAGCCAGATCGACCTGTTCCTGGCCCTGGGCGGCGGTTGGGAAAGCGGACGAACGCAAGGGGTAAAACCCGGCAAACCGTGAGGTGATTGCTATGCTTTGTCAGGTGAGGCGCCGTGACGCCTCACCCGACAAAGCTCGCGTTTGCTCATGGGGATTCCAAGAATGAAAAACCCTTATGCTCCCGCTTTCTGGTGCGTGCTCTTCGCACTGGTTTTGTTATCGGCCGCGTATTTTTACGGCGTCATGCTCGCCCATCAACTCGACAAGGCCATGGTGTTCCTCGACAGCGCCTGCCTGGTGATCGGCACCTTGTCCATCGGCGTGGTGGCCTGGGCGTCGTATCAAAACCAGCGCGTGAAGAAAAAACTCCTCGAACAGGGCAAGACCCGCGTGGCGATCTGGGACACCAAGGTCGCCCTGCGCCGTGTCGAAACCGTGTTCGATCGCTATTTCTGGGGCAGTTACTGGCAGCCGGGGCGCACGTTCCAGGAAGTCATGGGCGACCTCACCGGCACGCCGCTGGAAAAAAGCCTCGAAATCCTGAAAAAACAATGTGTGCTGCTGGATCGGCAGGTTGCCGACGGTAGGCACTGGCTGGATAACGCGCGGGAATTGTCCGACGTGGCCACGCAAATGGCCCGCGAGCGCTACCAGCTGGACTTTTGCGACCCCAAGGCCGACACCCCCGGCAATGCCGTGATACATCGCGAGTTCGAGGTGCTGGTGTACACCTGGACCGCACGCTTGAAGAGTTTTGATCACCAACTGGATGAAGTCGAACAGGAGTACTCCTGAACTCCTGCTGAACTGATCCCTCTGAAAGGTTGGGCCGTTTACGCCCGCCAGTGCTAATCTTCCCCAGCCTTTGGCCACACGGGCCACGACTGTAGGAGCGAGCTTGCTCGCGAAAGACGCCAACGATAACGCGGGCATTCTGAATGAACGCGGTGCCCATGCGTTGTTCGCGAGCACGCTCGCTCCTACAGGAACCCCTACAGGGTTCAAGGAAGACAGCCCACTTCTCACAGGATTTGATCAGGTCACTTCATGAATAAGCCAGCCGTTGTTTTCTTGGGTTTTGTTGTCGCCGTCGGCGCCGTCAGTGCGGGCGGTGCCTGGTACACCGGTAAACAACTGGAGCCGGTCCTGCAAACCGCTATCCAGAGCGCCAATAAAGAACTGCAGACCTCCATGGCCGGCGTCGATGGCAGCGTGACCCTGGAGCTGGTGTCCCTGGACCGTGGCGTGTTCAGCAGCACCGCGCACTATCGCCTCAAGGGCCAAGGCAGCGTGTTCGGCGAAGACAACCCGAACCCCGAATTGCTGTTCGTCGACCATATCGAACACGGCCCGCTGCCGTTCTCGCGCCTGGTGACCCTCAAGTGGTTGCCGGTCATGGCCACCAGTCACTACGAACTGGAAAAGAACCCCACCACCGAAAAATGGTTCGCCGCCAGCAAAGACGTGTCGCCGCTCAAAGGCGTGGCGAATATCGGCTATAGCCGTTCGGTCAGCGGCAACATCGAATTGCTGCCCCTGGAGTTCAAGGACGCCACTTCCTCGGTGAGCTTCTCCGGCGCCAACCTCAACTTCGACAGCAGCGCCGAAGGCCAGAAGGTCAAGGCCGAAGGCTTCATGAACAGCCTCAAGGTTGCCGCAGTGGACGCCGAAGGCGCACCGTTCGAAGCGGAGCTGGCCGGCCTGACCGTCGCCAGCAACCTGGAAAAAACCACCTTCGGTTTCTACACCGGCCAGAACACCGTGGAGCTGACCGACACCAAGGTCACCTTCGGCCCGCAGAAAGCCGTGCTGACCCTCAAGGGTTTCGAGCAGAAAGACTCCAGCGAAACCAAGGACAACAACCTGGCTGGCCGCGTCGACTACAAGATCGACGAGATCGGCTACCAGGGCAAAGCAGTCGGTTCGGCCGCCATGGCCGTGAGCATGAAGAACGTCGACATTCCGGCGATGCTGGTGCTGACCAAGCTCTACCAGGACAAGATGCAACCGGTGCAAGCTGCCGCTGCTGCCGGTCAACCGGTGCCGGAGCTGCAAATGACCGAAGCCGAGCAAGCCCTTGCGGAAGCCAACGTCAACCAGGTGCTGGCCGCCAAGCCGCAACTGGCCGTGGAAAACCTGTCGCTCAAAACCACCCGTGGCGAAAGCAAGTTCAACCTGGTGGTGGACCTGGCCAAGCCAACGTCCATGGAGCTGCCGCCGGTTGAACTGGGCAAGCAAATGGTCTCGCTGCTGGATGCCAACCTGACCCTGTCCAAGCCGATGATCAGCGACGTGGCGGCCCTGCAAGCCCAGGTGGGCGGCGTGACCGACCCGCAAGCCATCGAACAGCAATCGCAGATGGCGGCTGAGATGGTCAGCAGCATGGCGGTCGGTACTCAACTGGCGACCCTGGTGGGCACCGACGTGGTTTCCAAGCTGCACTACGCCAACAACGAGGTGACCTTCAACGGCCAGAAGATGACCGTTGAGCAGTTCCTCAGCTTTGTGATGTCCAAAGCCGGTGCGGTCAGCGGCGCCCAATAAACCTGAAATGCGATAAAAAAATGTGGGAGCTGGCTTGTGTGGGAGCTGGCTTGCCTGCGATAGCATCGCCCCGGTCTGGCTGGACGACCGAGGTGCCTGCATCGCGGGCAAGCCCGGCTCCCACACAAACCCGGCTCCCACTTTTGTTTTGTGTGAGGGCAAAAAATCGCGGTCGTACAATTCTGAACAATTGTTCTGAATTGTGCTTCCCCCTACTTCCCTAAGGGATAGTTCCTACAGGAAAGCTAGGTCGGGTCCCGAGACGCCGACACCCTGAAGCGTTTCGCTCAGGACCATCTATCGTTAGAGCTTTCCGTGTGTAAGGAAGCTCACGACATGCTGCGAAACCACCCCTACAGTGCCTCAGGCCGGTTGCGTCTGCTTATCGGAGCCGCACTGTGCAGCCAATTGCTGGTCCCAGGCCTTGCATTTGCCGACCCTGCCTACGACGCTCTGATCATCCAGGCCCGCAACGGTCACTTCACGCCGGCGCTGACCCAACTTCGCCAACTCTCCGCCGAACGCCAGACCCCAGGCCAGGTCAGCGACCACCTGGTGATCGCCGGCTGGGCCGGGCAAGATGCTGAAGTGCTCAAGGTTTACGAGGCGCAAGGCAAGCATCGCAACCTCACCACCCAGGCACTCGCCACGGTGGCGCGCACTTATCGCAATCAAAAGCAGTGGGCTCAGGCCGAAGCGGTCTATCGCCAGGCGCTGCTGCGTGAACCCAATAACGTCGACCTGCAACTGGGCCAGGCCCTCACCCAGGCCGATGGCGGCAAAGCCAACGAAGCGGTACAACGCCTGCGCACGCTGGTGGCGGCGCAACCCAATGACCCCAATCGCCGCATGGCCCTGGGATATGCGCTGACACGTGCCGGCCTGAACTACGACGCGCTGTTCGAATTCGACCAAGCCTTTATCCGGGCGGGCGATAAACCCGAAGTGGCGCGTGAATACATCGTTGCCCTGCAAAAGGCGCGGCTGCCGGAGCCGGCACTGCGCCTCTCGGCCAAGCGCCCGGGGCTGGTGGACGCAGTCACCCAGCGCCGCCTCGAAGGTGACCTTGCCGCCGAGCGTGTGCGCATGGCTGAGTTCGCCACACGCAGCGAGAAGGAACGCTACGTCATCGCAGACCGTGCCCTGCAGGACTACGACAAACTGATCAGTCGCTGGGCGCCGGACGCCACAGCCAAGGACGACGTCATCCGCTGGCGCATTGACCGCCTGGGCGCGCTCAAAGCGCGAGCACGGCATGCCGAGGTGATCCGCGATTACCAGACCCTCACTGGCGAAGGCGTGCAACTGCCTACCTACGCGTTGCGTTGGGTTGCCGGCTCTTACCTGGAACAGCGCCAGCCGGAAAAGGCCGAGCCGTTGTACCGCCAGGTACTCACCGCCCCCGACACCGATGCCAGCTATCGGGTCGATGACAGTACGGCGCTGTTCTACGCCTTGTTGGAAAGCGACAAGGTCGAAGAGGCTCGCCAGGTCGCCAACAACCTGGCCAAGGAGCAAAACCCCCGCGTTGAGCTCAAGGGCTTGCCCATTGGTAACCCCAATGACAACTGGATGGACGCCCAACAATTATCCGCCCAGGCCGGTACCTATGGCGGTGACCTGCCCGGCAGCGAAGCCAGCCTGGAAGCCCTGGTGGCCAAGGCACCGGGCAATGTGGGCCTGCGCCTGGCCCAGGCCGACATGTACCGCGCCCGCGACTGGCCGCGTCGCGCCGAAGGCACGCTCAAGGAAACTGAAACCCAGGCTCCCCGCGATATCGGTCTGGAAGTCTCCCAAGCCTATACCGCCATGGACTTGCAAGAATGGCGGCAGATGGACGCGCTCACCGACGACGTGCTCGCCCGTAACCCGGACAACCGTCAGGTGCAGCGCCTGAGCCGCCTGCGCGATGTGCACGACATGGCCGAGTTGCGTGTCGAGGCCTACACCGGCAAGAGCTACGGTGGCGGCAATAACAACGACGCTGGTGCCGTCTCCGGCAGCCGAGACTGGGGCATTGAAAGCGTGATCTACACGCCTCCCATCGACGAAGACTGGCGCCTGTTCGCCGGTGCCGGCTATGCCACCGCCGACTTCCAGGAGGGCACTGGCCAACATCGCTGGCAGCGCGTGGGCGTGGAGCGTCGCACCCGTGACATGACCATCGAAGCCGAAGTGTCCAACCATTCCTATGGCGACGGTTCCAAGCAAGGCGCCAGCGTGTCGATTGCCCGCGACATCAACGACCACTGGCAATACGGCGGCAGCCTTGGCTATTTGCTCAGCACCACGCCGTTGCGGGCCCTGAATGACGGTGTCACAGCCAACGGCGGCAGCGGTTTTATCCGCTGGCGCGCCAACGAAAGCCGCGAGTGGAAACTGACCCTCAGCCCGTCCCATTTCAGCGACGGCAACGACCGCTTCGAAGCCTTGCTCACCGGCCGCGAGGGCCTCTACAGCTCGCCCCATGTGCAAGTGGACCTGGGCCTGGAAGTGGGCGCCAGCCGCAACAGCAAGCAAGACACCGTGTACTTCAACCCGAAGTCGGACTTCACGGTTTTGCCCATGATCAACGTCAATCACGTGCTCTATCACCGCTACGAAACCCAGTGGAGTCAGCAGTTCCAAATCGGCGCGGGTACCTACAGCCAGCGTGACTACTCCACCGGCGGTATTGGCCTGATTGGCTACGGCCAACGCTATCGCTGGAATGACGTACTGGAAATGGGCGCCAACCTCAGCCTGATCAGCCGACCTTATGACGGTGATCGCGAACGCGATCTGCGCCTGCTCGTCGACCTCACTTACCGTTTCTAAAAGAGCCTGACCATGACCGTCCTCAGCCGTTGCTTGTTGGTCCTGGGTGTAATGCTGGCCGCCGCCTGCGCCCAACAACCCGCGCCCTACACTCCACCCGCCGAACGGCCGATAGCGCCCAACGAAGCGCCGTGGCCGAAGAACCACTTTTTGGGCATTGCCTATCACGACGTAGAAGATCGCGACCCCGATCAAGCCGTGGTGGCGGTGCGCACCGAGCGTTTGATCGAGCAGCTGGCGTGGCTGCGTGAAAACGGCTACCAGGCGGTCAGCGTCGACCAGATCCTGGCAGCCCGGCGCGGCGGCCCGGCATTGCCGCCCAAGGCGGTGATGCTCAGCTTCGATGACGGTTATTCCAGCTTCTACACCCGCGTGATGCCGATTCTGCGTGCCTACCACTGGCCTGCATTGCTGGCACCGGTGGGGTCCTGGATCGACACGCCGTTGAACCAACCGGTGGATTTTGCCGGTACGCCACGACCACGGGGAGAGTTCCTGACGTGGCAGCAGATTCGCGAGGTGTCGCAGTCTGGCCTGGTGGAAATCGCCGCCCACACCGATGCCAATCACAAAGGCATCCTGGCCAACCCCCAGGGCAACCTGGAACCGGCCGCCACCACGCGAAGCTTTGACCCCAAAACCAACGGCTACGAAAGCGAAGCGCAGTTCCAGGCGCGTATGCGGGCTGACGTCGCCGCGATTTCGAACAAAATCCGAACCGTCACCGGCAAGGCGCCACGTGTATGGGTGTGGCCATACGGGGCCGCCGATGGCACCTCGTTGGCGGTGGTCGGCGAGCACGGCTACGAGATGGCGCTGACCCTGGAAGACGGGCTCGACGACCTCGGCAACCTGATGAACAGCCCACGCTTTCTGGTGGCCTCAGACCCGGACGGCGAGCATTTTGCCAACAGCATGGTCGCCGTGCAGACCAAAGCGCCGATGCGCGTGCTGCACGTAGACCTGGACAACGTGTACGACCCCGACCCGGCCCAACAGGCGCGCAACCTCGACGTGCTGGTTCAGCGCGTGGTGGACATGGGTGCTGGCACCGTCTTCCTGCAAGCCTTTGCCGACCCCAAGGGCGACGGCCTGGTGCATTCGCTGTACTTCCCCAACCGCCACCTGCCGATGCGGGCCGACCTGTTCAACCGGGTTGCCTGGCAATTGCATACCCGTGCCCATGCCAGTGTGTACGCTTGGATGCCGGTGCTGAGTTTTGCCCTGGACCCCAAGCTGCCGCGTGTGACCCGCTGGGACCCGAAAACCGGCCAGGTCGGCCCCGACCCGGATCAATACAAACGCCTGTCGCCATTTGATCCCAAGGTGCGGCAGGTCATCGGTGAGATCTACCAAGACCTGGCGCGTGTAGGGCCGATTGACGGCATCCTTTACCACGATGATGCGGTGTTCAACGACTTCGAAGACGCCAGCCCCGCAGCACTCAAGGCCTATGCGGCCCAAGGCCTGCCGGACACCATCGCCGCCCTGCGTGCCGACCCGGCCGTGATGCAGCGCTGGACCCGTTTCAAAAGCCGCTACCTGATCGACTTCACCCATGAGCTCACCGCCAAGGTCCGCGCTATCCGTGGGCCGCAGGTACTCACCGCGCGCAATATCTTCGCCGAGCCGATGCTCAACCCTGGCAGCGAAACCTGGTTCGCGCAGAACCTTGATGACTTCCTCCAGGCCTACGACTGGACCGCGCCGATGGCCATGCCGTTGATGGAAGGCCAGGAAGTGAAGACCTCCAACGCCTGGCTGGAAAAACTCATCGCCACGGTCAAGGCGCGCCCCGGCGCCATGGAAAAAACCATCTTCGAATTGCAAGCCAAAGATTGGCGCACCCAGGCCGCACCGGATATCAGCGCTGAGCAATTGGCAGAGTGGATGGGTGTACTCAAACGCCAGGGCGTCACCAGTTTCGGCTACTACCCGGACAACTTCCTGGAAAACTCCCCGGACTTGAAAACTATTCGTCCGGCCCTCTCCAACCAATGGAACCCTTGATCATGGTTGACAGAATCCTGGCTCTATTCGTGTTGGCACTGGTACTGGGCTTGCCCCTGGGCCTGATCTTCCTGGTGACCGGGCAGTTCCTGATGGACTTCGTGTTCTTCTACCCGTTGTTCATGTCGGCACTATGGATAGCCGGTGGCCTGTATTTCTGGCTGCACTGGGAACGCCACTGGCCGTGGAAAGAAGACACGCCGGCGCCGACCCTGGCCGGCGAGCCGCTGATCTCGATCATCATCCCTTGCTACAACGAGGGCGATAACGTCGCTGACACCATTGGCGCGGCCCTCGGCCAGTTGTACCCGAACATTGAAGTGATCGCGGTCAACGACGGCTCCAGCGACAACACCGCCGCAGTTCTCGATGCCCTGGCGTTGCAACACCCGCGCTTGCGCGTGCTGCACCTGGCGCAGAACCAGGGCAAAGCCGTGGCCCTGCGCATGGGCGCCGTGGCCGCCCGCAGCGAATACCTGGTGTGCATCGACGGCGATGC
Source organism: Pseudomonas sp. MF6767 (assembly GCF_016405475.1). Lineage (NCBI taxonomy): Bacteria > Pseudomonadati > Pseudomonadota > Gammaproteobacteria > Pseudomonadales > Pseudomonadaceae > Pseudomonas > Pseudomonas sp. MF6767. Next base: position 36,030 of record NZ_JAEKCY010000020.1, on the reverse strand, counting down.
CTTGCTCGACAAAAACGCGGCCGCCTACATGGTCGCGCCGATGCTCGACAACCCGCGCCTGGGGGCCGTCACCGGCAACCCGCGCATTCGTACCCGCTCGACCCTGATCGGCCGGGTGCAGGTGGGCGAGTTCTCCTCGATCATCGGTTTGATCAAGCGTACCCAGCGGGTATTCGGTCGGATCTTCACGGTCTCCGGTGTGGTGGTGGCGTTTCGCAAGAAGGCCCTGGACCGCATCGACTACTGGAGCACCGACATGATCACCGAGGACATCGATGTCAGTTGGAAGCTGCAACTCGATCACTGGGCGATCTTCTACGAGCCGCGCGCGCTGTGCTGGATCCTCATGCCCGAAACCGTCGGCGGCCTGTGGAAACAACGCCTGCGTTGGGCCCAGGGCGGCGCTGAAGTGCTGTTCAAGAACATCCGTGGCATCTGGCAATGGCGCCACCGCTACCTGTGGCCGCTGCTGTTCGAGTACTGCCTGTCTACCGGTTGGGCCTTCACCTTCCTGCTGTCGGTGATCTTCTGGGCCGTGGGTAAATTCGTCACGCTGCCGGCGGCGATCACCGTGAGCTCGTTGGTGCCGCCCGCGTTCACCGGCCTGGTGCTGGCGATGGTGTGCCTGCTGCAGTTTGCGGTGAGCATCCTGATCGACCGGCGCTACGAAAAAGACCTGTGGAAAACCCTGTTCTGGACCGTGTGGTACCCGATGGTGTTCTGGCTGGTCAGCCTGCTCACCACCCTGGTCAGCTTTCCCAAGGTGTTGTTCAACCAGCATCAGAAACGCGCACGCTGGGTCAGCCCGGACCGCGGTATCAAACCTGCACAAGAGGAGGCGTGATCATGAAACTGGTCAGAACTCGCCAAAACACACTGATGTGGATCGTCGATGTGCTGCTGACCCTGCTGGCCTGGGGTGGGTTGATCTGGCTGCTGGCGCGAGGCATCAGCGCCATGCTTGAAACCCACGGCGGCCCACGCATCGAGGCGCCTATCTTTGCTGCGCTCAACACCTTGCAGGTTTACCTGTGGATCGCGTTGTTCAATGCGGTGATCCTGATCAGCTGGGCACGTTATCAACAGCATCGCGGGCGCAAATTCGCCCAGCGCCGCGCCGAGGCCAATGCGCTGAGCGACCAGCACCTGAGTGAAAGTTTCAACTTGGGCGACGGCGACCTCGAACAACTGCGCCGCCCCGGCGTGCTGGTGATTCACAACGATGAAGAGGGCGGCGTTGAAGAAGTGAAGTCCCACGTCTCCCGCGACGTCGAACGCCCCGGCCTGACCCTGGTACCCGACAAAGACAAGGGCATTATGTAGGAGCGAGCTTGCTCGCGAAAAACGCCAGCGATAACGCGTGCTTTCTGAATAAACGCGGCGCCTGTGAGTTTTTCGCGAGCGAGCTCGCTCCTACAAAATGGCGCGAGTGCTCCCCACCTGATTCAACGCACGTGTCGCAATTCCGATAAATGGGATCCAATTCACAAAACCCCCGCGAACTTTTCCCCCTTCTCCGGTACTAACCTAACTCGGCGAACATCTGATGGCTAAGTAATGGCAGTCGGAAAGTCATTCGTCGAATCGCCATCAAAACAGTTGCCACTTGTCGGAATAATCACTGCAAGTGCCCGACTTAAACTCTTTTGATGAAAAATTATCATTAATAATCAACAGGTTAGAAAACTAATCAGTCGAACGGCCCCACGTCGCCCGTTTCTAGGCGGGCTGGAAGTTCGATGTTAGTTTCGCGGCCCTTGATTTTCGATGGATCGAACATGTCTTCGTTATTGCCATGGACCCGGTTATTGCTCTGCACCCTCCTGCTCACCTGCATGGGCCTGAACAGTGCATCCGCCGCCCCCACGCCTGGCGATCAAGACTTGATCCGCGACCGGCAGAACCGCCTGCTCGAAGAGCAACAGCGGCGCCTCCAGGAGCTTCAGGATCTGCCCGGCAAAGCGGACAAGCCCCAAGCCCCGGCAACCCCGGCCGACACCCGTTGCTTCCCGATCAAAACCATCGAACTCAAAGGCGCCGACAGCCTGCCGGCGCCCGACCGCGAGCGCTTGCTCAAGCCCTACATCGGCCAGTGCCTGGGCGTGTCCCAACTGAACGACCTGCTCAAAACCATCACCGACTACTACCTCGGCAAAGGCCGCGTCACCAGCCGTGCCTACCTGCCGCAGCAAGACCTCTCCACCGGCCATCTGCAAGTGCTGGTGGTGGAAGGCAAACTCGAAGCGTTGCGCAGCGCCGAAGGCAGCACGGTGACCGACCGCGAACTGGCCATGGCCTTTCCCGGCAAAGTTGGCGAAGCACTTAACCTGCGTGAAATCGAGCAACTGGTGGACCAGCTCAACCGCCTGCCGTCCAAACAGGCGCAGATGGAACTCACCCCCGGCAAGCAAATCGGCGGCAGCGACGTGGTGGTCAAGAACACCGCGCAAAAGCCCTGGCGCGCCAGCCTGTCGCGCAACAACGACGGGCAGAAAAGCACCGGCGAACAGCAATGGGGCGCTGGCCTTGAGTGGGACAGCCCACTGGGCCTGGGTGACCAACTGATGCTGCGCGGCGGCCATGACGCCATCAGCGACCACCAGAAAACCTCGAAAAACACCATGCTCTACTACAACCTGCCCTGGGGCTGGTGGAACTTCAGCTACACCTACAGCGAAAGCGACTACCGCACCTACGGCGTGACCGACGGCTTCAAATTCAAGCAGGACGGCGACAACCAGAACCACCAACTGCGCGCCGAGCGGGTGATCCATCGCGACGATGTGAGCAAGACCTCGGTCAACGTCGGCCTGGCGCACCTGCGCACCAACAACTACATCCTCGACGCACGCACCGAGGCCAGCAGCAACCGCCTCAGCGAACTGCAACTGGGCGTCAACCACGGTCGGCGCATCGGCAGTGCCTTCGTCAACCTGGACCTTGGCATGCAAAGCGGCATCGGCCTGCTCGACGCCCAGTCTCAAGACGAGCGTGACCCGCTCGGTCGGCGTCAGCCCAATTCGCGCTACCGCAAATACACCGCCACCGTCAGCTACCTGCAACCGTTCAGCCTGTGGGGCGAGTCGTTCAGCTTCAGCAGTTTGGCCACCGGCCAACGTAGCGAAGACCCGCTGTTTTCGCCGCAGCGCATGAGCCTCGGCGGCTCGGCCTCGGTGCGCGGTTTCAAGGACCAGTTGCTGACCGGCGACAGCGGCGGCTACTGGCGCAACGAAGTGCGCTGGGCGCGCCCGGTGACCCTCGACTGGATGCGCCCGGCCTTCGCCGAGTACGGCGCCAGTGTCGGCTACGACCAGGGCGTGATCCGCAACGACCGCTACAACGACAACGTTCATGGCCGGGTGTCCAGCAACTCCCTGGAGCTGTTCGCCCGTGGCAAACACGTCAGCACCAGCGTGACCTTTGCTCATTCGTTAGAAAGACCCGGTGTGGTTACCGAGCGCGAAGCGCCGATCTACTTCCGCATGGATTTTTTCCTGTAATTCAACGCCCCGCTGCATGAGAGCCTGACAATGGATGTTCGCCAATTCGCCTTCCTGGCCCGCCAACCTTCTGCCGCCCTGAAGCGCCGGGACGCGTTCTTCGGCCTGCCCAAGCGCGGGCTGGCGTTGATCCTTGCCAACGCACTGTTCTGGCAGCCGCTGCTGGCCCAGGCCGAGGGCATTGTGGTCAGTGCGCCGGGCACCACCGTGGGCGCGGCGGGCAATGGCGTGCCGGTGGTAAACATCGCTACCCCCAATGGCGCGGGCTTGTCCCATAACCAGTTCAAGGACTACAACGTCGGCCCCAACGGCGTGATTCTCAACAACGGCAACACCGCCATGGTCAACACCCAACTGGGCGGGATCATTGTCGGCAACCCCAACCTCAAGGGCGGCGCGGCGAACGTCATCCTCAACGAAGTCAACGGCGGCAGCCCCAGCCAGTTGCGCGGCTACACCGAAGTGGCGGGGCAGTCGGCCAAGGTCATTGTCGCCAACCCGTACGGCGTGACGTGCAGCGGTTGCGGCTTTATCAACACCCCCAACGTCACCCTCACCACCGGCAAACCGGTGCTCGACGCCAGCGGCCAATTGCAGCGCTATGAAGTGGATGGCGGCGCCGTGACCATCGACGGCGAAGGCTTGAACGCCAGCAACGTCGAACGTTTCGACATCATCACCCGCTCGGCCAAGATCAACGCACAAATCAACGCCCGCGAACTCAACGTGATCGCCGGGCGCAACGACGTCGATGCGCAAAGCCTGAAAACCACCGCCCGCGCCGATGACGGCAGCGCCAAGCCGGAGCTGGCGATCGACTCGTCGGCCCTGGGCGGCATGTATGCCGGCGCGATCAAACTGGTGGGCACCGAGGCAGGTGTGGGCGTGAAGCTCGACGGCACCCTGGCCGCCAGTGGCGGCGATATTCAGCTCGACGCCAACGGGCGCCTGAGCATGGCGCAGGCGGCGGCCACCGGTAACGTCAAGGTCACCGCGCAAAACGTCGACCTCACCGACAAGGTCTACGCCAACGGCAACGTGCAGGTCACCAGCGCCCAGGCCCTGGTCAACCGCAAAAGCATCGCCGCCGGCCAGCGCATCGACATCAACGCGGCCAGCGTGAACAACCCCGGCATCATCGAAGCCGGCGTCGCCGCCGATAACAGCCGCAACACCACCGGCGATCTGGTGGTAAACGCGCAAACCGTCACCACCAGCGGCAACCTGTTGGCCAGCCGCGCACTGGCGATTACCGCCGCGCAAGCGCTGACCAACCAGGGCGCGATCATCCAGGCCAAGACCGTCGAGGTCAGCAGCGCCAAACTCACCAACCAGGGCGCCAGCGCACGTCTGTTTGGCGAACAAACCCTGGCGATCAACTCGCCGGCCATCGTCAACCTCGGCGGCCTGATCCGCTTCGGCGAAGGCCAGGCCGCCACGCTCAACAGCGCCTCCCTGGACAACCGCCAGGGCCGTATCGAAATGGCCGGCGGCAGCCTGGTGCTCACCAGCGCCGACCTGAACAACAGCGGTGGGCAAGTCATCGCCAACGACCTGACCGTCAACGCCGGCAGCCTGAACAACCAGAACGGCGTGCTGGTGGCCAAGACCGCGACCGTCACTGCCAGCAACCTCGACAACAGCCTCAAGGGCCTGATCCAGGCCGACGGCGGCGCGCTCAACCTCGCCGTGTCCAACACCTTTAACAACAACCAGGGTTTCGTCCAGGCCAGCACCGATCTGAACGTTACGGCCGGCACCCTCAGCAGCAACGCAGGCGGCGTACTGAGCGCCGACACCGGCAAGCTCACCCTCACCGCCGCGCAACAGCTCAACAACGCCCAGGGCCGCTTGCAGGCCGGGCAGGGCGATATCGAACTGCACGCCGCCAACCTGGATAACCAGGGCGGCACCATCGTCGGCAAGCAACTGCTGCTCGACGTGGCCGGCGGCGATATCGACAACCGCGCCGGGCGCGTGTTGGGTGACCACCTCGACGTGCGCGCCTCGGGCCTCGACAACCGCAACGCCGGCCTGCTGGCCGGTGGCGCCCAGGGCGTAAGCCTGCTGCTCAAAGGCCCGGGCCAGTTGCTCAACGCCCAGGGCCGCATCCAGAGCGAGGGCCTGCTGCAACTGCAAGGCGAGCGCTTCGACAACAGCGCCGGCATCCTGCTGGGCCAGACCGTCGACGTCACCGCGCAGACCTTCACCAACAGCAACAAAGGCGCGCTGGTCAGCGATGGCGGTGATGTGGTGCTCAAGGTCAGCGACCTGCTCACCAACGTCGGCGGCCAGATCGACGCAGGCGAACGCAGCGTGCTGGTCAAGCAGCTCACCACCCTCAACAACGACGGCGGCACCCTGCGCGGCAAGCGCCTGGACATCGCCGCCCAGCACCTGAACAACGACAACGGCCAACTGCTGGCCGGCGCCGAAGGCCTGAGCTACAGCGGCCAGGATGTAAGCAACCGCAAAGGCCTGATCCTCAGCGGCGGCGCCCTCACCGAACTGAACACCACCCGCCTGGATAACCAGGGCGGCACCGTGCAGGGCGACAGCCTGAGCGTCACCGCCAACAGCGTCGACAACGCCAGCGGCGGCCTGATGGCCAGCCTGGTCGGTAACCTGCAACTGACCGTAGAAGCCCTGGCCAACCGTGGCGGCAAACTGTTCGGCAAAGAACAAGTGACCGTCAGCGGCGCCACCCTCGACAACAGCGCGGGCGGCCAGGTCAGCGGCAATCAGATCAACCTGACCTCACGCGACACCCTCACCAACCAGGGCGGCCTGATCGAAGCCAACCAGGGCCTGGCCCTCACCGGCGGCAACCTGGACAACAGCGCCAACGGCCAACTGCGTGCCCTGGGCGGCGCCAGCAGCAAACTCAACCTCAGCGGTGCGTTGAACAACCAGAACGGCACCCTCGAATTCGGCAGCCAGGCCTTCAGCCTTGACGCCGCCAGCCTCAACAACCAGAACGGCATGCTGCAACACGCCGGCACCGGCCTGTTCCACCTCAACACCGCCAGCCTCGCAGGCAGCCAGGGCAATATCCAGGGCATGGGCAGCGCCGACTGGGCATTCGGCAAGGTCGACGGCCTGGGCCGCGTGCAACTTAACGACGTGCTCACCTACAAGAGCGACCAAGGGCTGGCCCTCAAGGCCGGCGACCGCATGGCCAGCGCCAAGGGCTTGATCCTCAACGTGGCCAGCCTGGACAACGGCGGCGAACTGCTCAGCGACGGCGACATCAGCATCACCACCGGCGATATCACCAACAGCGGCCGCGTCTCGGCCCTGCAAACACTCACCCTCGTCGCCAACAACCTCAACCAGAACGGCGGCCGCCTGGCAGCCACCCATGCGCGCCTGACCCTGGGCGGCACCCTGGACAACCTCGGCTTCCTCACCGCCCGCCAGCAACTGGACATCGCCGCCGCGCAAATCAACAACCGTGGCACCCTCGGTGCCCAGGGTGCAGTGAACCTCACCGCAGTCAACGGCATCACCAATGCCGCCGACACGCTGCTGTTCAGCGGCGGCGACATGACCTTGCGCAGCAATGGCTTCAGCAACAGCTATGGCGATGTCTACAGCAAAGGCAACCTGAGCTTCGCCGCCCGCGATGGCGGGCGTGCCGTGCTGTTCAGCAACCGCTCCGGCACCGTGGAAAGCGAAGGCTCGATCGCCATCAATGCGGGCTTTATCGAAAACGCCAAAGATGAATTCGAACTCGGGCAAACGCTGACCACCGGCAGCTTGAGTTGGATCTGTGGCCAGCACTGCGGCGAGAGCGACAACTGGGAACGCGGCGAGATCACCATCTACGAAACGTACCTCGAGGCGGCGACCAAGGACTCGGTAGCGGCGCGCCTGGTGGCGGGCAAAAACATGCTGCTGCAAGGCGACAACGTGCAGAACCGCTACAGCCTGATGGCCGCCAATGGCGACCTGAGCATCACTGCCGGTGACCTGCTCAACCAGGGCGCCGCCACGCGCACGGGCCAGCGCAAGCTTGTCATCGGCACGCCAGGTCACGTCTCCGACGATTTGTTTGAACGCATGCAATACGTCGACGTGCCCGCGTTCAATGCGGCCACGGCGGCCGGGAATTTTGATAAGGCGCGCTTCGAAGAACTCAAAAGCCGCTCACCCAACAGCCTGCCGTTCGCCTACGCAAGTGACGTGACCACCTGGACCAACAACAGCGGCCCCGGCTACGACGCCACCCTGCAAGCGGGCGGCACGGTCAACCTCAACGTCGCCCGCACCCTGCAAAACGGCACGCTGCACAACAACACCCTGGCCCAGTTGACCGGCACCCTCGGCGACGACCAGACCGGCATCCCCGTCGGCGGCATCAACATCAACCTGAGCAAACACGCCAACGACCCGAGCGCCCAGGCGCCCGGCAGCGTATTGCCCGTGGTAGGCGTGGCCCCTGGTGGCGGCTTCGTGCCCGTGGACTACACCGGCACCGCGTTTGCCCCGGTCGACCCCACCACCTCGCCCACCTTCCAACTTCCCAAGGGCGAGTACGGCCTGTTCGTCAAAAACGCCGACCCCGCCAGCCACTACCTGATCGAAACCAACCCCGAGTTCACTTCCGTATCGGGCTTCCTCAGCTCCGACTACCTGCTCGGCAAGCTCGGCTTCAACGCCGACAACGCCTGGCGCCGCCTCGGTGACGGCCAGTACGAAACCCGCTTGATCCGCGACGCCGTCCTCGCGCAAACCGGCCAGCGCTTCCTCGCCGGCGGCCTGTACAGCGACGCCGAGCAGTTCCGCTACCTGATGGACAACGGCCTCGCCAGCAAAGACGCCCTGCGCCTGAGCCTGGGCGTGGCCCTCACCGACCAGCAAGTCGGCGCCCTGACCCACGACATCGTGTGGATGGAAAACCGCGTCATCGACGGCCAGACCGTGCTCGTACCGGTGCTGTACCTGGCCCAGGCCGACTCGCGCAACGTGCGCGGCAACAGCCTGATCCAGGGCCGCGACCTCAACCTGGTCACCGGCGGCGACCTGATCAACGTCGGCACCCTGCGCGCCAGCAACAACCTCTCCGCCATCAGCAGCGGCAGCATCTACACCGGCGGTCTGGTCGAAGCCGGCAACAACCTCAACCTGCTGGCCCAGGACAGCATCCGCAACGCCATGGCCGGCGAAATCCGCGGCAAGCAAGTCAGCCTCACGGCGCTCAAAGGCGACATCACCAACGAAACCACCGCCATCCAGGTACGTGACGGCGCCGGCATGCGCACCCTCACCGACACCAGCGCCGGCACCATCGTCGCCCGCGAAAACCTCGCCATCGACGCCGGGCGCGACCTCACCAACCGAGGCGCACTCGTAGCGGGCAACGACGCCAACCTCACCGCCGGCCGCGACCTCAACCTCATCGCCGCCAGCGACACCCGCGTCAAACACGAGACCCGCGACGGCGGCGAAAAATCGAGCATCACCACTGACGTCAAAAACCTCGCCGCCAGCGTCACGGCGGGCGGCAACCTCAACATGCAGGCCGGGCAAGACGTCAACATCATTGGCAGCACCGCCACCGCCGGCAAAGACCTCAACATCGCCGCCGGCCGCGACCTCAACGTCGCCTCGGTCAGCGACATGCACAACGTCGAGGGCAAGGAAAAGGACGGCACAAAACGCATCAAGACTTCGGACGACCAGACTACTCAAGTGGCAAGCGTGCTGACTGCGGGTGGGGATTTCGTCAGCCAGGCGGGGCGTGATACCACGATTGTGGCGAGCAGGATCAGTGCGGGGAATGAGGCTTATCTGTATAGCGGGGATAAGTTGAACCTGCTGGCGGCGCAGAACAGCACCTACAGCCTTTACGACATGAAGGAGAAGGGGGGCTGGGGCGCGAAGAAGACCAAGCGTGATGAGGTGACCCACGTCACGAATGTGGGGACTGAGATCAAGACTGGTGGTGATCTGTCGCTGGTCAGTGGCGGTGATCAGTTGTATCAGCGGGCCAAGCTTGAGAGCGGTAAGGACCTGGCCATCACCAGTGGCGGCGCGGTGACCTTCGAGGCGGTCAAAGACCTGCACCAGGAGAGCCACGAGAAGAGCAAGAGTGACCTGGCGTGGACCAGCGCGAAGGGCAAGGGGAATACCGACGAGACGTTGCGCCAAAGTGAGTTGAAGGCACAGGGTGAGTTGGCGATCAAGGCGGTTAACGGGCTGAAGATCGACATTAAACAGATTGATCAGAACACGGTTAGCCAGACGATTGATGTGATGGTCAAAGCAGACCCACAGTTGGCTTGGTTGAAAGAAGCCGAGAAGCGTGGGGATGTGGATTGGCGGCAAGTGCAGGAACTGCATGATTCGTTCAAGTACAGCCATTCCAGCTTAGGCCAAGGAGCCATGCTGGCGATCATCATCGTAGTGACAGTTTTGACGGCTGGGGCCGCAAGTAGCGTCGCGGGCGCTGCTGCGGGTGCCAGTGCCGGGTCTGGTACGGCAATGGCTGCGGCAGGCAGTTCGGCTATGGTCTCAGCTGGTACGGCGGTTGGGACCGCAGCAGCCGGTTGGGGCAACGTTATGGCAACTGCTTCGTTAACTTCAGTTGCCAGTGGAAGCACCGTCAGCTTCATCAATAACGGCGGAAACATCGGTGCAACTTTTCAAGACATTACGTCAAGCAAAGCCTTGAAGGGGTATGCAACTGGGGCGTTAGCTGCAGGTTTTACCGCTGGCGTGCTTGATCCTGCGTTTGGTGTAACTGGCGACAACGTCAATCACATTACAAAAGGGTTTGACCTCAGTTCCGCGTCTGACATCGGTAGGTTTGCCGTCTATTCGGGGGCGCAAGGAGTTGCCCAAGCAAGTTTAAACACTGCTATTCAAGGCGGTAGTTTTGGAGACAATCTCGGTAGTTCCCTACGGTCGCAGTTGCAGAGCACGTTGCAAGCGGTCGCCTTTAACGCTGTAGGCGATTACTCGAAAGGCCAAAAATGGTCAGAATCAGGGCCTCAAAAAATCGCTCTGCATGCTTTGGTTGGCGGGCTTTTGAGTGAAGCTGGCGGCGGCAGTTTTGCTACGGGCGCTCTCGCTGCTGGAGCTAACGAAGCACTGGTAACCTCACTGGCGAAAGTGGTAGATGGCGATCCAGCGTTGTTGCTAGCCGCTTCGCAATTGGTCGGAATTGCGGCCGCTGGTGCGACTGACGGTGACGTGCAGAAAGGTGCTGAAATCGCGAAAAATGCCACGGCCTATAACTACCTAAATCACCATGAAGTTGATGATTTAGTTAAGGATTTGAAAGGGTGCCGTGGGGCAGCCAGCCCTTCATCCTGCCGTAGCGATGTGGCTACTAAGTACGCAGGAATCAGCGATAAGAAAACTGGCATTACGCTGCTGAAGTGTGATGATCCTACGAGTTGTAATGCGCAGCGCCTAGACGTGGAGGCGGGTAATGCAGCGCTGGATAAATATGATCAGAGCGGCGGGCTCAACAAAGCAGAACAGTCTATCGTTCGGGGCTTCCAAGATAAGAATCAGGACGACACGCGCCTCGCGGTGCAGCAAACTATGAAGGGTGATCATGCCGAAATGGTTGGCATGATGTTCGGCGGTGGGTTAGGAGGGGCAGGTAAGGTTGCTGGGCGAGTCGTTGAAGGAGCAGAGTTAGGAGCAGCCAAAGGCGCTGCGTCTAAGAATGCAAACGCAACAAGCATGTTTACGGATTCCGAAACCGCTGCACTGGCCGAGAGGAATGTTATAGAAGGGGCGGCTAAGGGCGCGGCTCCGAAAGTAGCCGCAGAGGGAAAGGTAGGTGGACAAACCTTCCAAGACGTCAATCAGACCTCTCGTCCGCTCAACGAGGCAGACCCGAAAATACCTTCGTTGATCACGGATAGGATTGCAGATAAAGCTGCTACGAATCCTGGCAAGCTTTATCCAAACGGAAATATGAAAGATGCCCACGCAGAAATAGGTGTGATTCAGCAAGCATATAGCTCTGGTAAAACTGCGGGGGCGGACATGTCCATGACGGTCGCAGGAAAAGATGTATGCGGTTTCTGCAAAGGTGACATTGCTGCTGCCGCAGAAAAAGCTGAGTTGAAATCGCTCACCGTGAAAGCTATAGATGATAAAACGGGACTTCCGAAAAACTATTACTGGGAGTCAGGCATGAAGTCCATTAAGGAGAAAAATAGATGATAATTGGAGGGTATACACTTAATCCTGAACACGGTAGATTGCAAATCCCTCTTGTTCGCCAACCGTCCCTGGAAGATGTGAAGTCCATTATAAGCAAGTATAGAAAATTTGACGGTGTCGCTTCGTTGTCTATTTCACCGACGCCTGAATATGGACCGTATGAAATCAATCTTTACGCTGATTCTGGAAATTATCTTTTGATGCTAAATCAATACCTTGAAGATGGTGAGCACGTCGTGCGTACTCTTAATAATACGTCGATGGGGACAAGTTCAGTTGAGATTTTGGGCGACTATTACCCGGCGAGTTTCATAACTAGAGATATAGGTGTCGTTACTTCTTGTTTTCAAGAGTTTTTGAATTTTGGTGATGTGAGTTCGTTCGTCTTGAGTGCATAGAAATAATAAAAATGTAATAAAAGAGTAAAAGGGGACAGTAAAAGGGGACAGATTTATTTTAATTCGAGATGGCGGTAAAGCCCTATTAAATAAATCTGTCCCCTTTTGTTCGTGCCGCCTGCTCTGCTTGTAAATTATGGAGCACTGTACGATAAGTACCGCCCAGCAATTGAGTCGGAGAAAAAGCGTGAAAATTAATAAATGGCTTTTAGTAGTATTATTGTCGGCCTTGGCTGGCTGCGCACCTTCCCATTCCAATTGGGAAAATGGAATGAATCTATGGGTAGGTACTCATTTCGATTCCCACCTTTACAAAGACTGCACTCGAGGATGTGGCGACTCATATTGGTCGCCTGTAAATAAAAATAAGACCTTTGATAAGGTTGTTGATGAAAACGGAGGCAGGCGGTATTACATAACTTGGATTAGGGATTGCCGATATTCGGTTTTTGTCGCTGCGGATCGGCTAATAAAGTCATGGAGATACGAAACTTCTAACGTAAAAGGATGTTATGTCGTTTAACTGCTGTTTTAAGGGTAAAGAAAAGAGAGAAAAGGGGGCGGATTTATTTAAATTAGAGTTTAAAGGTGCATTAAATAAATCAGTCCCCTTTTGTTGAGAAGAACGAATTAGTATGGTTTCCAATTTCGGTGAGCTGCAGAAAACCGTGAGTTTGATAGGCGCTAAGTTGGGAGCGCCTAAGTCTATGCTGTTGGTTAGAGAGAGCTCCCCCGAAGATGGTACTCCTCACGTGGAGTTTAAAAGTGAGGGTTTTGAATATGTCTCCTCAGAAAGAGGTTATGAGAAAGGGGACAGATTTATTTAAATTAGAGTTGAAAAGCATATTAAATAAATCTGTCCCCTTTTGTTATGTTCAGGGTTCGCCACTTACTGTGCCACTGCCTGATACACGGCATTTGGATGCGCATATGCCAGGAGGGTTTAGATATAATCCAGGCGGTCCAGGGTCGGCTCTCCCGGCATACCCTCCAAAAAAAGGAGCTGAATAATGCATTCCGTACCGCTAGAACATGAGAAGCAAAAGTTGATTTTCTACGTGGCTCAAGACTTAGATCAGTCTATTAGATCTAATGTGCAGCAGCTCGTGAATGAGCTCGCTGCGTCAAGAATATGGAGCATTGCCCCGCCAACCTTTATTGACGCGATAGACGAAGGGGGCGCGGAAGTGGTGGGTGGAATGTTGGAGATTTATTCAGCACTGCAACCGAATATACTGTCTGTTGATATGGATTCAAAAAATCTAGATGAAGTGGAAGAAATAGTCTGTGCCGTAAAAAAGTTATCGGAAAAGGAAGATATTTCCTTTGAGTTTCAGTTGGATACAACTTTTGTCGGCGCCATTGATGATGGTGTTGTTGATCGAGTCTTGTTGGAGGGACTGCTCGTGCCGTGGCGAAATCATATAAATGGAAAAAGTTGAGTCGGTGCCAGAGCGGAGATGAATAAAAAAGTGAGAAAAGGGAAAGGCTTATTTAGAATTAGAGTTGAAAAACGTATTAAATAAATATGTCCCATTTTTCACATTTTCACGGAGAGAAAACGTGAAAAAAATTAGCGTAATAATGGTAGTTGTATTTCTGATTGTGGGTTGCGCGCCGTCACGGTCTGCGTGGGTATCCAGTAAAGATGGATGGGTAGGTACCACCTTTTAATCTCACGAGAAAAGGGGACAGATTTATTTAATATTAGAGTTTAAAGGCGCATTAAATAAATCTGTCCCCTTTTGCAGTGATCCTCATGGTAAGCAGTACTTTAGCCCCGCGACTACTTTTGAAAAGAATTTTTCAGGTTATGTTGTTGTTCCAAAGGATGCTCTGAAATGAAATTAAGCATTAAGTTTCCCGAGAATTTGTTAACCCACAGCCTGCTCGAGCAAAGGCTGATTCCTTGCATTTGCAAAATTGCAACGGAGTTTGAAATTGAATTTTTGGACCCTTTGCCAGAAGCTGCAGGAACCGTTCTGGAGTGGGATCGTGCAGAACTTGAAAAAAGAGCGATAGGTGGGGTAGGTGGGCAATACTCTCACTATGCACACGGTCGGGTGTCGTTAAAAAAAGTTGATATTGATATCTACCAAATATTGGATCTTGAAATGTTTTATAGGCTTTTTGGATGGTGCAGCATCTTGGAAGATGGTAACTATGCGCCGCCGGGGCAGTTATGGGATGATGAATAAGTTGAAGAAAAGGGGACTGAAGAAAAGGGACAAGAAAAGAGGGCAGATTTATCTAGACTAGAGTTTAAAGGCTGTCTAGTCCTGAAGCAGGTGTAAACCTATTTCAGGACTAGACAGTCCCCTTTTTTCGTTGATTCGTGACAAAAATATTGGAAGGGATTAAGTCAGAAGCAGTAATCGTGGGTAGTGAAGTTAATAAATGGCTTACGAGGGACTGAAATGAGATATTACTTAATGCGACAAGATGTAACTGTCTGCGATAGGTGGGTGCTCGGAGATGTACATCATGTAGATAACTGGCATTTCAGTGATCCTCCAGTTAATTTTATGGAGCCAGGCACATATACCCTCGATGTAAGGTTCGACGGTAAAGAAGTTGATTATTCCCTCGCTGGATACGCCAGTATTCCTGTTTTAAGCGAGAGGGCAAAAAATTCGCTCGCCGGTTTGCCAGAGACAGACGAACTTTATCAGCATGTCGTTTTTGAGCCGGTGAAGATAAACAATAAAGTGGTTTGCCAGAGCTATTTTTTGATGATTATTGAAACGCAAATTGATTGCGTGGATGAAAAGCGCTCTCGCTATAAAAAGTTTGAGGTAGATGATCCTGTTAGGCCAGATATGGCCGGCAACTATCGTGCTTTCTACAATTTAGTGGTTGACCCGGGCAGGGTCGGATCAAGTCATATATTTAGACTTAAAAAATATTTGGGTGCGGTCATAGTAAGTGAAGAAGTGAAACGGCGATTTATGGCGGCTGGTGTTGTCGGCGTACTGTTTGATTCTGTTAATGGCGATCAAGAAACCGTTGCCTAGTTAGTCAGGTAGTTGTGAGGGCGGCGAATTTACTTAATTCGTGGTGGTAGTACAAAGGCTATTGAGTAAATCTGTCCCCTTTTGTTGAATTAAGGTGGGGCTAATGGCTGGGTTTAGAGAAAGTATATATTTGTCTTATTCGCAATTTTGCGTGTTTTTAAGCTCGCTTGATCAGCCGTATAATGATTGGAGTGATCGTAGTTATGCGCAAGGATTTGCGTGGAGGTTAGGAAGTGCCTCTTTTAGAGCTTTGATCGACGAAGGGGATCATATAATTAGCGTTTTCATTAACGAGCAAGTGCCCGCTATTAGCGCAGACGTGGTTCGGGCTCTTAAAGTTCCCTTCACGGTGAAAGATAGAAATGTTGAGCTTGGTAGTATTTCGAGTACGGTTCCTCTAGAACTGCCTGAAGGAGATTATTCTCTTCAGGTCGAATTTATAAGACCCTCCTCAAGTGGAGCGTATGAAATAAATGTCCATTTGAATTTAGGGGGCTGCGATTTTGAGGTGTTGAGAGCAGACGCCGAAATTGACGAGCAAGGTGAGTTTGATATCGATGCGGTTCCAGCAGGATAAAAATTCGGAGAAATGGGTAGAAAAGGGACAGATTTATTTAAATTAGAATTGAGAGCCTATTAAGTAATTCTGTCCCCTTTTGTTGTATTTAATTACATAGGGGGCGATTTGTGTCGGACAAACAAGTATATGAGCTAACGATTGATGATCTTGATAGCTATAGCGTTTGGTTTTTTCCGATGGACGAAACAGTGGAGGATGAGTCAACTGTACGCCCCCTCGCCGAACAGGAAACGTGCTCAGATTTTCAGATTATCGTTCTAACTGATTTTCTTGGTGAAAGTGGCGCTGTGTATCGCGGTTATTTATATTGGGACTCCAATGCCGCAATTGAATACGTAAAGCCTGTTATATTGTCTGATAAGGGAGACGCAGTAAGTTTTTGGAGCGGTATAGTCACTCCAACGTGGGAAAGTTCGGAGTTTGCCTGTTCGATTAGAACCGAGCTGCCTATTTCTTATGCCTCAGAATCGGTTTTCGGTCTTCCTTCCATTTGCGGAAAGCTGGAGGGACTTTATTATCTTTCGGATGATCAGGTTTGCTGCGTGAAATGACGAAAAAAGTGGACTGGTTTATTAAGTTGAATTGCTCACGCATAAAGGGGGCGACACTAAGGCCGCCCGATTTTCACTCAGGACGGATCGGCATTCAGCCTGCGACTGATGACATCCAGCAAGTCACACCCATCGCGCAGCGGAATGGCCAGCAAATGGGCGAAGTCTGAAAGCACGACGGCATCGCTGCTGAGTTGTTCGCGGAAGGCCAGGTTTTCCAGCAGTTGGGTGACGGCCCGAATGCGGTGCACGGCGGCGTCGTGAAGGACGTCGAGAGGTGCCTGGGTGTCGATGATCAGGGCTGGGACGGTGCAGTCGTGGCCGGTTAGGGGAATGTATCGATTCATCATTAAGCTCTCTGGATTATTGAGGGCTCGTTCTTCGGGTCGCCAAACCCGGTCGCTTTTTGAGCGACGGCCGGACTATAAGCCGCACCGCCAAGCCCGCGCAAGGCATCAAAATGCCGCTGCTTCGGAGCGTGCCCGCAGCGGCTAACATCTTGCTATCCATTGCCGACATACTGCCCACGAACAAACGCACTACGAATACGCAAATCCGAAGCCTCACCCCAAACATTAAAGGACCAATGTGAAAAACCTCCTCCTCATTCTCTTCACCACCCTCATCCTCGGCGGCTGCCTCAGCCACCCTCTCACCCCCGAAAACCGCGCGCAGATCAAGACCGTCAAAGTCCTGCCCGTGAAGTGGGAAAAGAACATGGTGTACTTCGGCCGCGAACAGGCCTGGGGCGCGGCCCTGGGGGCCGGGGTTGGTGCGGGTGTTGGCATGGCCAGCGGAGCGTCCAAGCTGGGTACTGCGGCGTTGAGTGGCGCCGGGTTTGCCGGCGGCATGAAGCTCGGGCAGTTGGCCGAGATGCCGACGCCGGTGGCTATTCTGACGGTGATGGAGGCGGAAAAACTCGATGTAGGCGTGTTGCTCAAGCAGGGCTTTGTCGATGAGTTGGGCAAGACTTCGACGCTCAAGGTGGTCGGCGACGATGAGCCCGCTGATGCGCAGATTCAGCTGACCGTGTCCGAGTGGGGCTTTCGCCTGACCCAGGGTTTCAGCAGCGTGATTTATCCGACCCTTAACGTGTTAGCTCAGATGGATCGCGGCGATGAGATGGTCTGGCGCACCTTTGAAGCGGTCACGCCGTTCAATGGTCAGAACGTTTATGGCTATACACCGTTAACCTACCGCACGGACCCTGAAGCTTTGCGCCGGGCGTTGACCGGGATTACGCAGATTTCTGCGCAGTATCTGGTGAAGGAGCTCAAGTAGGGCTGTGCGAAGGCTGGCGGCTGTTGATGGGCGGGCTTGGGCTAATGCCAGTCAGGGTTAAGCGCAGTTCCCCTGTGGGAGCGGGCTTGCCCGCGAAGGCGGTGTGTCAGTCGCTGCATCTGTTGCTGCACTATCGCTTTCGCAGGCAAGCCAGCTCCCACATTGGATCTTCGTTGCTTTGGGCATTGCGTTCGTTTAATTGATCGGCATTGGGCTTGCCCGCGAAGGCGTTGTGTCAGTCGCTGCATCTGTTGCTGCACTACCGTTTTCGCAGGCAAGCCAGCTCCCACATTTGATCTTTGTTGCTTTGAGTATTGCGGTCGGCAGTAGGCTAAGCCCCCCCACCTATGGCCGAAACAACTTGAGAACCGCTCTCAACCCCGTAAAATGCCGCAGCCGTTGCATCACCGTCTTTCAGGGAAGAATCCAGGCCAGCGCGTTTTCAAGCTGCCTTTCTCCTTGGAAAACCCAGCAACGCTGATTTCCTCACCCAAGGAGCACCCTGTGAAGACACTGTCCAAAATCCTGCTGTCGGGCCTCACCGCCGCGGCGCTGTTGACCGTGGCCGGTTGCGCCACCGAGAGCAACCGCGCGATGCCGGTGGAGCAAGTCGCCAGCGCCCACGTGGCCTATTCCGGCGTGCGTGTGCCGATTGCCGTGGGTAAGTTCGATAACCGCTCCAGCTACATGCGCGGCATCTTCTCCGATGGCGTTGACCGTCTCGGCGGCCAGGCCAAGACCATCCTTATCACCCACTTGCAGCAGACCAACCGCTTCAGCGTGCTGGACCGCGACAACATGGGCGAGATCTCCCAGGAAGCCAAAATCAAAGGCACCGTGCAGAAGCTCAAGGGCGCTGACTATGTGGTGACTGGCGATGTGACCGAGTTCGGCCGCAAAGAGACCGGCGACCGCCAGCTGTTCGGCATCCTCGGCCGTGGCAAGACCCAAGTGGCCTACGCCAAAGTTGCGTTGAATATCGTCAACATCAATACCTCCGAAGTGGTGTATTCCACCCAGGGCGCCGGTGAGTACGCGCTGTCCAACCGTGAAGTGATCGGCTTCGGCGGCACCGCCAGCTATGACTCCACCCTCAATGGCAAGGTGCTCGACCTGGCCATGCGCGAAGCGATCAACCGCCTGGTCGACGGCATCAACGCCGGCGCCTGGAACCCGCGTAACTGATCAGCCACACCACAAGGAGCAGTACACGGATGAGCAAGGCAGTGAAGTTGGCGCTGACGCTGGCAGCAATCGCAACGGTAGCCGGGTGCCAGACGGCGCCCCAGCCCCTGTATCAATGGGAGAGCTACCAGCCGCAGGTTTACGAGTACTTCAAGGGCGAGCCCAAGGAAGCGCAGGTGGAAGCACTGGAACGCGATCTGCAGAAGATCAACGCCAGTGGCCGCAAGGCGCCGCCGGGCTACCACGCGCACCTGGGCATGCTGTACATGAACATGGGCAAGGATGACCAGATGGTGCAGGAGTTTCGCACCGAGAAGGCCCTGTTCCCTGAGTCTGCTGCGTACATGGACTTTCTGTTGAAAAACGCCAAGACCGGAGTCGCCACCAAATGAGCCTGTTAAAACTCACCGGCGCCTTGCTGGCCCTGGCGTTGCTCGGCGGTTGCGCCGCGCCCAAGACGGTCGATTATTCGGCGTACAAACAGGCACGGCCCAAGTCGATCCTGGTACTGCCGCCGATCAACGAATCGCCGGAAGTGCAGGCGTCCTACAGCCTGGTGTCGCAAGTCACCTACCCGCTGGCCGAAGCCGGCTACTACGTGTTGCCGATTGCCCTGGTGGACGAAACCTTCCGCCAGAACGGCCTGACCACCGCCAACGATATCCAGGCCGTACAACCGGCCAAGCTGCATGACATCTTTGGTGCGGACGCGGCGCTGTACATCACCATCAGCGAGTACGGCACCCAGTACATGCTGATCTCCAGCGACACCTCGGTGACGGCCTCGGCCAAACTGGTGGACCTGCGCACCGGCACCACCCTGTGGACCGGTTCGGCGCGGGCGTCGAGCGAGGAGGGCAACAACAACGGTGGCGGCCTGGTGGGCATGCTGATCACGGCGGCGGTCAAGCAGGTGATCAACAGCTCCACCGATGCGGCACACCCGATTGCCGGTATCACCAGTGCGCGCTTGCTGTCGGCGGGGCAACGCACCGGGCTTCTGTACGGTCCGCGTAATCCCAAGTACGGCACGGACTGAACCGCGTCACCTCTGACGACGGTGCTGTTGGATCAAGTCGATGCGTGTGGCCGTGCCCATTGAGTCGCGCTGCCCGTTTACGCTGGCGCCGATGGAACCGTTGTGCAAGGCAACGATCTCGCCGGTGTCGACGCTGATCAGCGGTGAACCGGAAGTGCCGGGTTTCTTGAAGGCATCATGATAGACCGTGCCCTGATTACGGCTGTGCTGGTCGTATCCCTTGAGTGTGGTGGGTTGGCCCTTGGTATTTAAAAATGAAATGCCGAGGGCGTCTTGCCCATGGTTGGGCATAAAGACTTTCTGCCCAGGCGATGCTTGGGGGCCGGAGGCCAATTTGAGCGGCCGGAACTGCTCGGCCAAGGCTTTTTTCTCGCCGGCGGGCAAGTCGACACGCAGCTCGGCGTAGTCCAGCCGTGCATCGCCACTGAGCGGGTTGGGGTCCAGCGGCACTTTGCGCTCTACCTTCATTCGGCCGGTGCTGTCTTGTTCATACCCCAGCCACAGTTCGAGCTTGCTGCCTTTGGCCAGCGCGTCGCGCACATGTTGGTTGGTCAGTACGCTGTTGCCATCGTTGATCAGCGAGCCGGTACCCAACGAACGGGTATGCACGCGTTCGTAGCCCCATGAGTCACGTGTAATGCTCACTTCGCGAATCGTGCCCACGGCCCTGGCGGCGGTATGCATAGGCGTGCCCTTAAGGGATGCGTTGGCGTAGTTCTGCAAGGAGAACGGCGCTTGTTGTTGTACGGGCATTGGCTCGGGGCGCGGCTTGTACGGTGCTGTCTGCGCTGGCGTCGGCGGTTGAGGCCTGACCTGGGCGGGCCAGGTTGGCGCATTGCTTGCGCGTGCCAGTGCGCTGGCATAACTGGCTCGTTGGCCGACTGCGGGATGCTCATAGCGGTGTGTGAGGTTGTTGCTTACGAAGGTCATCGTGGTTTCTCTGATGTGAAAAGCCTCCAGGAAGCTCAAGAAACAGACGGTTCTGACTGGGAGGCGAGCTCTCGATATGTGGTTGCTGGTGACGGCCGGTTCAGTCGGTTGTGTCTCCAAGTGTGAGGCAGCGATCGGAGCGGATAAAGTGTTTAACCCGTATGAGTGCCGCCTCACGTCTGATCTGTTGAACGGATCATTCATTCACGAGGTTCAGCGCATGTCCCGCTCTCTGCTACTGCTGCGTCCTGCTGCCCACGGCTTTGCCGTTACCCTGCTGGTGGTGCTGGTCGGGTGTGGGCTGTCATCGTCTCCCGAAGTCGCCAAACCGATTGAACCGGCGCCTCTCGCCGAACTTCACAGCGCGCCGATCCAGAATGCAGTGGTCAAGCGTATGGCGATGCCGGCACCGATGGCGGTGCGAGAAATGGCGAGGATGGACTACCGCAGCGAACCCCGCGAGCAATACGCCAACCTGCCGGATAACCCGGTGCATCGCGTTTCCGAAACCCCGGTCTCCACCTTCAGTATCGACGTCGATACCGGCAGCTACGCCAACGTCAGACGTTTCCTCAACCAAGGCCGCCTGCCACCCGAAGGTGCGGTACGACTGGAGGAAATGGTCAACTACTTCCCCTACAATTACGCACTGCCCACCGATGGCTCCCCATTTGGCGTGACTACCGAGCTGGCCGCCACGCCGTGGAACCCGCGTACAAAACTGCTGCGCATCGGTATCAAGGCCTCCGATCAAGCCGTGGCAGAACTGGCGCCCGCCAACCTGGTCTTCCTGGTGGATGTGTCCGGCTCCATGGACCGTCGCGAAGGCTTGCCGCTGGTCAAAAGCACGCTGAAATTACTGGTGGACCAACTGCGCGATCAGGACCGTGTGTCACTGGTGGTGTACGCCGGTGAATCCCGCGTGGTGCTCAAGCCCACCTCGGGCGCTGAAAAAGCCAAGATCCGCAACGCCATCGACCAACTCACCGCCGGTGGCTCCACCGCAGGCGCGTCCGGCATCGAACTGGCCTACCAGATGGCCCGCGAAGGTTTTATCGACAAGGGTATCAACCGCATCCTGCTGGCCACCGACGGTGACTTCAACGTGGGCATCAGCGACTTCGACAGCCTCAAGCAAATGGCGGTGACCCAGCGCAAAAGCGGCGTGTCCCTGACCACCCTTGGCTTCGGTGTGGATAACTACAACGAACACCTGATGGAACAACTGGCCGACGCGGGCGATGGCAACTACGCCTACATCGACAACCTGCGTGAAGCGCGCAAGGTGCTGGTGGAGCAACTCAGCTCGACCCTGGCCGTGGTCGCACAGGATGTGAAATTGCAGGTGGAATTCAACCCCGCCCAGGTCAGCGAATACCGACTGCTGGGCTATGAAAACCGCGCCTTGAAGCGTGAGGATTTCAACAACGACAAGGTCGATGCCGGCGAAATTGGCGCAGGGCACACAGTGACGGCGTTGTATGAAATCGTGCCCAAGGGCGAGAAGGGCTGGTTGGACCCTTTGCGCTATGCCGCTGCGCATGCGACCGAAGGCCAATCCGCAGAGCTTGCGATGCTACGGGTGCGCTACAAACCCGCTGCGGGCGGCAACAGCCAATTGATCGAACGCCCCATCGCCAACCAAACCACCCCGGCCAGCGACGACCTGCGCTTCTCGTCTGCCGTGGCCGCCTTCGCCCAACAGCTCAAGGGCGATGGCCGCTACACTGGCAGCATGAGCTTGCAAGACACCGCCAGATTGGCACGCTCGGCCCGCGGCGATGACCCGTTCGGGCTGCGCAACGAGTTCGTGCAACTGGTGGAGTTGGCCCAAAGCCTCAAACCCTGACCTCGCTCACAACCGAGATCAAATGTGGGAGGTGGCTTGCTGCTAAAGCTTTTTGTAGGAGCGAGCTTGCTCGCGAAAAACTCACAGGCACCGCGTTTATCCAGGAAGCACCCGTTATCGTTGACGTTCTTCGCGAGCAAGCTCGCTCCTACAGTAACCCTGCTTCGGCTGACCAAAAGGAGTTCGCCCATTACATGGCCGTTCCAGACGACTCACCCAGCGACGAATCGCTGCTGGCCCGCTACCGAACCGGTGACGCGGGCGCCTTCGAAACCTTGTACACGCGCCACCGCCAGGGCCTGTACCGCTTCCTCGTGTCCCTGTGCAACAAAGCCGAACTGGCCGAAGAAATCTACCAGGACACCTGGCTCAGCCTGATCCGCAGCACCACCCAGCCACAAGGCCGGGCGAGTTTTCGCACCTGGTTGTTCCAGATCGCCCGCAACCGCCTGATCGACCACTGGCGCAAGCACGGCATCCACAACCCCCTGCACGACAGCTACGATGAACAGCTCCACGCCCAGGCCGATGACAGCGACGGCCCCGAGCAACAACTGACCCTCAGCCGCGACCAGGCGCGCCTCGACGCGGCCCTGCAAGCGTTGCCCGAAGACCAGCGCGAAGTGTTTCTGCTGCGCCTGCACGGCGAGCTCGAAGTACCGCAAATCGCCACCCTCACCGGCGCCCCGCTGGAAACCGTAAAAAGCCGCTTGCGCTACGCCCTGCAAAAATTGCGGCGCCTGCTGGCCGAGGAGGTACCCGTATGACTGACTCCCGACACACCCCGGACGACGCGCTGCTTCAGCACTACCGTCAACACAGCACGGGCGAACCGCCCGCGTCCCTCGACGCCTTCATCCTCAACGCCGCCCGCCGCGAAGCCCCGCAGCCGCAACCCAGCCTGTGGCAACGCTGGCTGCAAGCCTGCCAACGCCCGCGCTGGCAAATGGCATTTGCCACCGTCGCCGGGTTGGCACTGATGATCGGCGTGGTCATGCGCTCCCCCGTGCCGCCACCCGAAACCTCCACCGCGACATTCTCTGCGCCGCACCACGAAGAAGCCGCCCAGCCAGCGCCGCAAGCCTTCTCCGCCCCCGCGCCAATGGCCCGGATGGCGATAGCGCCACGGGTTGAAAGTGCGCCTGCTCAAGCCGAAAGCGCAGTGGCGGATCAGCCAGCGCTGAAACTCAGCAAACGGGCGCTGCCTACGTTGGAAGCAGGTCTGCAGGAAATTGTGAACCTGCGTCGAGCGGGTGAAACCAGGGCCGCGGATGAAAAACTGCTGGCGCTGTACCAACGCTTTCCCGAGGAGGACTTGCCGGCACGGCTAGAGGCGTTGCAACAGCAGTGAACCCGCCGCCACGAACCAGCCCCAGGCCTGTCGACCTGGGGCTTTTTATTACAACCCGCCGTAGGCCCGGGACCACGCCACCGTGTCCGTGAGGGTCTGCTCCAATACACGAAAACTCAGCCCCAGTTCCTCTTCACTTTTACGGTGGTCAAAGCGGGTACGGTGCTCCTCGCGTATCAACAACCGCAATGTCGCCATGCTCAGCAAGATGGGCTTTCCAGTCAGGTACGCATAGGCCTCTTGCACCGCTGCCAACAGGTACAGCGCGGGCAGCGGCAGTTGGCGCGAGGGTACCTTGACCCCGGCAATACGCCCCAGCACCGGCATCAGCTGGCGCATGGTCAAGTTGCGACCGGCCGCGAGATAACGCTCGCCCCGTCGCCCGCTTTGGGCGGCAGCAATGTGCGCCCAGGCCACATCGCGGGCATCGACCAGAGAAAAGGTGCCCGGAATCAGCCCCGGCAGCTTGCCGTTGATAACGTCCCGGACCAACTGCCCCGAAGACGTCGGCCCACGGTCACCCGGCCCCCACATCCAACCGGGCAAGACCATGCAAGCGTGCATCTGCGGATGGCTTTCAAGAAACCTCAACACCTCCCGCTCAGCCAGGATCTTGCTGCGGTAGTAGTCATCCGCATCGGCTTCGACCCGCAGGCACGTCTCGTCGATCGGCGTACCGGGGGCACCGTCGAGCACGGCAATCGACGAGGTGTGCACAAACCGTCGCACACCGGCGTCATAGGCCTGTTGCAGCAGGGCTCGGGTACCGACGACATTGATCTTCTCCAGTTCCTCCCAATGGCTGCCGCCCTTGTAGTTATCCCGAAAAAACGCCGCGCAGTGAAACACCGTATCGCAGCCTTGCAACGCCGCCGCGAAGGCATCCACATCCGCCATGTCCCCCACCACCTGCTCCACGCCCGGCACATCGCCGAACTGCTGCGCACCCTTGGCCGCCGAGCGCACCAGCGCCTTCACCGCATAACCCCGTGCGACCAGCTCCCGTACCAGGTTATTGCCCAGCAAGCCGGTGGCACCGGTCACAAAGGTGCTGCGCAAGCGATTGGGGTTCGTGTTCATACAGGCCATTCCATTTGTTGAGAAGGCCAGTAGATATACCGGTCAGCCCGCGCCGTAAAAACAGCGCCTACGGCATAATGGCTTTGCACATCTGCACACCAGGGAAGCGCGGAGATATGGCATTGCAGGCAAATTGGGACGATCTTCGACTGCTGCTGGCAGTCTCACGGCGCGGCAGCTTTTTACAGGCAGGCCAGTTACTTGGCATTGCGGCGTCTACCGTCTCCCGCCGCCTCACCCAACTGGAAACCGCCCTGGGCGAACCACTGGTGGAACGCGGCGTGGAAGGCTGCCGGCTCACCTCCCGAGGCCAAGCCCTGGTAGACGTCGCCCTGGCAGCCGAATCCGGCCTGCGCCGCCAGGCCCCCGCCGACGGCACGCCAGCAACCCTCAGCGGCACCGTGCTGGTGAGCGCCGGCGAAGGCTTTTCCGCCAGCGTGCTTGAGGCCGCCAGCCGCTTCACCTCCCAGCACCCAGGCTGTTCCGTAGAACTACAGGTCACCACCGACTTTCACAAAATCGTACGAGGCGTGGCCGACATCGCCATACGCACCGCACACCTGGGCGAACCTTCCCTGATCTACCGAGGGCTCGGCAAACTCGCTTACGGCGTATTCGCAACTGCTGAATACCTGCAACGGTTTCCTGCGCTAACGCCAGCTACCGCCGCCAGTATCGCCTTGCTGCCGCCGCTGGATCTGCTGCCGCAAATGCGCGCTGCGAAAGCTGCGGGGGTGGACCGTGCGCCGATCAGGGTGAGTTCGTTTGCGGTGCAGCTTGAATCGGTGAAGCGGGGGATGGGGGTGGCGGTGTTGCCGCGTATTTTGGCGACGGGGTTGAGTGAGGTTTTTCAGGAGATAGAACTGCCGGCGATGGAGGTTTATTTGGTTACGCGGCCGCAGGCGTTGAAGCAGGGGCATATTCAGGGGTTTTTTGGGGTGTTGGAGGGGGTGTTGCGCGGTGAAATTTCAAGCCTGGAAAAGCAGCATTCCGGGAATTCATCAAGGCCTTCGTAATACTCAACCCATCGGGATGTAGGCGCTTAGCCACTCGTAGCAACATCGAGTTGCGCGTGCAAGTGGCTCACAAAAAAGCCCCGGGTCTAAAGACCTCGGGTGTTTCATTCATATCTGGCTCCACACTTCTGCGGCGATGGTGCTGGCGTCCTTTGACATTTCCAACACACCAATGCGTTCTTGCCATTCCTCGAATTTGACAGGTAGAAAGGACGCATTTGTAATGCGCAGCGCAGCTTCGGTGATATACCTCTAAGGCATTAACTGCATCTCCGACAAACCGTATTCCCCCAACGAATACAGCAACGTCCCATACCCCAGCTGGACGTAGCCAACCCTGTCAGCACCATAATCCCCGCCACCACCTTCCACTTGGACGTTATTTGCCATGGCCTGCACATTCGGTGCGCTGAGGCCCTTTCGCACGGCGTAGTGGTTGTAGAGCAGTTCCCATATCGGACGGGTTTCGCCGCGATGATCGGCCGAGATGACGGTCTGTTTGAAGCTGCTGTTGGGGATGGGGGTAAACGGCACCTCCTGGCCAAGGTTGTACTTGGCCACATACTCGGCGCCCTGCAGCACGCGGTTGTTCTGGTAGCCGAACAGGTCGTTGCCCTGGCTCCAGGCCATTTGGCAGAAACTGCCGAGCAGGGCTATGTCGAGCATTGCGTGTGACTGATCACGTCCGCTTTCCTGGACTTGACCAAGGCCATCGCCGTAGAGCTTCCACACCGCGTGGGCGATGGCGCCGTTACCGGTGCCGTGCTTGAAGTAGTCGACGGCCTCGTTGTAGAGATCGCGGCGGTCGGTCAGTACGCCGATGGCCAGCATCGAGTTCATGTTGGCTAGGTCCCAGCTGGCCCCATGATGATCAGGCCGGGCGCCGTCGTGGTTCACCAGGAAGTCATGATTGATGGGGTAGAACACAGTGAGCATCATGCCTTGAAAACGCTGGAAATCTTCCGCCCGCCACTTTGGGTAGCTGCGCAGCAGTTCGGCCGCGTTGGCCAGTTGGTAGCCGTACAAGCCTGCCACCAAAGCTCTGCCGGGCTTGTCTTTGATCGCGGTGAGGGTCAAGGCCCACTGGTTCAAAATACTCACGGCCTTGTCGGCATACGCCGGGTTGTTGGAGATCTGCCAGCGCAGGGCCAGTGCATACGCGGCGGCTGCGTCGTTGAACAGAACACTGTCGTTATTCGGGCCGCCTGAAGTGGGGTACACCACCGGCATCGGGTTGGGCTGCCAGGCTAATGAGGCATGGGGGTTGGCGATCAGCTTCTGCCAGCCGGCCAGCCACGGCTGGTTATAGTTGGCCAGCTTCTCGCGTATCCGCGTGAAGTCCTCCCGGGTCTGGAGCAGGCCAGGATGCACGAACGCTTCGGTATGCAGGGTGGGGGAGGCTTGACTGCCGATACTCATCAATAGCGCATAGAGCAGCACGGCTCTTTTGGACAGGTACTTCAAACGGATCATCGTGTGTACGCCCTGATGGGGAGAACCTTGCGCGGTCTGAAAAGCCATTCGCACAGGACTGGAATCTGCCCCAGGGATAGTTCAGATGAAGCCTGCATACCCGGGGCTTGTTGTCAGAACGTGTAGTTGATTGCAAACAGGCCCAAGCCTGCGGTTTCGCGCCTTACCAGCGGGCTGTCGCTGGCCTGGTCAGCGTATTGAGTCAGCGTCAGGCTGGCCAGCGTTGACCAGTGCGCGTCGAAGGTGTGCTGCCAGTTCAAGGCAGCGGAGTAGGCATAGATCCCGGCGTCGGCGGTGTACTTGCTGTAGATCGAGCGTTGGCTCTGAGCCTGGGTGACGCCGAAGAACGTCTGGTTGTAGCGGCTATCGCCGGCATGGGCGTCGATGGCCAGGCTCAGGGTGTCGCGGTCTGTGTGCAACAAGATGCCTTCCAGGCCAAAGCGGTAACGGTTGCCTCGGTGCTCGCCGGCCATGCGCAGTTCGGCTTCGCCGTTGACCGACAGCCAGTCAAGCAGTTGTTGGCTGAGGGTAAAGTCGGCGACGGTTGCGCCGTTGATATCGCCCATACCTCTGAGCTCGTCGCCGCCCGGGCTGGTGATGCTGTCCTTCTCTTTGCGGCCCAGGTCGTAATTGATCGCTGCGCTGGCGCTAAAACCACTGTCGGATTGAAATTGCAGGCCCACGCCGCGAGTGGTGTCGGCGAACAACGCTCCGTGCTGGATGCTGAGCATCGGCAGTACGAGCGGACGGTAGCGGTCAGCACCCATGTAGCGAGGCGTGACACCCATGCCAAGGCCCAGGGTAACGGTGGTTTCTTCGGCTGTCGGGCTGGCGTCGGTCGCCTGAGCCTGGGGCGCGAGCGCGCAGCACAGCAGCGTGACGGCGCCCAACAGAACGTTGTGGGTAGGGGAGGTGGTGAAGTTCATGGTCAAGCCCTATGTGCAAAAGAAGACAGCAGTGCGCCCGCCGACGCGCGACACAACACCTCCCTCTGATCGAGCTGTTCAGGCCCGTTGATAGGCTTGGACAGCGATGCAGTGGTCGGCATAGGATCGGCTCGCGAAAGCGGGCGTAGGGCAATACTGGCAGCGCACTTTCAATAAACCGCTCGTAAATTATCAAGGTTTCATCAAGAGGCTTCTTTGTGTCAGGAAAACGTATCCTCATCGTCGAAGACGACGCCGACAGCGCCAACATTCTCGAAGCCTACTTGCTCCGGGATGGCTATGAGGTGGCCCTGGCCGAAGACGGCCAGCGCGGTCTGGACCTGTACAAAAGCTGGCAGCCCGACCTGATCCTGCTCGACGTGATGCTTCCGCGCTTGAGCGGCACCGAGGTGTTATCCGCCGTGCGCCGTAGCAGTGACACGCCGGTCATCATGGTCACGGCCATGGGCGACGAACCGGAAAAACTCGGTGCCTTGCGTTATGGCGCGGACGACTATGTGGTCAAGCCTTACAGCCCGCGCGAAGTGGTGGCGCGGGTGCACGCGGTGTTGCGGCGCACCACCGGCAACCAACCGGTCGAACACCTGCTGCGCCATGAAAACCTGCGGGTGGATCTTGTTGCGTTTACCGCGGCCATTGAGCAGGGCGAAGCACCACCGCAATGGCTGGACCTGACCCCAACGGAATTTAAGCTGCTGGTGACGTTGCTCAAGACGCCGTCCAAGGCCTTCACTCGTGATGAGTTGCTGGAAATCTGCCTACCGGAAAGCGAAGCCCTGGCCCGCGTCGTCGACACCCACGTGCACAACCTGCGCCGCAAGCTGGAAAACCACGGCATCACCGGCGTTCTGGTCACGGTGCGCTCCATTGGCTATCGATTCAGGTAACGCACATGCTTGAGCAACCGCGGGTCAACGACAAACCCATGTGGCGCTGGATCGGCCTGCGCATGAGCCTGCTGGCGATCGGCGCGGTGGTGGTGATCTCGGTGTGCATGTGGATCAACGTCACACTGTCGGACTGGTATTTTGTGCAGCATCTGCCGCCTGGGCCGCGTGAGGAGCTGCTGGCGTTGCGCGCCGAGCCAGAGCTCAATGAGGCACGCTTGCGTCAAGTGGTTGCCCAGTACTATCCGCTGGACTATTTCCAGCCGGCTATCGCCAATCGCGACTGGCTGATACTGATCGGCCTGGTGCTGGCCGCGATCCCTATCATCATTGGCTTCGGCCTGTGGTTTTCGCGGCCCTTGTCCAGCCAGTTCTCGGCAATTGCCCAGGGCGCCCGGCGAGTCGCCGGCGGTGATTTCCTGACTCGCCTGCCGGTGCACCGCGACGCGCCCGACGAGCTGCAACGGCTGGTCAGCGACTTCAACAGCATGACCACGCAACTGGAGCGCTATGAGCGCGATGTGCGTGAATCCAGCGCGGTCATTGCCCACGAACTGCGCACACCCTTGAACGCCGCCATGGGGCGCGTGCAGGGTATGCTCGATGAGGTATTCCCCAGCGATGCCATGCAGTTGGGCATGGTCAAGCGTCAGCTCGATCAACTCAGAAAGCTGGTGGATGATTTGCACCTGTTGTCGATGGCTCGTGCTGGCCGGCTGGTGCTGGAGCGCAGCGAGTTTTCTCTGGTAGCTCTGGTGGCGGAGCGGTTGGCGTGGTTCCAGCCGCAGTTGGATGAGGCTTGCGTGCTGACGCAGGTCAGTATTGCTGATGGGCTTCGTATGCATGCCGATCGTGATCGCCTGGGCCAGGTGATCAACATTCTGGTCGATAACTTGCTGCGTTATGCGGCCGGGGGAGGCGAGTTGAATGTAACGGCGCGCCGGGTTCACGGTTCGGTGGTGATTGAAGTCGGTGACCGAGGGCCAGGTATCGAAGCCCAGCATCTGGACAGCGTGTTCGACCGCTTCTGGCGTGCAGAGCGCTCCAGGGCACGTTACTCGGGGGGGAGCGGGCTAGGCTTGTCCATCGCCCGTGCGATCTGCCACGCCCATGGCGGTACCATTACTGCCCGCAATCTGGCCGAAGGCGGTACGCTGATCAGGGCGGAGGTTCCTGTGTAGGCGTTTCTTCTTTGCTTGAGACCGGCGCTCAAGACGGTGAAATCGTAATGATCGTAGAGCTGGAAAACTGCTTGGGAAAAAGGGAGGGGAAAGGGGATTTATTTTCACCTCTACTATCCCGACGCGACTCAACACTCTTTCACCACCCACCAAACGCACAAAAAAGCCCCAGATCTCCCGACCTGAGGCTTTTTCATTCCAAATTTGGTGCCCCGGCGTCGTTTGAACCGATAGGTTTGGTGCCCTATTTATGGGGGCTTTTCTATCAATCCTTGGTTAGGCATACACGTGGGCATACACGGCGGTGCTTCCTAGGAGGAGCCCACAGTTGAAAAAATGGCGGTTCAAGGCCAATCACTGTAACCGTCCGGCCAGCACCCTCTCCTGACAGCCCTCCAAATTGGCCAAGATAGTGGACACCATTTTTTAGTGGACACTATCTTGGATACAGTTGCCCCAGCCCGTCGAGCCGGTCGCCGCCCCAACTTTCCGCTGGACTTTAAACGCCAAGTCGTCGAGGCCACCTTCCAGCCTGGCGCCTCCGTGTCATTGATCGCTCGCGAACATGACGTCAATGCCAATCTGGTCTTTCGCTGGCGGCAGCAATACCAAGAAGGGCTATTCGGCCCGGTCAGCCAGAGTGCTTCGTTTTTGCCAGTCCAGGTGATCGAGGCGCCAATGGATCTGCCGCCAGTCTTCCAGCCACAGGCAGAGTGTCATTCCGAGATCGCAGTTGAGGTAGGAAAAGCCAAGTTGCGTATCACCGGAGCACCAGACCCGCAGACGCTGCAACTCGTCTTGCAGCAGTTAGTGCGATGATTGCCCCTCCCGCTGGAACCCGTATCTGGATCGCCGCTGGCGTCACGGACATGCGTCGTGGCTTCGACGGTTTGGCGGCCATGGTGCAGACTCAACTGGAAGCCGATCCCTTCTCCGGTCAGATCTTCGCCTTTCGCGGACGGCGTGGTGACCGGATCAAACTGTTGTGGTGGGATGGCGACGGCTTGTGCCTGTTTTGCAAACGGTTGGAGCAAGGACGCTTTGTCTGGCCGCAAGCAACCAGCGGCAGCGTGTCGCTGACGACCGCGCAGTTGTCGATGCTGTTGGAGGGCATTGATTGGCGCCGGCCAATTCGTACAGCACCCGTCCTCGCGGTCTGACTTGCCGCGCTGAAAAAATCCCCAGTAATATTCGGGCATGACCCTCGTGACCGACTCCCTGCCGAATGATCTTCAAGCCTTGAAGGCGCTGATCGCTGCCCAGCACGCAGAGATTGAGCGCTTGAAGATGATGATCGCCAAGCTGCGTCGTACGCAGTTCGGTCGCAGCTCCGAGCAACTGGAAGCGATGATCGACCAGCTCCAGTTGAGCCTTGATGAGCTGCAAATCAGCCAAGCCGAAATGACACCTCCAGTCGAGCCGGCACCTCGCGCAGTTTCGCGCCGTAAACCATTGCCTGAACACCTACCTCGCGAAACCCACGTTCATCAGCCCGAGTCGCAATGCACTGGCTGCGGTGGGACGCTTCGCCATTTAGGTGAGGATGTGTCCGAAGTGCTGGAGTACGTTCCGGCACGTTTCAAAGTCATTCGCCATGTCCGTCCGAAGTGGGTTTGCCGCTGCTGCGAGCACTTCGCCCAGGTGCCGGCACCGAGTCGCCCGATCGCCCGAGGTCTTGCCGGCCCAGGGTTGTTGGCCCATGTGCTGGTCTCGAAGTTTGTCGATCATTTGCCGTTGTATCGGCAGTCCGAGATCTACGCCCGTGAGGGCGTGGAGCTGGAGCGCTCAACCCTGGCCGACTGGGTTGGCCAGAGCAGTCAGTTGCTGCGACCACTGATCAACGCCCTTGAGCACCACGTCATGAGCGGACACAAAGTCCATGCCGACGACACGCCGATTGGCGTGCTCGCGCCGGGCAACGGCAAGACCAAATCGGCGCGCCTGTGGACGTACGTGCGGGACGACCGACCTACGGGGGACGCGACACCGGCGGCGGTCTGGTTTGCCTACTCGCCGGATCGCAAGGGGCAACATCCCCGCGCGCATCTCAAGCGCTTCAGCGGGATCTTGCAGGCGGACGGCTATGCCGGTTTTGCTCAACTATATGCCACGGGCACCATTGAGGAAGCGGCGTGTTGGGCTCACGCCCGGCGCAAGTTTTACGAGGTCTACAAAGACCTGGCTTCACCACTTGCCGCCGAGGCGCTGCAACGGATTGCGGCCCTGTATGCCATCGAAAGCGAGATTCGAGGGCAACCGCCCAACCTGCGAAAAGTGGTTCGGCAAAGCCGAGCCAGTCCGCTGCTGGAACAACTCCACGCGTGGCTCAACCAGACGCTGACTCAACTGTCGAAAAAATCGGCATTGGGCGGTGCGATTCTCTATGCCCTCAATCGGTGGCAGGCCTTGGTGCGCTATTGCGATGACGGGCGAATTGAGATCGACAACAACGCTGCCGAACGCGCGCTACGTGCTGTCGCGCTAGGCAGAAAAAATTATCTGTTCGTCGGTTCCAACGCCGGCGGCGAACGAGCGGCTGCGATTTACAGCCTGGTGGGTTCAGCCAAACTCAACGACCTGAACCCGCAAGCCTATTTGACACACGTGCTGGAGCGCATCGCCGACCACCCGATCAATCGGGTCGACGAACTGCTGCCCTGGAACGTTTCTCTCGCCTCCACGGAACTCTGCGAGGCCGCCTGATCCATGGTCAAAACTGTTCGCTTGCCAAAACCCGAACCTGATTTGTTGCTACTGCACATTGAATTGAAGTGGATCGAACCTGCCATCTGGCGCCGTGTGGCGGTGCCCGAGAACATCACCTTAGGCAAATTGCACGCGGTGATCCAGATCGCAATGGGCTGGCACGATGACCATCTGCATGAGTTTGAAATAGCTGGTGAGAGTTACGGTATTCCCGACTCCGATGGATGGGGGCCTCCCGTGAACTCGGAGACCCGCAAGACTCTGATCAAAGCGTTGAACGGGAAAAGGACATTCCGCTAGGTCTATGACTTTGGCGATGGCTGGGATCACCGGATCAAAGTCGGAAAGAGAAATCCGATGCCCACTCCGTAGGACATTGAGTCGAAATCCAATCACGATGTTCTCATTGGAAGGGTCTGCAACAGATGTCGATTAAGCTCCTGGCCCACGCCGAACGCCTCTTGGACGCTTACGATAGTCAATCCTTGATGCTTGGAGGCCCAATCTTCTGCCGCTGGGATAGATGCGAAGAAATGCACATGGCAACAGAAGGACTGACGAACGTCGGCCGCCTCCTGCGGCAATACCAGTGACACTGCCACGTCGGCAGGTTCAACAGCCTGTATCTCGCTGGGTGAAACCGTAAGCGAAACGGGTGCTCCAGTTGCAGCGCAATGCGACGAGACGCGAGCTGTACGGCCGATTAACGCCGGGAGCATCAGGGTGTCCAGCGCGCACCAGGCATACAGCCGGCGGTTGTCAATTTCCAAGACATGCGACGTCTCGCGCAAGGTGAGGACATAGCCGATGATGTTCCCATCGTTGTCGTATTCGGTACTGGTGGCTTGTTCGAGCACAGCCGCCACTTGCTCAGCGGGCCAGCCAAGAGTCCTGGCAAGCGTAGTTCGCGAAATCGGGCGTCCCTTGGCAAGTTCACCCAGTAGCGCGACCAAGAACTCCGCAAAACCTTTGGGCCGGTTGGTCGGGGTGAGACGTTCGGCGATCTCGGTAATGTAGCGGGCAAATTTCATGGTGCTCTCCATTCATCCAGCGCAGCAGGACAATTGCTTTACGTCCTTGGTGAAAGTCTGCGCCGCGAGCTTCAGGCCCTCGACCATGGTTAGGTAGGGGAACAACTGGTCGGCCAGCTCCTGCACGGTCATGCGGTTGCGAATAGCCAGCACCGCCGTCTGAATCAGCTCGCCCGCTTCCGGGGCCACCGCCTGCACGCCGAGCAACCGACCAGAACCCGCTTCGGCGACCAGCTTGATGAACCCTCGCGTGTCGAAGTTGGCCAGCGCACGCGGCACGTTGTCCAGGCTCAGCGTGCGACTGTCGGTTTCGAGGCCTGCGCGCTGTGCTTCCGCTTCGCTGTAACCGACGGTGGCCACCTGCGGATCGGTGAACACCACCGCCGGCATGGCATCGAGATTAAGCGTAGCTTCGCCGCCGGTCATGTTGATCGCCGCACGGGTGCCAGCCGCCGCCGCGACGTAGACGAACTGCGGCTGGTTGGTGCAGTCGCCGGCTGCATAGATATCCACTGCGCTACTGCGCATGCCCTGATCGATCTGAATGGCGCCGCGTTCATCCAACAGTACACCCGCCGCTTCCAGGTTCAGGCTTTGGGTGTTGGGCGTGCGGCCGGTGGCGACGAACAGTTGGTCGGCGCGCAGTTCACCGTGGTTGGTGGTCAGTACGAATTCGCCGTTGGCGTGGGTCACCTGACTGGCTTGTGTCTGCTCAAGCACGTCGATGCCCTCCATGCGGAAGGCTGCGGTCAGCGCCTCGCCGATGGCCGGATCTTCGCGGAAGAACAGCGAGTTGCGCGCCAGGATGGTGACGCGGCTACCCAGCCGGGCAAAGGCTTGCGCCAGCTCCAAGGCCACCACGGATGAGCCGATCACGGCGAGCCGTTGCGGAATACTGGCGCTGGCCAGTGCCTCCTCCGAGGTCCAATAGGGGGTGTCTTGCAGCCCGCGAATCGGCGGCACGGCCGCACCGGCGCCGGTAGCGATCAGGCAGCGGTCGAACGCGACTTCGCGCCCGCCCCCCTCGACCAGTTCGACGCTGAGCGTGTGGCCGTCCTGGAAGCGAGCGGTGCCACGCAGCACGGTGATGGCTGGTGTGCTCTCCAGAATGCCTTCGTACTTGGCGTGACGCAGTTCGTCGACAAGGCCTTGCTGTTGCGCGAGCAGCCGCTCGCGCAGGACGGTCGGCGGCGTGGCGGGCATTCCGTCATCGAACGGACTCTCGCGGCGCAAATGAGCCACATGCGCGGCGCGAATCATGATTTTCGACGGCACGCAGCCGACGTTGACGCAAGTGCCGCCGATGGTGCCGCGCTCGATCAGAGTGACGCGGGCGCCGGCTTCCACCGCCTTCAAGGCGGCCGCCATTGCCGCACCGCCGCTGCCTATGACTGCAATGTGTAGCGCGTCGCCGTTTTTGCCGACCTCGGTGTCGCTGCGCAACCAGCCCAGCGCCTTATCGAGCTGGCCGGGGCGCGGTTGTAGCGAGGCGACTTCGAACGACGCTTGATACCCAAGGGCCTCGACGGCGGCTTGCATTTGTTCACGGCTGACAGCCGCGTCGGCCGTCATTTCGGCCTTCCCACCGGCGTAGGAGACGTCCGCCCGGTGCACGCCGGAGATTCCCTCCAGAGCATCTCTGACGCGGTCGGCACAGGAGGCGCAGGTCATACCGTGGATTCGCAGTGTGGTCATAGCGTTTACTTCCTCAAATGGGTCTCTTTGCGGCATTACTGTTTTGGCTGTGGTGGGCAGGCACCCGGGGCGCAACGGGGGTGCCTGGCCACCACAGCCAAAACAGTAATGCCGCAAAGAGACCCATTTGAGGAAGTAAACGCTATGAC